>NZ_JBQPVW010000003.1:0-546452 GCF_052712805.1 Fodinibius sp. AD559
AGCATTGCACTGTTCACCGGCTGCGCCTCCGTTACCGACCCCGGCCTTGACAACCAAGAGCAAGCCGACATCGAGCAGCCCACGCAAGTTGACACCCCTGACTTTGGCACCGAAGCAGGCATGGATCCCATCGTCGATAAACCAGAATTGTAATTCCCAGCATAACTATTAATCACTTTATCTCTATAACTCTAAAAAGCTCTCTGTTATGAAATCTATCACACACAAACTTCTCGCTATTATTTTTAGCATTGCACTGTTCACCGGCTGCGCCTCCGTTACCGACCCCGGCCTTGACAACCAAGAGCAAGCCGACATCGAGCAACCCACGCAAGTTGACACCCCTGACTTTGGCACCGAAGCAGGCATGGATCCCATCGTCGATAAACCTGAATTATAATTTTATTTTAATCAGAGACTAAAAACCAAATTGCTAACAAACGTATATAATTTATGCAAGTACAGATAATGTGAGTTCCATTTTGCTTTAAAGTAAAGGAGCCCATAGATTGTTTAATCCTTATAAAAAATTTGCTTTACAGTTTTCCTAAGGCAATAATTTTTATCACTCTATGTTGCTTACGATTATTATATGCTTTTTACAATTGGTATCCGTTGCAGATAGGGATAGTATCCCCAATGGGAATAGTTTTTATAACCACTCCAAATCGCAAGCCAAGTATTACATTTCACAGGTTAAGGCGGATACCAATATTGAGGAAAACCTGTGGGCTCTTACCCTTTTGGGAAGTGAAAACAGAGAAATCAAATCGTTTATTGAAGAAAAAGCACAAGAAACTGAAGAACTTAATATTTTCGCCAATTTTGAAAACACTTTCCAAAGTCAACTAAAAAAAGTAGTATTTCAAACGGGCTCCCCTAATCTTTTAATCGCTCTATTGCTGAATACTGATAATACCGCAGATAGAAAAAAAATATCCCGTGAATATATTACTAAATACGATCTGCCGGCTAATAGTGAAATAAACTTTAGTAAACTCACTGAAGCTATTATAAATAAAGATAAAATTAGCACTGAAATTCTCCCCAGTCACAAATTTTTATTACCACACTTCTTCCTTCTATGGGATAGTAATTACTCCACCCTCTTTACCAATACTTATTACAATAACATTAAAAAAAGTTGGACCAAAAATTATTCCTCTCCCCAGAATATTCACAATACACTTGCTGAGGTAAGCTATTTTCGCATTTTATATCTTACAAATAATTATTCCGAGTCTGCCTCTCTATATAATTCTCTTAGTAACAATAAACTCCTGCCCAATTCAACGCTCAAGCTAAAAACCTACCAATTTTTAGATTATACAATGTATAGACTTGGATATTATGACCGAAGCCTTAAAATTGTACGTCAACAAACTTTGCCTTTAGCAACCTATCTCGGTGAGGAGAAGGAACGAATCAGTATTAAACAATTGCAGGGAGTTTATCTCTATAGCATTGGAAAAATTAAAGCAGCTGAACAAATATATAGTGAGATATTACATGAGATAGATGAAACCAATCTAAATATATCTCGCTCCTCTCTATATAATAATATAGCTCTTGCTTACCACAAACTGGGCAAGTATAACGATTATTTAAAATTTCAATTTAAAGCTCTTTCTATTGCTGAGGATAAAGAAAATTACGATCACCAACTTAATATTTTAAAAAATCTATTTGTTTACTATAGAGAATCAAATAATCCAGAAGAAGCTATTAATTATTTGAACAAGGCGGAAAGATTAGCTGTAAAAAAGAATAAAAGTAATGACTTAGGAACTATATATACTCTTTATGGATCTTTTTACAGGAAATTTAAAACCAATTTCCAAAAAGCGCACTCCTTCTACTCAAAAGCCGCTTCTGTATTAAATTCTGAAAACAATACACGTCAATATATAAAACTACTAAACGAAATAGCTTTAACTTTCGAAGAACAAAAGAAATATGATCAATCGATAGAAAAACATAATGAGATAATTTCATTATCAGGTGAGGAGAGGGGAATAAGTTATATTGATGCACTTGTAAACAAAGCTCAAATTTATTTAAAAAGAGAAAACATAGATCAAGCCAAAACCCTAATTGAGAAATTTAAATCTTTTGATCTCAACCAACTCGATTTTAATCAAATTGTTAAAGCAAAAAAGGTTGAGGCTGAATATCTCTCTAAGACTGAAAATAAAGATGAAGCACTTGATATTCTTGAACCCACATTAAAACAAATTGTTGTAAGAGCCCAGAGTAGTACCGATCTCAAATCCGGGTTTTGGCATGTTGAAGATGAGTACCTCGATGCCTTTGAGCTGGCGGCCTCTATTTATATGGATACAGGACAACCCGGTAAAGCTGTTGAAAAACTTGATCAGCTGAAAACCATTAATGATGCCTCGCTTTATCAAAACCCGCTGGTTAAGTCAAGCTTGCTGAACGAATCGGAATTAACGGAATACAAAAAAATAACCAATCAGCTTGATGTCGTCCGCAAAAAACTTCTGACTGCACCCGAAGACGAGCAATTTAAAATTCGACAGCAGATCAATCAGTTAAATACCAAAAAACGAAAGTACGATCGCCGGCTAAGTAAAAATATTGATCAGAACCCTACCTCTATTCGTCAAATTCAGAATAAGCTGTCAGCCCGGGAGCTCTTGCTGCATATAACGGAACTCAAAGACCAATACTATATCGCAAAAATATCGCGCACTGATATAGACCTGAAAACAATTGATCTGGATGATAAGCGAAGGCAACTGTTTAGTAATACTGCTCAACAAATTGCTACTCATGAGACAAACCTTGACTCTCTTTATAAGATTTCCCAACTCCTGGAGTTAAAAGAGATTCCCGATTATGTCGATAAAATTACGCTTATTCCCGACAGCTACTTCTATCAGCTTCCATTGGATATCCTCCCCCTGGAAAAGCCCTCTAAAAGCTATAGCTACGGAGAAGCAACGTATGCCATTGAAAAGTTTAAGACACAATATTTGACCACGCTGGAGGATTTCAAAACACCAAACCGTTCTTCATCCGCCTCTAAAACGCAAATGAATTATGTGGGATACGGAGTATCAAACTTTGACAATTATACCAACCAATCATTAGTACCACTGCCTTACGCTCAATCCGAGGTTATTCAGATTGCAGAAAGTCTCACTAACCTCTCTCAAGTAGAAACCTATATCAATGAGCAATCAACCAAATCCACTTTTAAGCAAACAGCTCCGCACTCTCAAGTCCTCCATTTAGCAACACACAGCGAAGTATCGGAACGCGACCCGATGTTTTCTACTGTCTATTTTAACAAATCTACGGCCGGCACCGACAGCACTTTTGACGATCGGTTTTTTGCCTATGAGTTATTTGAGCTGGACCTCAGCAATGAAATGGTAATGCTCAACTCCTGCGAATCTGGGTCCGGATCATATATACAGGGTACCGGGGTAATGGGTATCAGCAGAGCGTTGCGATATGCCGGTGCCGAATCACTGATACTCAATTTATGGTCGGTGAATGATATGCTTGCCTCAGAATTTGCTGTTCAATTCTACTCGAACTTAAATGAGGGGCAATCAAAAGCTGAAGCGCTAAGAGCTGCGAAACAATACTTCTTAAACAGCAAAAATGCTGATCCTCACTTCTGGGGGCCCTACATGTTAATCGGAAATACCGATCCGATTGTTGAACCCCAACAGGATAAAAATATGGCCATGGCAGGAGCGTTTATCTTCTACTTTCTGCTCATGGCCGGGCTGTCTTACCTTGCTCAGCAAGGAATTATCTTCTCAAAACAGTGATGGGTAACAGTAAGGAGATCTAACGAAACGCCCTCTCTCAGAAAGTAAACAATGATGAATAGCTCTACTCTATTCGTTATTAATTATCAAGCAGCGAAGGTTTCAAATCAATCGGACAACGCATTCAGATAACTTTTAGCGACCCGGCGATACGCTCCGTTCAACTCATACGCTTTCTCAATATTCATTTCTGCATCAACAAGCTGATCTAAATGGAAATAAGCGTTGCCGATATACCAGTATGCTTTCTCTAACATAAGCACATCAACACTATTTTTATGCGTTACCACCCTTTCGTAATACTCGATAGCTTTATTGTAATTGCCATTATTATAGTGCAGAGAACCTAAATTAAGACTTAGCTCAGCAATCCATCCAGGCTCTGTAGCATTCTCAAGCTCAGACTGCAATAAGGATATCGCCTCATTTTCATGTCCCGTATTAGCAAGCTTGATCGCATTCCGTATTACCTCTTTATCAGAAGTAGAAGAAACTGCCCCATCACCAGAACGATAATAATCAAGCTCTATGCTTGATACGGGTTCTACCGAAGATTGCTGCTGGGTAGAAATATTCATCACACCAACTACTGCAATAAGCAAAGCAATTACTGCAGCTGCTGCATAATACCAATATTGCTTTTTATTTGTACTCTTTTGCTCTTCTCTTTTCCGCTCAATCACGGCTTTGAGATTCGCTACACTTTTGAGATAATCCAAGTGATAACCATCCTGAATTAGCTCAGCCCATAATTCATCGACTTCCTGAGCGGAAAGTTGACCATTTACATACTGGTCAATTTTCTCTTCCAGCTCTTTTTTATTAAAACTCTCAATCATGACTTTTTTCCTAAAAATTAACACGCAAACTCAAGGCAATTGCGTGTATAATAATATTAAAAAACCTTCTTTAATTTCATTCACTTTACAAGAGTATACTGTTACCCATTTGTTACAAAATTTCTACCCTAATTTTTCTATCCAACATGATTATTTACTATAAATAGCTTTAAACTTAATTATAGTGTTCTCGCGCTGCAAAAATTAAGAAAAACTAATAACTGAAGTCACTATATTCATCCAAAATTACAACACCTTTAACCACAACTGTTTTCAATTTATTCATTCAAAGAAATAAGATACTATTAACATTTTATCTTATTATCTCTCACATTAAGCCGCTGCTTTTAGATAAAATCACCGATATGTTTCGCTTATTCCTAACTATTCTTCTTCCCCTGCTAACCATAAATCCTTCTTTCAGTCAATCTTCATTTTCCGAAGAAAAGGTATCTCTCGATGAAAAAATTGGACAGATGCTTTTGACAGGATTCCGGGGAACGGCGCTCACTGATACCAATCATGTTGTGCGTGATATAAAAAAATATCATTTGGGTGGTGTTATCCTTTTTGACTACGACGTCCCTTCAAAATCTTCGAAACGAAATATAGAATCTCCAGAACAATTAAAGACACTTATCAACGACCTTAAAAATTTATCTGATATTCCACTTATTGTTTCTATTGATCAAGAAGGAGGACAAGTAGCCCGACTG
Source organism: Fodinibius sp. AD559 (assembly GCF_052712805.1). Taxonomy (NCBI): domain Bacteria; kingdom Pseudomonadati; phylum Balneolota; class Balneolia; order Balneolales; family Balneolaceae; genus Fodinibius; species Fodinibius sp. AD559. The sequence continues at coordinate 5,365 of NZ_JBQPVW010000003.1, forward strand.
AAACCATCAATGGGATTTCCAGAGATAAAATCTGCAGAATATCTCGGAAAGTTAGATAACACTGACAGCACCAGGTTCTACGCTCAAAAAATGGGGCAAACATTAAGAGATATCGGACTCAACATGAATTTTGCACCGGTTGTTGATCTCAATACCAATCCCGACAATCCCGTTATTGGTGGATTGGAGCGCAGCTTTTCTAAAGATCCCCAGACGGTAGTAAAGCATGCTTCTATCTATATTAAAACGTTACACAAATACGGCGTATGGTCGGTGCTTAAGCATTTTCCGGGGCACGGAAGCTCAAAAAATGATTCTCACTTAGGCGTAGTTGATGTTACTGATACATGGTCTAATAAAGAGTTAATTCCCTACCGTAAGCTTATTAATAAGGGGTTGGGAGATGCCATTATGACTGCACATATTTTTAACCGCAATATTGATCCCCATTATCCAGCGACTCTTTCCAAGCCTACCATTACCGGGTTACTGCGAAACAAGTTGAACTACGACGGTGTGGTTATCTCTGATGATCTCATGATGGGGGCCATCCGTCACGAATACGGACTTAAAACTACCATCAACAAAGCCATCAATGCCGGCGTTGATATTCTGGTTTTTGCAAATAACTCAGTTTATGATCCTGATATTATTCCCAAAGCACACAAGGCCATCAAAAAACTTATCGAGGAAGATAAAATTAGTCGTAAACAGATTGAACGATCCTACAATCGAATTATGGAATTAAAAGGCAGCAGCACCAAACAGTAGCAACAATTTTCTATATCCACAAATCTTCATCAAGTTTCGCTTCCCAATAGGGTTTCACCTTTCCACCGTATCGACTGGTATACACCCGGGTAAAAACAGCACCAATAAGAACCACCTGCACATTGTAATAAATCCATATAAGAAATATTACAAATGAGCCAGCTGCCTTATACATGGGTTGCAGGGCGGCCGCACTCAAATACCAATCCACAAGTGATTTTCCTGCCATTACTAAAATCATTGTTACTATTGCTCCAACAGCTACATCTCTCCATCGGGCATCAAGATCTGGCAAAATTCTAAACATTGCTGCAAAAAATGTAATGGCAAGTACAATATTCGTCAGTGATGTCCCCATCTGAATCAGATATATATTTGTATTACCCAAAATGGGAATAAGTAAATCACCCAGCCCATAAATAATACTTTCAGAAACCAATCCAACCAAGAAGAGCAGGCTTAGCGCTCCTATAAAAAGTAATCCCGTTAACCGACCCCATAAAAATTGCCAGACAGAATTCAGTTTTGGGTTTTTGACTCCCCAAATCATATTTAATGTTTGTTTAATCTGTGAAAGCAAGGTGGTTGCTCCAAAAAGCAAGGTAATAACTGCAATTACCGAAGACCACAAACCGGATGTTCCCTTGCTGGCTGATGCTACAATCTGTTCTATAGTATGGGTTAACTCAGCCCCAACTACCGATTCGATCGTTTGCTTAACCTCTACCGCTCCCAATTGACTCCCAAGCACCATATTTAAAATCCATAAAGTAATAATAACTAACGGGGCCGTCGAAAATATGGCATAAAAAGCAATTGCGGCACCATGTAGTCCTATATTTATTTGCCCTATTTGATCATAGGTCTCCTTTACCAGGTCCCAAATATTCCTAAATAACTTCACAAATATTTTTTGGATGAAAATTTCATTTATTCCATAATTTTGCCAATCGTATAAACAACGGATTCCAATAATACCAAAAACAGAGTCTTCTATAATGCAAAAATACACCTATAACTGGTTTATCCAACAATTTGAACATACAAAGATTACCGCTGAAGAATTCATTTTATCTGTTGATGAAAACTTATTTCTAAAAGCCCCTGCAGAAGATCGGTGGAGCATAGCAGAATGTTATAGTCACCTCATCAATTACGGGGATCTTTATTTTGATAATATTACTTCAGCTATATCAGAAAATGCCGGTACTGCTGACTCAGTAAACCAACCGTTTCCGCCCCGATGGCTTCCCCAAAAAATCATTTCGATCTTTGAACCGCCGTACAAAATGAAGTTGAAAACCATCAAAGCAATGAAACCTGTTGACACGTCAGAATATAATCGAATGGAATTGCTTGATGAGTATTTAAATTTACAGGATCGTCTGATTGCGCAACTTGAATATGCTCATCAAAAAAACGTTCACCTTGGCCAATCAAAAGTTACCCATCCTATTTTTTCTATAATCAAAATGACGCTGGCAGAGTGTTTTCTTCTGCTTGAAGCACATCAGCGTCGTCATCAATGGCAAGCCGAACAAACATTGCAAGTGCTACAAAATCACGCCACATAGCACTTTATTTTTTGTATTTGTCATACGGAAATAAAAACAACCCATAAGGCTCTTGGCCTTCTTTGTCTATTGATTGATGGTGCCGCTGATGCGCATATCTAATCAGCCGCATCACCTTGCTATCACTTTTAAAAGGCATAAAACGCTTGTGGGCAAACAGATCGTGAATAATAAAATATAGGATTCCGTACACAGCTATTCCTGTACCTATTGCAAAACTCACTGATTCAATTGGAGCTGCACTTCCGCGATACATTAAATACACCGACACACCCGCAAAAAAAAGCGAAAACAGATCATTGAGTTCAAATGATCCATGCGTTGGCTCGTGATGCGATCGATGAACTTCCCATAATAAGCCATGAAAAATAAACCGATGAACCAAATAAGAGATTATTTCCATTCCGGCAAATCCTAACAGCAGCCAACCAATAAATGCTAAAATATACATGACAATATGTGTTCAGTCTTCGGCCCTAACTTTCGATATAAATATCAAAATCGGGACTTAATCCCAAGCAGTCTTTGTTAATAGATAAAAGAAGTTATGCAGGTATAATATGGAGGATTTTCGTATTACCGATATTTATTCGGGAAATATAGACCGCGAACCCAAACAAGATCCCAACCGGTTTCGTAAAGAGACGGGATTTCCATCACCGGCACGCGATCATTTTGAAAAACCGCTTTCGCTCGATGACTATATCATAAAACGGCCGGCCGCTACGTTTTTTATGCGTGTGAAAGGTGACGGACTCAATAATATTGGAATTTTTTCGGATGATATTCTCGTTATAGACCGGTCAATAACACCAGCAGAAAATCATATTATTGTTGCAATACTCGAAGGCAAAATGACTGTTCGCAAACTAATTAAAAAAGGAAACACTGCCTATATAATGAAGAGTGATAACTCAGCTGATAAACAGAAAATTACAAACGAAACTGATTTTGAAATCTGGGGCGTAGTGACACATGCCATCCACAAATATATTTAATCATGGATACCTTTAATCCCGAAACATTTGAGATAAAATTTGCTATAGCAGATATCGCTACTGATCTATATATACAAGGTGATGGGCAGTTTTATATCAAGGATATAGCCAAAGAAATTGATATTACCCCGGCGGAGGTCTTTAACTACTTTCCCAATAAAAAGTCTATTCTCGAATTTTATTACGCTTCGTTGGTCATTCGCTATGAGATGATGATTGACGAGATCGATGATTTTGAATCATACACCCTCAGCGAAAAACTCTCAAACTTTGCGTTTACCAATTTTGATATGCTTCGAGAAAAAGAAGCTTTTGTAGAGGCAACGCTCTCTGAATATATCCTCAACAGTTTCACCAAAACAGATTTTGAAAAAGAGCTGGAACGACTTATCAAGCAGTTTCTCGAAAATGATGAGCATATTTCTGTCTCCTCTACTTTAGTCTTAAACTCCTATTCGTACACATTTCTGCGGAGGCAGTATCTTGAGCTGCTCCGATTCTGGATAAATGATACCAGCGAGGACAAGGAGCTTAGTATGGAGCTCACTGATAAAGCTACGGCCGTACTTCAAGAACTCATGTATAACCCTGTACTCGATAAAAGCTTTGATCTGCTCAAATTTATGAATACCAATAAAAAAGCTTTTATCAACAATATCCCCATTGTAAAACAACTCTGTTCTAAAATTGAAATACGATAATTTATGAGTAATGATTTTCCATCCTCCAAACTTGAGCGCGGTAAAATATTTGCAAAAACCGGTATCAAAGTTGGGACAAATTATGCCAAGCGATACCTCAAAAAATCAGTCGGTAAAAAGGAATCCGAAGAAGAAGGCAAGCAGTTCCACACCCAGAATGCCCGGCAAGTATTTAATGAATTTACCAAACTCCGCGGTACGGCCCTGAAAATTGCCCAATCCCTCAGTATGGACGAAGGAATGCTGCCCGAAGAATTTGCCGAAGTGATGAGCGAATCACAATACAGCGTTCCTCCCATCAACAAAGCACTGGCGCGATCAATCATCAAAAAGGAGCTTGGGGACTATCCTGAAAACCTTTTTGCTAAATTTGATACTGAAGCTATTGCCGCTGCATCTATTGGACAAGTACACGAAGCGCGGCTTAAAAACGGGCAGAAAGTAGCCGTCAAGATTCAGTATCCCAATGTAAAAAATACGATCCACTCGGATATGTCGATGGCAAAAACGCTGATGAAAAGAATCGTCAGCGGTAACGGTAATTTTGACGAGTATTTTGAGGAAATTGAAGAAACACTGATGGAGGAGACAGATTACCATCAGGAGGCGGAATATCTCAAATATTTCAATAAGCGCTTTTCCGAAGGAGAAGTTATTACTCCTAAATATATTGAGGAGCTATCGACCGACAAGGTGCTTACCATGACTTTTATTGAGGGTCAACACCTTAAGGAGTTTTTAGCTACAAATCCAAGTCAGGAAGAACGAAATCACTTTGGACAACTGCTATGGGATTTCTTTCATGACCAAGTTGAACAACGTGATTTTATCCATGCCGATACTCATCCGGGCAACTTTTTCTTTCGGGATGACGGAAAGTTGGGCGTAATTGATTTTGGCTGTGTGAAAAAATTCTCTGAGGAATTCACCCATAACTACATGCAGCTGTTGCCCAAACATTTAAAGCAAAACGAGGAGGAAATTCGGGATCTCTATTTAAAGCTGGATATCATCAAGGAAAATCCCAAGAATCCGGAAACAGAAGAAGAGTTCTTTCAATTTTGCAAGGCCTATGGGGATACTTTTGCGAAGCCTTATATGGGCGATGAGTTTGATTTCGGTGATCCCGACTTTAAGAAAAAAATCACCCGCTTTGCCCGGGAGCTCCCTATCAAAAATGAACCACGGGGCGATAAGAACTTTATTTACAGTACCAAGGTTCACATGGGACTCTATAATATGCTGATGAAGCTAAAAGCCCAAATTGATACCGAACGCAGCAAAGAGCTTACCCACAATATGATCGACACGATGGCCCAAGAAAAGTGACTTAAATTACTTTTATGAAAATAAAAAAGCCTGCGGATTTTAAACCGCAGGCTAATTATTTCTCAGATATATTTTCGCTTTTTACTCTTGAATATCATTCAAGAACCTAAAGAAGTCGCTATTCGTTGAAAGAATAAGAGACGTTTGATCATCCAAAGCTCTATCGTACGACTCCATTGTCCGGGTAAAGTTATAAAGCTCCCGCGCCGCATTTGTTTGATTATATGCATCTGCATAAATTGCCGTTGCACGAGCATCCGCTTTTCCACGGATCTCTTCTGCCTCCCGAAATGCCTCTGATTCTATCCTGTTCAATTCACGTTGTTTTTCACCGTTAATACGAGCGGCTTCTCCCTCACCTTCGGATCGGAATTTATCGGCAATACGATTACGTTCACTAATCATACGATCGTAAACCGTTTTCCGCACATCTTCTACATAGTTGATACGTTTAAACCGGAAGTCAAGAATCTTAAGCCCTAAATCTTCAGCCCGCTGGTTGCCAAGCTCTTGAATCTCTTCCTGTATAGAACCCCGGCCAACGGCTATTTCTTCGAGTGAATCTTCGACAACATCGGTTATTGTCGCATCCGATTCAGGATCCCGATTCGTTAATCGCACCACTTCTACCAAATCATGAGAAGCAACGGCATTCCGGGTTTCACCGTCCAAAATATCATCTAAGCGTGATTGTGCTCCGCGTTCGTCACGCAGTCGCTTAAAAAATTGAAGTGGATCAGTTATTTGCCAGCGCGCATAGGTATCTACAAAAATAAACTTCTTATCTTTGGTTGGAACCTGATTACGGTCACCATCCCATTCCAGATAACGCTCATCAAAATAATGAGTTCGCTGTATTAGCGGGATTTTAAAATGCATTCCAGGATCTGCAACCGCCTCACCTACAGGATCTCCAAACTGGGTAATAATAACCTGTTCTGTTTCATCAACAATATAAAATCCGTCATAGGCAATGAGAAAAAGAACACCTAAAACTACAAAAAGTACTATTTTAAAATTCTTCATTCCTTAATTACCCTGTGTATTTGAATTAGCATTTACGTTGTTGCTTTTGACCCCTTCCATTTGCATCTGCAAAAGCGGTAGCACACTATTTCCATTTTGGTCGGTAATAATTTTATTCCCCATCTTAGGCAAAATATTTTCGAGTGTCTCAAGGTAAATCCGTTGCTTAGTAACTTCCGGAGCCTTTACGTACTCGCGGTAGAGCTGATTAAAACGAGAGGCTTCTCCTTCAGCCCTGTTAATACGATTTACGGCATAACCCTCAGCTTTTTGAATTGTTTCCTGTGCCTCTCCCTTGGCACGCGGTACTACTTTATTGTATTCAGATTTTGCCTGGTTAATTAAGGTCTCTTTCTGTTGCTGTGCTTCATTTACAGCATTAAAAGAAGCCTTCACGGGATCGGGGGGATTAATATCCTGCAGTACAACCTGCTCTATACGAATTCCTGATTCATATTCATCAGCCAGTTCTTGGATAAGCTCCTGTGCTTTCATGGCAACTTCTGCACGACCAACGGTCAATACTTCATTTACCGTTCTGTCACCCACAACTTGACGCATAGCTGATTCAGACATATCCCGCAAAGTCTCTTCCGGATTACGAATTTTAAAAAGAAAATCATAAGGATCTGAAACACGATACTGTACAACCCATTCTACATCCGCAAGATTGAGGTCTCCCGTAAGCATAAGGGATTCATCTCCATACCCTTGTTTCTGATAATTCGATCGCACTCCGGCACTCGTTGTTCGATAACCGAATTCATGTTTTAACTGTCGCTGGATGGGTACATAACGCACTTCTTCTATAAAAGGAGCTTTAAAATTTAATCCGGGCTGCGCTGTTCTGGTGAATTCCCCAAAACGCATAACCATTCCTACTTCTTCGGGATTAACGGTAAAAAAAGAGGAAAAGGCCACCACCACAATTAACGCTCCCAAAATGATGTATCGGATATTACTGCCTAACTTCTTGAGTTGCGGCGGTATATCCATGCCAGAAAAGTTATTGTCTTGTGCCATATAAAATTGATTTTCTTGTTAGAAAAGATTCAAATTTTTAATTCTCACGTCCTTATATCTTGAGGCATATGATAGTGGTATCATCAGCCAATTGATAGTCGCTAAATTTCTGAACTTTCCGTTTGATCTCCATCGAAACCTCGTTGCTGGGAAGATTGTCAGTGTCCAGTGATTCAACAAGTGATATCAAGCTATCAAAGCCGAAACGTTCACCCTGTGGATTTACGGCCTCCGGCAATCCATCAGAATAAAGCAGGAGAAAATCTCCCTGCTGCAACTGTACCTCATACGCCTGATAATCGACGGTTTGTTGTAACCCCAATGGAAATCTGGGTGCCGGAGTGCTTATAAATTCGCCTTTCCCATCCCGTTTCAAAATAGGCAGGCAATGTCCTGCATTAGCTATTTTTAGTATTCTGCTTTCAAGATGATATTGTGCGATAATACAAGTAATAAATGTCTGGCGATCGGTGCGGGCATGCAATGTAGGAGCTATTTCTCGCAAAATAGAATCCGGGGCATCTTTATGCAGACGTGAAAGCAATAACCCACTGGTAAAAACGGCATGCATAGCAGCCTTCATCGCTTTTCCGGAAACATCCGCAATGGTCATATTTAGGACCTGACTGTCTGCCGTACCATTACTACTGACGATATAGTCGAAGTAATCTCCACCTACTTCAAATGATGGCATAAAAAATCCATACACATCAATTCCATCTGCTGAAGGCGGACGAAGTGGCATTAATTTAAACTGACTTTCGCGAGCAATCTCAATCTCTTTTTCAACACGCAGGTGATTAGCCATCCGCTCCTGGTATTCGGGGATATAACCTCCCATCTCAGAAACAGAATTGCCATACTTATATGCTATTAACCCATAAACCAGCGGCAGACCAAGAATAAAGAATTGTGTCCACGCAATATACGCGACATTCATACTTGCTGATCCCCAATATGGCATCACCAGCAATACCGACATAAACACCCACCATCCTGTCACAAAAGACAGTAATCCAGACCATTGCATGGCATAAATGGCAACACCTCCTATAATTGTAAAAACAATCAGATCGTACCATTTGGGACCAAGTATTTCAAATAATATCCCTGATCCCGAAAAGAGAATTCCAAGAAGCAGCATTCCGGCGCCATAATACAGCCAGCGATTTTTAATTTTCGACTGCAAAAATCCCGTTGTAACTCCCACATGTCCCAAAGAAATTAGCCAGGCATTGATCCATATCGCCATATTGATGGTCAACAATTTGGGCTGCATACTTGCCTCAGTAAAACCATTCGAGCTGTCGGCCTGATAATACTGAGTACCCAACAGGTATAGCGTAACTCCCAGGATACCTAACAAGACTCCGCCCAAGGCATAACCCCGAAGAAGTCCTTCACCGGTTTCTCGGAAGAAAAATCGTTTTCGCCAAAATGCATCCAACAGGTGCAGCTGCTCCTCATCCTTAGAACGTGCCATAGCCTCCCATCCGATATAAGCCAAGGCTGCATATAAACCTAAAATGGAAGCAAATATTAGGTTGTTAAGTATAAAAAGGGCCTCACTTGTTTGATTCCAAAACCCATTCATGGTATTTGTGAGGTACAATACACGCCAGCCCAGCACGCCCAATGTAACGCTGATCAACATGAATAACGCGCGCCGCCATTCTACCTGTCCCTTGTTTATATACTTTATCCCCAAAAAAACAATGAGGATAGCCAGAATTGCCAGCGAGCCAAACCGGGTTGCAAGATCTGTATTACTAATGCTTTGAGGAGGATCAATTTGTTTGGGCTCAAATTCTTCCAAGGCCTTAAAACTTTCAATGGAAACTCCATACTGAACACTTGCCATAGTGGGAGTATTATTTTCCCGAATAATGGGTCGAACCTCAAGGGATAGTTTTTGGGGACCCGAAATATTACTACCCTTTTTATTCCATTGGAAAGCCATATTATTTCCAACACGAGAATCGGATAATTCCATTGGATGCTGCCCAAATCCAGGTTCTGTTGTTAACAGCGTATCCCTTATATCTATATAATCAAGCTGATAATTCTGAAGGTTATATCCCAAAATATCCTGTACAATCCGGTTGGCTATTGAGAACAAAGAATCGCCGGGAACAAATGTTGGGTTGGGATTATCAGCATATTTCGAAAGCCGGCGCACGTTTCCCTCTTGATCGTAACGGATATCAAGACGTCCCAACGCACTCATAAAATCACTTGCTTCGTGCGAAAAACCGTCATCCTCATCTTGAGCCGTTCCGATACTTACCTTCCAGCCTGTAAGATATACACCATTCTTATTGAGTACTGCCGGAGCTGGAAGATCTTCCCGGGCAGAGTCCTTCAACGTTTTATAATAATTCAAGTGTTGAGTCCGCTTAGTCATAATTTGCAAACTATCTAACGAAAAGCCGAGTCGCTGAGCAAGCTCAGCGGTTCTATGCTCAATCGTAGATTTGCTCTGCTCTATAGGTGCTCCGGCGTTAAAGGCAATAAAAGAGTGAAGTACAAAAAATACTGCAAATCCAATAACACCCAGGAATATCCAATATGTTAACCGTTGCCCCATATAATCGTGACTTCTTTTTCTTACAATCCCTCTGATCCTGTTATTTCAATATCCACACATATGGATACCAAAGCAGATCCCAATATACAATCATCAACAAAAATACCCTACGAAAATCCTATCCTATTGTTTCCCTTTTTTATCTAACACTCCTTTAAAAGTGCTAATGATACATTTTTCGAAAATAAAAAAAGCCGGTGGAAACGAATCCACCGGCTTTAAAACTGTAAAATAACTTACAGCCTTAGTTTTCTGCTTCTTCGGTTTCCTCTTCACCGTTAAAAGCTTTGAATACCATCTTCAAGTCATCGGCAATTTCTACTTTGGTGCGCCCTTCAATACGATGACGCGGAATCATTGCCTTAATTTCGCCATCTTTAAAATAGGCAAAAGCTGGTGAAGATGGCGGATACTCACTAAAATACTCTCGAGCCCGTTCTGTGGCCTCTTTATCCTGTCCGGCAAAAACCGTCACCATATGATCGGGTTGAACATCTGATTCGTCGAGGGCGATTTTTACACCGGGACGTGCATTACCTGCAGCACATCCGCAAACGGAATTAATAACCATCAGCATCGTGCCATCATCATATTCATCCATTGCACGATCCACATCGTCAACGGTTTTCAACTCCTCAATACCCAAATCGGTTAATTCTTCGCGCATCCATGAAACGTCGGGGCCTGCTCCAAGTCCAAATTGCATAACTAAATTTATTTATTCGGCTTTATGTTAAACGTCAAATATAAGGCTCAAATATGAAGTATGTAAGAAGAAAAGCACTCCGCTTTAAAACGGAGTGCTTCAATCTCTTATCAACGTTAGGATCGTTATTGAGCGTCGTTGTAGTATTCATTCACTTGATCCCAGTTGACCAAGTTCCAGAAATTGCTAACATACTTACCACGCTCGTTCTGATAATGCAGATAGTATGCATGTTCCCAAACATCAACACCCAAAATTGGAGTTAAACCATTCATATACGGGCTGTTTTGATTGGCCGTTGAAAGCACTTCGAGACTGCCATCTTTGTTGACGCACAGCCATCCCCAGCCAGAACCAAATTGACCGGTTGCTGCATTATTAAATTCTTCTTTGAAATCGCTGAAACTGCCAAACTCTTCATTAATAGCAGCCCCAATATCACCGGTTGGTTCTCCTCCGCCATTGGGAGAAAGGATAGTCCAGAACAATTTGTGGTTTGCATATCCACCACCATTGTTAATCACGGCTTGTCGAATATCTTCAGGTACTTCTGTAATACGCTGCAGAACTTCCTCAATGGGCAGGTTGGCAAATTCAGAACCTTCCAAGGCAGCGTTTACCTTATCGGTATATCCCTGGTGATGTTTGCCGTGATGAATTTTCATTGTGCGCTCATCAATATGTGGTTCTAACGCATCGTAATCATAAGGTAGATCAGGTAGTTCGTAAGCCATAATAATAGGTTTTTGGTTTTAAATAGTTGTTAATAATATAAATTGAAATAATGTTATCTCGTTACGGTGCAATACCTTAAATTTAGCACCTTTGATGCATAGTACCAATCATAAATAGATTGCAAATCGTTCCATTGCATATTATTTAGTCAAAAATAAAAAATGGAGATTTGCTCATCATTTTATTCTATTTTTTGAGATACAAATTCAATTTCACTTTTAGCTTTCAGATCGCATTATGAGTCGAGATTACGATATTATCATTATTGGATCAGGCCCCGCAGGATTCTCTTGTGCCATGCAAAGTTCCAAATTTGACAAAGATGTTTTAGTTGTTGAATCCCATAAAAAATACTTGGGCGGAACATGGATCAATACGGGAACCGTACCCAGCAAGGCCCTTCGCGAAGCAGCCAAAAACATCCTCGACTTTAATGAACAATTTGGCGATCACGAACATAAAAAGCCCTACGAACGCTTCCAGATGGGCGACCTGCTGCAATACAAGCAGGAGATTCTGGAGAAAGAAAACCAGAAAGTTAAAAATGACCTCATCAAAAACAAGGTGGATGTAGCTCGTGGATTCGGTCGCCTAAAAGATAATCATACGGTAGAAGTAGAAACACATATTGGATCTACAGAAACCTATACTGCAGATTATATTTTAGTGAGCACGGGAAGCAGCCCCGTTGCACCCCAAAATTTTGAAGTGGATAATGACAAAGTGCTGGACTATAAATCCATTCTGGAAATTACCCATATTCCCCGCCGGCTGGTCATTATTGGATCTGGCGTAAATGCTATTGAATATGCCACTATTTTTGCCGCTCTTGGAACACGCGTCACACTGTTAAATAGCCAAAAAGACTATCTCACCTTTTTAGATTATGAAATTAAAGAGCATCTGCAGGATTCTCTACGTAAGAAAGGAATTACCATAAAGAATCATGTGAATGTTAAAGACGTATCCTTTAGCGCCCTGCGAAATTTTACCGAGGTCAAATTCAGATCCAAATCCAGAGATAAACGCCTGCAAGTTATCGAAACAGAACACGTACTCTTTTTGGGAGGACGCAAGCCAAATATCGATGGGCTCAATCTGGATGCCATTGACGTTGAAACCGACGACAGGAATTTTATTGTCACTGATGACTCTTTTAAAACAAATGTTGACAATATTTATGCCGCCGGCGATGTAATCGGATTTCCGCACCTGGCTTCGGCCTCCTTCTCGCAGGGTAGATTGGCTGCTTGCAATATGTTTGGCATTCCGACCCTCGAAGTGCCCGATCAAATCCCATACGGTATTTATGGTATTCCGGAGATTTCAAATATCGGTATTACAGAACGCGATGCTGAAGAGATGGGCCTGGATATTGCCGTCGGACGAGCCTACTTCAAAAATATTGCCAAAGGGAATATGAGTAATAATTCCGAAGGTATGCTTAAACTAGTTTTTAGTACTGATTCCCTAAAACTATTGGGAGTACATATTATAGGAGCAGATGCTGCCAACCTCATCCACCTGGGGCAATCGGTAATGTCGTATGACGGCGATATCCGATACTTCATCAATCACGTGATGAATTATCCCACACTAAGCGAAGCCTATCGTATTGCCGCCTTTAACGGGGTAAACCGCGTGTATAAAGCGGGCGTTAAGTACAGGAGTATTCTCGAGGAGAAGAACGAGAAGTAGTTTTCTCGTCCTCCTCTTTTAGATCCCAAAATGCTATACGTAGTGAATAGCCATAGGTAATCCGGTAGAATCGATGGGCGGATCTTCAGGCAATGTTTTCATCTCCTTCTCGGTTGACTGGAGAGCAAACCAAGCCAAAGCCATTGCATCCACGATATCATCTTCATCCACCTGGTTGCGCCGATATTCTTCTTTGATATCCCGGAAAAAATCATCGGCATATTCGCTGCGGTCTTTTAGTAACTTTAACCGGTGGCGCAATCCTTTTTTAGTAGCCTTCTTTTGCAGGATAGAGTTATTGCCATTCAAGATTCGGAACAGCAGCTCGGGATGGCTCTCGAAAACTTTATCTCGCAGTTCTTCATTATTTTGTAAAAACTCATCTACCGTTTTGATATTGGGTGTGATATTCCAAGCCTGGGTAGAAATCTTTTTCCCCGTAATTTCGTAACTCGTCATCGATGCCTCGGCATAGGTCGGGGAATACAGCGCCGGCCGCATGGGCGGATTAAACACGCTGGCCTGATAATCAGGTCCCAAAACATCACGAAGCTCTTCGTCACATTCCCTGACATATTTTTCTTCCGTTAACCCAATCGGCACATCTATAAAGATGCGATCATACTCCTCAAAATATTCCTTTAACTCTTCATCTGATTCCAACAGCCAGTAACCGGCTCCTTCATCGTCTAAACTAATAGCAATCCATCCTGCCCTGCAGCCGTCAACTCCTAATGTCTTCAATGTCGCCTATTTTTTTTATTCAGATTCCTGTTCCTGCTGATCTTTCTGAGCATATTCCTTTAGCTCAATGTGCAGATCATCCAGTTGCTCCTCGTCCACAAAATCGGGACTGTTATCCATCAGGCTCTGCGCCTTCTGGTTTTTGGGGAACGCAATTACATCACGCAAACTGGTTCCACCGGTCAAGATCATTACAATACGATCCACCCCAAGAGCTATACCCCCGTGAGGCGGTGCCCCATATTTAAACGCATCCAATAAAAACCCAAAACGCTTCTGGGCTTCGTCCTCATCAATCCCCAACAATTCAAACATGCGGGTTTGCAGTTCCCGGTCGTGAATACGAATAGAACCACCACCAATCTCGTAACCGTTGAGTACCAAGTCGTATGCCCGCGAACGAACCTCTTCAGGGTTCTCATCGAGCTTGTCCAAATCCTCGGGCTTTGGTGCCGTAAAGGGATGGTGCAAGGAATGGTACCGGTGATCCTCTTTACTGTACTCTACCAGCGGAAAATCGGTAACCCATAAAAATTTGTAAGCATCCTCATCAATAAGGTTATGCTCTTTACCCATCATCAGGCGTAGCTTACCCATCTGGGTATACACTTCGGTCGATGGGCCGGCAAGAATAAGTACCAGGTCCCCCATATCAGCATCGGCCCTGTTAACCATCGCATCAACCGTTTCATCCTTCAGAAACTTACCTACACTGCACTTCACACCATCATCGTCATTCAACTTGATATAGATCAATCCCGCAGCACCAGTTTCTTGTTTTACACGCTCAGTTAGCCGGTCAATGGCACCGCGCCCCATATCTCCCTGGTCGGGGACGGTAATACCCAGCACCGCGCCTCCTTTGTCAACAGTATTGGAAAAGATCTTAAATTCAGAATTGGCAACAAGATCAGAAAAGTCGGCAAACTCAAGACCAAAACGTGTATCCGGCTTGTCAGTACCGTAGGTTTTAATAGCATGGTCATAAGTCATTCTTTCGAACGAAGTATCGATCTCTTCCCCAACCGTATCACTCATTATTGTTTTCATGAGTCCTTCGGTTGTTTCCATCACATCTTCCTCATCCACAAAAGACATTTCCACATCTATCTGGGTAAACTCCGGCTGGCGATCAGCACGCAGGTCTTCATCCCTGAAACACTTTACAATTTGGAAATAGCGATCAAAACCGGAAACCATCAGCAGCTGTTTGTAAGTCTGCGGACTTTGGGGAAGCGCAAAAAATCGACCCGGATTTACACGGCTGGGCACCAGGTAATCCCGCGCCCCTTCGGGCGTGCTTTTCATCAGCACAGGAGTTTCGATTTCCAAAAAGTCATTGTCATAAAAGAACGAACGCGTTGACTGATAGAAATCGGACCGCATCATCATATTCTCCTGAATCTCAGGCCGACGAAGGTCAAGATAACGGTGCTTAAGACGAAGTTCCTCACTGGTTTTTATACCGTCTTTAATTTCGAAGGGCGTCGTTTCGGCCTCAGAATAAATCTCAAGATCAGTAACACGAATTTCAATTCCACCGGTCGTCAACTCCGGATTAATATTTTCTTCCCCTCGCTTATCAACAACGCCTTTAATTCCGATCACGTACTCCGTTCGAAGCTCTTCGGCTTTTTCATGAAGCTCATTATCGGTTTCATAAAACACAATCTGCGTTATTCCGTGGCGGTCGCGCAGGTCAATAAATATCACACCGCCCAAATCACGTCGTGTTGCCACCCAGCCGTTAAGCACAACTTCTTCGCCGGTATTTTCTAACGTCAGTTCAGAACAGTGATGCGTTCGTTTCCAGACCATAAATATTACTACTTTCTAAGAATTTAAAATCGTTTTTCAGAAGCTTTGAAAATAAGTAATATGATAACCAATCGCTTATTCTTATTTCCCTTTCACCCAACGTTTCTGAATTTCAACTGCTTTGATTACTTTACATTAATAAATAGATCTACCGAATAAAGAATATCGTTTACTGAGATCGTTATAACCGAGGCTTACCCATGGCTAAAATCTCTGTTCTTATAGCAGATGATCACGAGATCTTACGATTTGGGATCAGTACGTATTTGTCCTCATCAAAGGATATCGAAATTGTAGGCGAAGCCTCAACGGGAGAAGAATGCATCAAATTATTCCGGGAAACCCACCCCGATATCTGTATCCTCGATATTGACATGCCCGGCAAAAATGGAATTGAAACGGCGAAAGAGATCCGGACATTTAAGCAAGAGACAAAAATTCTGATCCTCTCTATGCACATCAATAAAAACATGTTACGTGATGCCCTCGAGGCCAACGTTAATGGATACCTTTTAAAAAATACCGAAAAAGCTGATTTGCTGCATGGCATCCGCGCTATCCTAAAGGGACAACAGGTTTTCAGCGACCCGATCTCTGATTTAATGAAGGAGTCATTTCTAAATAAAAGCAACCACCCCGGCAGCTACGACCACCATAATATAACCGGCCGTGAACAAGAAATTTTACAACTTATTGTGGATGGCCTAACCAGCAAACAGATTGCCGAAAAACTGTATATCAGTCCCCGTACCGTTGATACTCACCGGGCCAACCTGATGGAAAAACTTGAGGTCAATAATATTGCGGACTTAGTACGATATGCTATCCAGAATAACCTGGTTTCCGTTGATTGATTTTTCTGTATACGTACTTTTACGTAGACAAAATACCAACTTATAGCTATTGATGCTATAGCCCCCATCAATTACATTATAAGTGCAAATGGGGTAATAGCCGTCTGTAGATGATATTTAGCAGTTATCTGTGACAGGATAACTGCTAATTTTTTTTTGTGCCATTCTATAATCCAATCCCTCCCAGATATAATATCGAACCCTTCGTATTCTATTTGATATACCAACCAGGTATATGAGCTTATCTCAAGAATACTAAAAAATTCACTTGCACGGCCTGTTACGTTTCCGTCTTACGGAACGACCTACAGCTAAAACTATTTGGCAACGATGGTTTAACAAATATGGACGTGCCAAGGTGGAAGTTATTGAATCCAGAGAAGCTGTATCAAACTACTGCTGTAAGTACGTAACTAAACAGATGAAGGATGAAACCTTCATCGTGATATGATTACGGAAAAAAGCGTTTAGCAATGGATTATCGTGATGCCGGATTATGGAAAAGTGATTATCCGACATCTTACGGTAATGTTGATAATGAAAAGTGTTCAAAATGCGGAGAAAGCGTTAAAAATGTGCTAACTGTTGATGTTGATATACCTGGTGCTCATGGTATCGAGCACTACGAATATCATAAACAATGCGTAAATAACGCATCAATAGAATTCAATAAAATGAAACCCGTAAATAAACCCTTTTAAAGGAAATTGAGCGTAAAATTACGCTTTCTGAGAATCCATTTTTGAGCGTTTTAACGCTTCAATGCTTTTACGCTTGAAATGGGTTCTTAGCCTTTTAAAAGCGTAAAATTAAACAAATCCAAAAATTATGTTTTTAGATCCAGATCAAAGCAAGCAAGAAGAACGAGAAAATAACTAAATTGAAGAAACTGAGTGTAAAAAATTAGCGTGTCCGGTATGTAATGAGGAATTTCAGGATATGAGAGGATTAACTTCTCATGCCAGGAATATTCACAACATGGAAAAGGATAAATTAGAATTGGAAATAGAAAATGAGAACTATAAAGGAAATAAACTATGGAAAATTATTGGTGGTACGGGAGCTTTAGTATTAACGATTTTAACATTGGGTGGAAATTAAATGCTCACTAATCAGTCCTTATTAAATGTTGTTTCTTAGGATATTTTCCAAAAGCATTAAAAAATTCTGTAATCCATTCATCATGAGCAAGAGTTAGTAATGAAGCTCCATAATTACTTTTAAAATTTGAAAACTCCATTGTTTGATAATCATAAGTAGATTTTTGTTTAAGATCGTTCACATGAACTAAATTATTAGCATTAAAAAATTTACAATTAACCAAATATGGATAATCAAAACCAAGTTTGTCAGTAAGTCTATCAGTTAAAGTTAGTACTGACCTGAAGTAATGAATAAGCGGTGAATTGGCCTGTAAATAAGATCCCAATTCATCGTCTTCATAAACTGGAAACATTTCTAAACTTGACTGCATATACCCATCATGATTTATCTTGAATACATGATTAAAATGTTGTGGCCAATTATAATGCGCTTTAAATCCATGCATTATTGGAGAGAATCTGTGTCCCTGAACTAAATCATAATGTGGCGGATTTGCTTCTTGAATATGATAAGCATCCCTTACCTCATCAGGGTTCAATCTATCATCTATAGAATGTTTGATTAATGGTATAGCTTGGAAAAAGAAAGTTGGTTGATCTGACAAATCGTAATCTTTAAATGTACTTTCCTTTTTCTCGAGTTTATCCAATATCTCAGTTTCAACATTGAAACTTGTTATTACTGAATTTTTAATCTGCTCTGTATTCATTTTTTGGTTTGATTCTATGCCCCTTTTGTAGAAAGATCCTTTTTTATCGCCTTTAATTATCATGTGTGGTTTAGTTATGCTAGGAGGAATATGAGCCAACATTATTGGATTATTATCCTCAATTGTAATAAGCTTCATTTTAAAACCTGGTATTCTGGGATCTAAACCTACTTGAGCTAACTTTTCAAATTTACTCAAAACTGCTTCTGCATCTTCAATACCAACTATCTGGTCGTCAACAGATTGGCCTTCTTGTGGTTCTTTTATTCCAAATAAAAGATTACCTCCATACCCATTAGCAAAGGCTGAAATGTCTTTTAAAAATTCAGATTTAAAATGAGAATTATATTTTAAAGTCTGCTTGTAATCCAGATAGTAAAACTCACTTATTCCAAGGTTCAAAAAATCTCTTATTTCTTTTTCTCCTAATGAGTCAAATTCCGAAGTAGTAAAATACATTTTCTCAATTATGATTGAGGGTTTTAAATCTGAGAATGTCGTATAGTTTCATCAGTAATAATTTTCGGAAAAATTTTTTAGTTTATAAAAAATATTATTTGGTACTGAGTTCTTTAACGAATATTGCGATAAAATTCTATTATCAAGTTATTTAATATTGACTAATCATCTAGGATATCTCGATGGATAAAAAATCAGTAGGTTCTTGGGTTGTTCACCATTCTAATAAATTAGATGGATACGTCCATAGTCCAGAATTTAAAAATCTTCAGGTTGCAGGGAAATGTGGGACATTATTATCAGCGCTAACTGAAGATGAAGATTCTTCAATACCAAATAAAAAGTTAGAAGCATTAGCAGCTACATCAAATATAAATACGACTTTTGAATTACCTCAGTTGCTAGATGTTTTGGATTCTAATCACCTAATTGAAAAACATGATAAAGGTATAGAAGTACTAGGTCTAACAAATAGTGCGGTACTATCCCAAACTTCCGATATTTATGAAGGGTTGAACCCTTCGGATTTAGAAAACGCGACTATACAACTGGCAGAAAAATGTTCTAATAGACCTCAATTAGAAAGTCATGTTAAAGAATATGTTTCAGACACATTCAAATTAGGTGCAGATGAAACAAAAAATTTATTAAGTAATTCAGAAGAAATCGGCTTCACGGATTACGAGAAGCTCTCAAATAAAAATAAAATTTACTTCAACGGTTACTTATTTAAACATAATTCTATTGAAAAAATAAATGCAGTTTTAGCATCATTAAGTGATAGTGATAATCAAAAAGTAATCGAAGCAAACAATTATTTGGAGCAATTTGGTTGTGTAGAAGCGCAAGAATTGCAGAAAATTCTCGGTGAAAGTTTATTTAAAAAACTTTTGTCCATAGGTATGTACGAATTAAATGAAGTGAGTAATAAGAAAGAAGATGTTGTCTATGTGACCAGACCCCAAGCCTTTGTTAAATACCAAGACCCTAGTAATACTGATACGTTTGATTTAGCTAAAAGCTTGGTAGCATCAATTACGTATGGGATCAATAGAAGACGCTCTAAGGAAGGTAGAATAAGAATGGTAGAATTATTAATGAAAAACTTAATTGCCGGTCAATGGGTTGGCCCTGCAAAAGCAATTGGAGAAGACTATAAAATTTTGGAAGGCAAGAAAGTTGTTGAAGTCAAAAGAGATGGTTATGGTTTTTCTATGAAACTTCTAAAAAAAGAAATAGGCGAGATTGCCTTAAATGTGATACAAGAAGGCGATGCAAGTGATAAGTCATTGGATAATTTTCCTGGTTCACCAGTCACTCAGTATAATCCACCTGAGTATAAAAGAACGATATTGAGGAAAAATACTAAAACCAAAAATGTAGATTTGCGGGATATCTTAAATTCAATAAGAACTGAAAATTAATATGTCCAAAAAGATCGAAAACCTATCTAAAGGAGACAAGGCTGAAGAAATACTTAGATATTATTTCCGAGGTCTAGGTTTCTATGTTGTAAGAGGAGTTAAGGTTAATCATAAGAATGTAGATATCACCGATATTGATTTACTACTGTATAACAAAAATTCCAGTTTTAGTAGAGAATGGATCAATGTAGATATCAAAGATAAAAAAAGTCCTCATGCAGTTGAACGCATCTTCTGGACTAAAGGAATACAAAATAACCTAGGTCTTGATAAATGCATTGTAGCAACAAGTGATAGTAGACCTGAAGTAACTGAGTATGGCAAGAAACAAGATGTTGTTGTACTTGATGGGAATTTTCTATCTGAACTAAAGGAAAAAGATTTTAAAATAAAGAGAGTTAGTGAAGAATTTCTAAAAGAGCAATTAGATAATGAGGATCTAAAAAAGTTTTTGGGTGATTGGTGGAGAAGATATGAAAGATCAAAATCTAGACTAATTTTTGATTTGAACTTCACAGGATTTAACCAATGTCTAGAAGATATAAACGAATTATTTCAAGAAGTCATAGCTCGTCCAAATAAATCAGGCTACTATCTTAGATTTTTATATTTAATTGTTTCCCATTCATTAGTAATTATTGATTATCTGATAGGATCAGTCCCTTTTATGAATCAAGATGAGAAACAAGAAATGTTGGATGAGGGATTTAAACATGGATCCCACGGAAAAGCTAAAACTGATCATATCATGACTATAGTTAGTAAATTAGTATCAGGATATGTTAAGGATGGTGAGAAAATAACGAAGCAAATAAGACAAGATCTGAACTCTACTTCTGATGATATCCCAACAGAAATTCTTTCTGAATTCTTTTCCAATACTTCAAATACTAATTACTTATTTGAGCATGCAAAAAAGTTTGAGCTTCTTGGTTTCCAAAAAGAAGTAGCTCATCCTAATAGTTTGGATAATGGTCTCAAAAGCTTATTGGGTCTTTATTTAGACTTTTGTCAAATATCCAGAAAAGATTTCTTTGAAATTGACCCTAATTAGGCCCAAAGAGTTATAAAAGTTGTACCAATGTTGTACCAACTCTAAATAAAAAATCCCTAAGTAGCTGTTTATTAACCACTTAGGGATATTATAGAGTACCGTGGGGCGGAATCGAACCGCCGACCTCCGGGTTATGAATCCGACGCTCTCACCAACTGAGCTACCACGGTATGCTGATTAAATCAAGAGTTGCCAAATATAAAGCAATTCTGGTAAAATATTAAGTCCTTTCTGTAACTTTTTGATACCTATCCAATGGAAAAACGACATCTTTTTTTGAGGCTCATCGAAATCGCCTTATTTTCCAGCTTATAAATTCAAAATACATTTTAAGCACTGAATTCCATTACTTCTCATGGCAAAGAAAATCACTGAACGAAACGAAGATTTTTCACAATGGTATCAAGATGTAATTCGTGAAGGCAAGCTGGCCGACCACTCTCCTGTGCGCGGCTGCATGGTCATTCGTCCCAACGGCTACGCCCTCTGGGAAAACATGCAGGATACGCTGGATCAGATGTTTAAAGATACCGGTCATGAGAATGCATACTTTCCGCTGTTTATTCCAAAATCATTTTTATCCAAAGAAGCCCAGCACGTCGAGGGTTTTGCCAAAGAGTGCGCGGTGGTTACCCACAGTCGCCTGCAGAGCACCGATGATGGCGTAGAGGTAGATCCGGATTCTAAACTTGGAGAAGAATTGATTGTTCGGCCTACTTCTGAAACGATCATCTGGGATTCTTATCGCGATTGGATTCAATCGTACCGCGACCTGCCCATCCTGATTAACCAATGGGCCAATGTTGTTCGTTGGGAGATGCGCACGCGCCTGTTCCTCCGCACCATGGAGTTCTTGTGGCAAGAGGGGCATACCGCGCACGCTACCAAAGAAGAAGCCGTTGAAGAGACCCGGCAAATGCTGGAAGTCTATCGCACTTTTGCCGAAGAGTATATGGCCATGCCGGTAAAAACGGGCGTAAAAACGGAATCCGAGCGATTTGCCGGAGCGGTTGACACCTATTGTATCGAAACATTGCTGCAGGATAACAAAGCGCTACAGGCCGGCACCTCTCACTTTCTGGGGCAAAATTTTGCCAAGGCATTCGATGTAAAATTCCAAAGCTCTGAAGGGGAGCACGAGTATGTATGGGCCACCAGCTGGGGCGTCTCTACGCGATTAATCGGCGGTTTGATTATGACCCACTCCGATGACCAGGGACTTGTACTGCCTCCAAAGCTGGCGCCAAACCAGGTGGTAATTGTTCCTATCTGGAAAAGCGATGAGCAAAAAGAGCAGGTGCTCGATTACTGCCAGGAAATTATTGCTGAGCTTGACGCCCTGAACATCCGTATAAAACTGGACGACCGTGAAAATATGAGTCCGGGCTGGAAATTTAATGAACACGAAGCAGCTGGCGTTCCCTTGCGTTTAACTATTGGTCCGCGCGATCTGGAAAATAACAATGTGGAACTGGCTCGACGCGATACGCTGGACAAAAACATCGTCAGTCGGGACGGCATTGCCCAAAAAGTTGACGACCTGCTGGATATCATCCAGGATGATCTCTATGAGTCGGCACAAAACCGCATCCGGGAAAACACCCACACCGTAGACTCTTACGATGAGTTCAAGGAGGTCATCGAAAATGAAGGCGGCTTTGTCTATGCTCACTGGGATGGAACGGCCGAAACCGAAGAAAAGATCAAAGACGAAACAAAGGCTACCATCCGCTGTATCCCGCTCGAAGATGGCGAAGAGGGGGAATGCATGGTCACGGGGAAACCTTCGAAACAGAAAGTTCTCTTTGCTCGTGCCTACTAAACAGTACCTATGGAGCCATCGCCCGTAGACAGTACGCTCAATATTTTTGACCGATTTGCCGAGGAAGGTTCAGCACGCCTGATTTCTGACCTCGGCAATCCTTTACTGATGCCACCCGCCGTACTCTTGGGCGCCTGTCTTCTTTTAGGTCAATCACCGATTTCAACATTGCAAGTTATTGGCATCGCTGTACTTTGTTACAGCGTTTTACCATTTCTGCTTACCCTTTTCTTGTATAGACGTGGAATCATCCATTCCCTGGATCTGCCACTACGAAAAACGCGTACCGTCCTGTATGCCTTTTCGATTATCAGCGCAACCATCGCTTCCCTGATCATTTACCAGCTTACCCCCACCCTTCACTTTTTTATTTTTATACTTTCGCTGGTTTTTCTGGCCAACTTAACTATCTCCTTTCTTCTAAACCTGCGATGGAAAGTAAGTGTGCATTCGGCATCCGTTGCTGTAGCGGGGACTGTTTACTATCTTATGTTTCTTTGGGGAATAACAGAATATCATCTCATCACATTAATTTTATCCTTAATCCACCTTTTACTACTTTTACCTCTAATGATGTGGGCACGGTATCATCTCAGTGTTCACTCGCTAACAGAATTATCTGGCGGAACTACTGCCGGCATTCTGCTCACAATTATTGAGCTAATCATATTTACAAATTTATGGTAAAAGAGACTCTTGACGCGCCCTATTCTCATTATCTGTTTGATGCTGAACTGAGCCAAACAATTGACCGGCGCACCATCGAAGAGATGGAAATCGACGGTTTTACCCTGATGGAAATTGCCGGATCGTCAGCCGCCAATATGCTCCTTGAGGATAAGCAGTTGTCGCACGGCGTTTATTTATGCGGCAAAGGGAATAACGCCGGTGATGCCCTTGTGGTAGCACGGTACCTGCTTCAGCACAATATAGATGCAACCATCGTTTTTTTAAGCGGATCGGATGATCTTTCTCCCGATACCCAAAAAAACCTTGAGCTTCTCAGAAAATTCAACCCCGATAATGGGTCAACATTTTTTGAAGATTGGGAGCAGTTCAATCCCCCTAAAGATTTTGATTTTATTATTGACGGCATGCTCGGCACCGGACTGACCAGTGATGTACGGGGCGATTATACCCAGGCCGTGGAATGGGCAAACCGACAATCACAGCCCGTTTTTTCGATGGATATCCCGACCGGCCTGCATGCAGATTCGGGCAAAATTATGGGATGTGTAATTGAAGCCAATGTCACCTTTACCTTTGGCGGGCGAAAATTGGGTCTTTACCTCAAGGATGGTCCCGAAAAAGCGGGTACAATTCACTACTGTGAACTTTCTTTCCCCAACCATTTTAAAGAAGATTGTAATACTTACTTGCTTGATGAAAGCTGGATTAAGATGGAATCCCCAACTCCCGGCCAGCACAAATACAATTCAGGCGTACTTTATATCATAGCCGGATCAGAGGGATTGACGGGTGCCGCTATAATGGCGGCCAAAAGCGCCTGGGCAGAAGGATTGGGAGCCGTGATTCTAATTTGCCCAAGAGGCGTACTTTCTATTTATGAACAAACACTGCCATCGATTATAAAGAAACCCGTAGGTAATCGCGATGACCTCCATTTCAAGGATGAACATTCAAGCAGAGTTTTAGATATACTATCCGAAAAAGAGGGCGCCCTGCTACTTGGTCCGGGGTTGGGACGAGAACAATCAACCGTTCACTTTGTTGAGGATATCTTATCACAAAATAACAAGCCTACGGTTATTGATGCTGACGGATTATGGTGTCTGGCACAACTCGATGACTTGCCCAAAGCTGATCAATCAGAATGGATTTTAACTCCACATCCCGGAGAGTTGAATCGCCTGATACAAAATAGCGAGCTACAAAAAGCATCCCGGTTACAAACTGTTCGCAAATATGCCCAAACGCTTGGTGTTACTGTACTTGCAAAGGGAATGCCCGGAATTATCGGAACACCAGCGGGTAAATGCTATCTAACAAACTACAATACCAACTACTTTTCCAGAGCTGGCAGCGGTGATGTGTTAGCCGGTAAGGTTAGCGCACATTTAGCTTTCGGCCGACCGCCCGCTACAAGTAGTGCCCACGGACTACTGAAAGGCAAACAGAAACTCGAACATTATTTAAAGCAACATCAGGATTTACCTGAGCCAAGCGATTTTATATGAATATATCTTCCTCTATTTATTCTTTTTTATCGGATCACAGCTATTTATTACCCACTGGTGTAATCGCTTTAACACTGGGAATGCTGTTACTAACCTTGTTACCTGCTGACGTTATGGGTGAAAATCAGCTTTGGAGCTATGACAAATTGGGCCATGTCGTGCTTTTTGGAAGCTGGTCGCTATCAGTAGGACTATACTACCATATACATAAGTCCAAAGCAGTAAAACTCTGGATCATATTTGCCAGCGGTACCGCCTTTGGATTGCTAATCGAGGTCTTGCAATATATACTCCCCGTAAATCGGCAAGGCGATCCTGTTGACTTTTTATTTGATGTGCTGGGCTGTCTCTTAGCCATTTGGCTTTTAAAAATAATATTGCCCAAAAAAACAGAAACATAGCACCCCGCCAAAAGCAGCTAAAGGGGGGTTTTTTGTCCAAATTTACAATTTGAAAAAAATAATGGAATAATTTACCCTCTTTTACTGTTATTTAGGTGGAGATTAAGTAGAATAATTTGTTTACTTACAATTCCTAATAAATATATTTCAAATTAACGCGGAGATTATAGCATTATGGGTTCTGAAAGAAAAAAGCCACAGGCTGATCTTAGAAATTACTACACTATCTTTTTACAGCTGGGTATGGTTGTCGTGCTGCTCATTTTCATTACCGCAATGAAAGTGCAGATTGTATCCGAAAAACCGGATGCAGATCTTACCCAGGAGCAGGAAGTCGTTGAAATGGAGGAAGTAACGCAAACGAAACAAGAAGAGAAACCACCACCCCCTCCACGTCCACAGGTACCTGTTGAAGTACCAAATGATGAAATTATAGAGGATCAGGATATTAATATCGATGCCGATATTAATATGGATGAGCCGCTTCCCGAGCCGGAAGAACCTCAACAGGAAGAAGAGGAAGAAGACTTCTTTGTTGCTGTAGAAAACATGCCTAAACTAAAAGGCGGATTAGGGAAACTGCAGCAAAAGATTAATTATCCTGATATGGCTCGAAAAGCGGGTATTGAAGGACGAGTTATTATTCAGTTCATTGTGAATGAAAAGGGACAAGTTGAAGATCCCAGAGTAATTCGAGGTATTGGCGGTGGCTGTGATAAAGAAGCATTGCGCGTTGTAAAACAGGCTGAATTTGAACCGGGTCAACAACGTGGAAACCCCGTTCGGGTACAGTACAGCTTGCCTATTACCTTCAAGCTACAAAATTAAGAACTTCTCTTAATATCAAATTAGTACAAAAGGCCTGCTTCTCAGCAGGCCTTTTTTGTTAGATGACTAATTTTATTTTACTAACGGTAATTGATTTATCCGCTAAGAAATATACTGCTGGTATTTTTGCTCAAATGCTTTTAGCACTTTAGACAAGTTTTCATATCCCACCAGCGTTTGTGCTTTCTTCAGAGATATCCAATTCACCTTTTCTATATCTTCTTCGGTTTGCGGACTAAAGGTAAGTTCCGCCTCATCAGGAAATCGCATCCCAAACCAATGCGTTATTTTTCCATAATGTGTTCCGCCCTGTTCATATTCGTGATAGGTTTCCGGGAGTTCAAAAACAATTTTAGGCAAAACTGAGACTCCAACTTCTTCGGCCACTTCACGAACCGCGCATTCCTCAATAGTCTCCCCTTCTTCTAATTTCCCTTTGGGAAGATCCCATACCCCACGGCGGAATATCGATAGCACAGATAGATCTTCGTTGTCTTTACGTTTAAAAACAACGCCTCCTGCCGCTGTAACAGGTTCTATAATAGCCATTACTCCTCTTGGTCACCTGATTCTTCACTATCTTTTTCTTTCTCATCAGCGTAATTCATACGCAGGTTATTCAACGTTTCTGTCAAATAGTTATTTAACTGATCAGGAAGGTTACCTTCTGTAAATTCTTCGAGCATAAGCAAGGTATCAATGGCAAATTTAGCTGATTTCAAATCCCTTTCCGTGCTTCCCGTTTGAGGGTTTTCTAATTTCCCCATTCCCATCATGGCAATCTGCTGATGCTGTTGCACCAGCATCATAAAAAGTAATTGCTGCTGTTCGTCTTCAGATAAATTATCTCCGTTGTAATTTGTCTTGTCCATATCTAATAATTTTTGTTCGAAATTGATCTTAAAATAAGCTCTTTAGCGTAAAGAATTAATTTTTGCGTTAAATCTATTTTGTTAAAAAAGCTCTTTAAATATTGTCAACAACCAAGTACTTTAGAGAGCTCTAACCCATAATAATCAATGAATAAAGATCCGTTGCATGGCTATTCTGAAACCATTTAAAGCTTGGCATCCTGCCCCAAAAAACGTAGAACAAATCGCTTGTGTTCCCTATGATGTTGTAAGTGTCAAAGAAGCGCGTGAACTTGCCCGGGGTAATCCCAAAAGTTTCCTCCATGTTGTTCGACCAGAAATTGATTTGCCCGAGGGAACCGATCCGCATAATGATGAAGTATATGACAAGGGAGCTGAAAACCTGAATACCTTCTTAGAAAACGGAACTCTCCAACAAGAAAATGAGCCACAGATTTATGTGTATCAATTAATAAGAAACGGGCGTCCTCAAACCGGAATTTTTGCTTGCGTATCGGTAGAAGACTATGACAATGAAGTAATATTAAAGCACGAACTCACGCGACCGGCTAAAGAGGATGACCGTACGCGACACATCCTTACCCAACAGGCTCACGCTGAGCCGGTGATGATGACGTATAAAGATGATGAAGAAACGGAAAACCTCAT
This sequence comes from Fodinibius sp. AD559, assembly GCF_052712805.1. Taxonomy (NCBI): domain Bacteria; kingdom Pseudomonadati; phylum Balneolota; class Balneolia; order Balneolales; family Balneolaceae; genus Fodinibius; species Fodinibius sp. AD559. The sequence goes on from NZ_JBQPVW010000003.1 coordinate 33,448, forward strand.
CCAGGAAACTACAGGGGGAGAACCTCTTTTTGAATTCGAAGCTTCTGACGGGGTTACTCATAAATTGTGGAGGGCGGAAAAGACCGAAGCATTTGTCCGGGCATTCAAATCGATATCTCATCTGTATATAGCTGATGGTCATCATCGTTGTAAAAGTGCGTCTCGGGCAGCCGAAAAAAAACGAAAGAACAATCCTGAACATACCGGCAATGAAGAATATAACTTTTTCCCGGCCGTGATCTTTCCCATGTCTAACATGAATATTCTGCCTTACAACCGGGTCGTGCATACAATCCCCGATAATTTTTTAAACACACTGAAGGATGAGTTTTCACTCACGCCTGATGCTGATCCCCAACCATCCGAAAAAGGGACTATCAGCATCTATATTGATGGAAGCTGGTACGGCATGGAACTGCCGTTGGATGAAGACCCCAACAGCGTTCAAAAACTTGATGTACATCGACTCCAAGAGTTTGTACTTTCTCCTCTACTGGATATTTCTGATCCCCGGCGTGATGAAAATATTTCGTTTGTCGGAGGAATACGGGGGACAGAAGAATTAGAAAAACTTGTGGATAACGGAACGGCCGAACTTGCGATCAGCATGTATGCCACAAGCATTGAAGAACTGGTAGAAGTATCTGATGAAGGTCGGCTGATGCCACCAAAATCAACATGGTTTGAACCCAAATTACGATCCGGACTACTTGTTCACACTTTTTAATTGCTAATATTTTATCTATCTGCTTATGAAACGCGTTCACAATTTTAGTGCAGGACCTGCGACACTTCCACTCGAAGTTCTTGAGAAAGCGCAGTCAGAACTTACTGATTTTCAAAATATGGGCCGATCGGTGATGGAGATCAGCCACCGTAGTGCCCAATACACCGAAATTGACCGTCAGGCAAAAGCTCGTCTTCGTGACCTGCTTAATCTTGGCGAAGATTTTGAAATTATGTTTCTCCAGGGTGGTGCCAGCTCACAGTTTATGATGGTCCCCTTCAACTTTTTAGATGAAAACGAAACGGCCGACTACATTGACACAGGGCGTTGGTCTAACAAGGCTATTAGGGAAGCCAAAACTTTCGGAAATGTTCATCGTCCTTACAGCAGTAGTGAAACAGATTATGATCGCGTGCCAACCGACGGCGAGCTGAACTTTAGCGATAATCCTGCCTATGTCCATTTCACTTCGAACAACACTGTCGCGGGCACCCAATTTCCGGAAGAACCTGAAACCAATGGGATACCACTGGTTTGTGATGCTTCATCAGACTTTCTATCCAAACCCATAGATGTATCTCGTTACGGTATCATTTATGCAGGTGCCCAAAAAAATATTGGACCTGCCGGAGTAACGGTTGTTATTATCCGCAAAGACTTTTTGAAGCAAGCAAATACCGACGGTGTACCAACCATTTTGCAATATCAGACACATGCGGAAAAAATCTTTAACACCCCTCCTACTTTTAATGTATATATGGTAAACCTGGTACTGGAGTGGATACAGGACAAGGGCGGCCTGAAATACTTCAAATCCTTTAATGAAAAGAAAGCCGCACTGCTCTACGACGAGATTGATCGGGATGACTTTTATCGTGGCGCCGTAGAAAAAGATTCTCGTTCACTGATGAACGCAACCTTTCGACTACCATCCGAAGAGCTCGAAGCCAAGTTCTTATCGGAAGCAGAAGAGCACGACCTGTATACCTTAAAAGGACATCGCAGTGTGGGTGGAATCCGTGCCAGCATGTATAATGCGTGCCCGATGGAAAGCGTGGAAGCACTGGTCGACTTTATGAAAACGTTTAGAAAAGAGAACGGTTAAAATAATTCCTGAATATTACACCAGCCCAAATACGGTCAGAAAGTGATCAATCGTATTGGGCACAAAAATCACTAAATAAAAAATGCCCCACAGGGCCCCTGCGAGATGGGCTTCGTGATTTATTTTCCCTCGCTCCTGTTTACTGGCGTACATGCTGTATATTAAATAAAGGATAGCAAAAACAAATGCCGGGATGGGAATGGGTATCAGCATCAAGTAAATTTTTTCCATTGGGAAGAGAAAAATAAAAGCGAAGAGAACCGATCCCACGGCACCCGACGCTCCCAACGTAGCATAGTTAGGGTCATCTTTAAATTTTATTACTGACGGAATTCCGGCCACAACAAGTCCGGTTAGATATAATCCCAAAAAGTAGGCCCCGCCCAACACCCGTTCCATCACGGGTCCAAAGAAATACAGTGTGAACATATTCACAAAAAGGTGACCCAGATTAGCGTGCAAAAATCCCGATGTAAGAAGCTCGTACCACGTGTTTTTTCTAACAGTACGATAAGGCTTCAAATATCCTGTCTCAATAAGTTTCGGATATAGGTACAGGGCACCCAGCGATACAATCACGTTGGCAACTACTATATAAAATGTCACCGGATAATTTGCTATATAATTTTCCATATACTCTTATTTTTTGATCATCGAAGATAGACAAGAGTCCATTCGATCTCCAATTTTATTTTTACATCGGTTTGCTATCAAAGTAGCAGAGTAGTTATATTTGACCACTTCTTAAAGCCGATGTAGCTCAGGGGTAGAGCGATTCTCTCGTAAAGAATAGGTCGCTGGTTCGAATCCAGTCATCGGCTCTTTTTTTATCGGGATAAGATAGGTCGTCCTGAAGTATCAAGACCATCGGCTCAATAACTTCCCTTCTTTTAATAGGTATATTTTTAGACAACTGTACGAAACAAAATTAACTGCATTTAGTTGCAAAAGCTTGATTTGGTTTTTACCATAAATACTGTGGATTTTTATATCCTGTAAAAATATATTACTACATCTTTTAAACTTCAGGCGTAATTACCTTGCGATCTCTTCCCATATTTATCTTAGCAATCAGTTTATTTATTAGTTCTTGCGGTACCACTTCACGCTTTGGAAAAACGGATGATGCCCCCAAATATCAAAAGACCGGAGAAAAAATTGAGGACGGGAGAGCAAGCTGGTACGGGCCCAACTTTGATGGTAAATTAACAGCCAACGGCGAAACCTACGACATGTATGAGCTTACGGCTGCCCACCGTACACTTCCCTTTAATACCGTTGTCAAAGTTAAAAATCTGGATAACGGGAAGTCCGTTACGGTTCGTATCAACGACCGTGGTCCCTACGCCAAAAACCGTATTATCGACCTGTCTAAAAAAGCCGCTGATGAAATAGACATGCTGGGATCAGGAACAGCACCGGTTGAGCTTATATTATTGGAAGGAGACTTAAAAAACTCGAGAGTAACCAACCTAAAAGTACCCACCTATACTGTACAACTCGCCTCATTCAACCATGAACATCAAGCCCAATCTCACGCCCAAAAAATACGGGGTGCCCGAGTTGAAAAGATAAACATGGGTAACAAGACAGTTTACCGCGTATATCACGGTGTTTATACGGATAAAAATAACGCCCGCAAAAAACAGCGTCAGCTTAAACGACAAGGTTTCAGTGGATACGTCAAGCAGATCGAAAATTAATTTTGAAATTTTTCTATCCGTTGGAATGTATTGACTTCGTTTTGTGGTTGTAGCACCAGCATTAATCTCATAGATCACATACAGATGAAGAAAAAAATTATTGTTATTGGCAGCGGCTTTGGCGGACTTGCAACAGCATCGCGACTTTTATCACAAGGGCATGACGTCGACGTTTTTGAAAAACGCGACAAACCCGGGGGGCGCGCATACGTCTATGAGATGGACGGCTTTAAATTTGACGGTGGACCAACAGTTATAACAGCTCCCTTTTTATTTGATGAAATTTTTGAGGCTGCCGGAAAGAGACGGGAGAACTATTTTGAACTCGTGCCATGCGATCCCTTTTACCGGATATTTAATTCCGAAGGCGAAAAGTTCGATTACAACGGCGATCACAATTTCGTCTTAAATGAAATTGAGCAATGGAATCCCGCTGACAAGGAAGGCTATACAAAGTTTCTTAAGACGACCAAAGCAATTTTCAACAAGGGTTTTATTGAGTTAGCCGACCAGCCGTTTTTAAGCCTGTGGGATATGATAAAAGTAGTGCCTGATCTCCTCCGACTGCAATCCCACAAAACAGTCTATAAATATATCGCACAATACATTGAAAATGATTTTTTGCGCAAGGTTTTCTCTTTCCATCCCCTGTTAGTGGGCGGCAATCCCTTTGATACAACCTCCATCTATGCAATGATACACTATCTGGAGCGCGAATGGGGCGTACATTATGCTATGGGTGGCACCGGCTCAATCGTAAATGCTTTAACTCAATTGATTGAAGAACAAGGTGGTACAATCCATTACAATGCTGAGGTAGATGAAATAACAATTACCAATGGCAAAGCAGATGGTATTCGACTAAATGACGGCAGCGAACATTCAGCAGATCAGGTAGTCTCAAATGCGGATGTGGCGTTTACCTATCGCAATATGATCCCCGAAAGTGAACGAACAACGTGGACAAATCGTAAAATTGAGCGGACTAAGTACAGCATGTCGCTTTTTGTCATCTACTTTGGAACCAAAAAGCGATACCTGGATTCCGACCTTGATCACCACAATATAATTTTGGGTGAGCGATACGAGGAGCTACTTTCTGATATATTCCATGATAAAAATCTGGCTGAGGATTTTTCTCTTTATCTGCATATGCCAACAAAGACCGACCCCTCTCTTGCACCCGAAGGCTGCGAAGGCTTTTATGTACTTTCCCCCGTCCCTCATTTAGACAGCGGCACCGATTGGAATGAAAAAGCCAAGCCGTACCGCGATGCCATTATTTCATTCCTCGAAGAAAACTACCTGGCCAACCTCGAAGAAAATATTGTTGTCGAACACCACATTGATCCCCTGCATTTCCAAAATACGCTTAATAGCTATAAGGGGTCGGCCTTTTCAGTAGAACCTATTCTCACGCAATCGGCATGGTTTCGTCCACATAATAAATCTGAAGATGTGGATGATCTGTTTTTTGTAGGAGCGGGCACGCATCCCGGAGCGGGACTACCGGGCGTACTTTCCTCAGCCAAGATAGCCGAAGACCTTATTTGTAAGCAAGATTAGTAAGAATACAAATGCCCGGCATTTAGAATTTCACAAAGCAGAAGTTAATCAGGAGTCAAAGTTCTGATTAACTTGAATTTTATATCTACAGAGGCAGATTATCGTGCTTTTTCTGCGGCACTTGGTCTACCTTATTTTCAGAAACCTCCAGAGCACGAATTAACTTTTCGCGTGTTTCACTTGGTAGAATTACGTTATCAATAAATCCTCGTTCGGCAGCCTTGTATGGGTGCGCAAACTCCTCTTTATAATAATCAATCAACTCCTGCTCTTTAGCTTCAGGATCGTCGGCAGCCTCAATCTCTTTTCGGAAGATAATCTCAACTGCTCCCTTTGGCCCCATAACTGCAATCTCGGCTGTTGGCCACGCTACGTTATAATCCGCGCGGATATGCTTGGAGTTCATCACGTCGTACGCGCCGCCATACGCCTTACGGGTAATTACCGTCATCTTAGGTACCGTCGCCTCGCAAAATGCATACAGCAGCTTAGCACCGTGTTTAATGATTCCACCCCACTCCTGATCAGTGCCGGGTAAAAACCCGGGGACATCTTCAAATGTTATCAATGGAATATTAAATGCATCACAAAATCGAACAAAGCGAGCACCTTTGAGCGACGCATCAATATCGAGCACCCCGGCAAGAGACAAGGGTTGATTAGCAACAAGGCCTACACTGCGTCCGTCGATTCGGGCAAAACCCACTACAATATTGGTAGCATAGTGCTCATGGACTTCCATGAACGAGTCCTTATCCACAATACCCTCAATAACTTCTTTTATATCATAAGGCTTGTTGGGATTATCGGGGACAATGTCATCCAGCTTTTTGGCCTTGGCAGAGTCCGGTGCTTTTGATTCTTCTTGCGGAGGTTTCTCCTCACAATTCTGTGGCACATATGTTAACAGCTTACGAAGCTCCTGCAGGCAGATGGCATCATTTTCTTCCGTAAAATGTGCTACTCCCGACTTTGATCCATGTGCACTGGCACCACCCAATTCTTCAGATGTCACCTCTTCGTGCGTTACGGTCTTGACTACGTTCGGTCCGGTGACAAACATGTAGCTGGTATTTTTGACCATAAATACAAAATCGGTCAGAGCCGGACTGTACACCGCTCCACCGGCGCAAGGACCCATCACCGCCGAAAATTGGGGTATCACGCCCGACGCCATACTATTGCGCCAAAAGACCTCGGCATAACCGCCCAGCGAAGATACGCCTTCCTGAATCCGCGCACCGCCCGAATCATTTAGCCCAATGATGGGAACGCCATTTTTCATGGCTAGATCCATAACTTTACAGATCTTTTCGGCGTGCGTCTCTGACAATGACCCTCCAAAAACGGTAAAATCCTGACTAAATACGTAGATCGGTCGCCCATGAACTTTGCCAAATCCCGTAACCACTCCATCGCCGTCAATTCTTTTATCTTCCAACCCAAATTTGTGACTGCGGTGTTTTACATAGGGATCAATTTCCTCAAACGATCCCTTATCTAATAAAATATCAATGCGTTCGCGCGCCGTCAGCTTTCCCTTGTCATGTTGCTTTTGAATTCGTTCTTCGCCTCCGCCCTTTCGCGCATCTTTACGTTTTTGTTTTAGTCGCTCTACTTTTTTATCCGAAGCCATCTAATTTTCTTGTTTATTGCGATTTTGTTTCTCCAAAAAATAACTCTGCAGCCGATCGGTAAAATCCACCGCTGCCTCAGAGTACATATCAACTAAGTTGCGTTTAAAAATATCCTTCTCAATATACTTGCTAACATCCTGCCAGCTATCATAGGCAGCAATATCCTCAATTGCCTGATCAAAAGCACGATCAGAACCACGGAAAATCTCCTCCACAAACAGCTCCTCGTCGTCCGATAGCATGTTACGGAGATTATTGACCTCCTCATCCGTAGCATTTTCCTTTGTCAGATCAATAATAGGTTCATCAATAAATCCATCCTCATCAACTTCTTCATCTTCCTCAGCTCCAAGCTCTTCTTTATACTCCTCGATCTCTTCATTGCTCATGTAACGCATCCACATGGGGGTATCTTCTTCAGGTCCGGATGTTATCTCTGTATCTGTTTTCGATTCTTCCTGTTCTTTGGAAGACACAGTACTTTTTTCTGATGAAGAATCCTTCCCTCGTTCCTCTTCCTCTATCTCCTCTGCAACATCTTGATCCTCATCCCCCCCATCATTTTCCTCACTTTCTGATGTTACTTCCTTATTCTCTTCTTCCTCATATTCCTCCTTGAAGACACCATTTAACGAATCGTCCTCTTCATCCTCTGTTTCCTCTGTGTCAGCAGATTTCAACTGCTGATCTTCGGTTTCCAATTCTTGGGATTCGTCATCTTCGCTTTGCTGTATTGACTCATCCTTCTCTTTCGATACTACAGTTGAGGAATCGCTATCATCTTCTTCCTCGGAAGGCAGTTGATCCTCAAAAAGCGAGGACTGATCATCTTCATACCCATCAAAATCGAGCAATTCCGGTGATGAAAGTACTTCGATAAACTCAGCTCGACTAAGAGCTGTATTCATCAGGTCAAATTTTCGGGCAATCCGAGGCATCTTTTTATCCTCAAAAAACAGTCGAAGCAAATTAGTGTCGACACCATCCTTCTGCAACTGAAAAAGAGGCTCCAACATTTGTGCCCAATTTAAAGGAGAATATCCCGAAGTCAACTTTTCATCCGCCTGAACAATAATAGTTGAACAGCGTTCTTTACTCAGTGTTTCCAGATCCTTCTTCTGCAGATATCGGGAAAGCACAACAGCAAAATGCCTATATATGACAACCGCCTCCAATCGCTGATGCAATTGCTCTGCCGAAAGCTCATCCTTGGCTCCAAAAATAACTTCCGGCACATTTTTTCGCGGCTGCACCAGCATCTCTATAACATCCGAAACCGCAGTTTCAATAACTGCTTGCGCATAACTGGCCGGCAGACGGGCTTCCTCTTCAATAGCATCAATAAATTGTTGCCAGGCATCGAGCACAGTATCAGCACTGGTGTTTGCCCAATCCGTCTTGGGGATAATCATCGAATCAGAAAGATTACGCTTTAGCTCCACACTAATACGGCGAACAATAAAAGACGGGAACTCCCATGATCGAAGTTCTTCAACCGTATAATACTGATCGTTTTCGGGTAAACGATCGATTAATTTTTGCGTTATTTGCTGAATGGTTTGTCTCATAATTTATGGGAAATATATTGTCTAACGAAAGGCAATACAACCTAAGAACGGCTCAATATGTTAAATCCTGAGAATCTTTTGAAATATCCTTTCTATTAATAGGTAACAAATTTAAATACGCTGCACTACCAAAGTTTTCATTTAGGATTTGATGATCCCTTATTACCTTTGGCCTATGATTACGCTATCTGTGAAACAGCTAAAAAAGTCTTTTGGTCCGAATATTATTTTTTCGGATGTCTCCTTTGATCATCAGGCCAGTGCCCTTGGCATTGCCGGGTCTAACGGCTCAGGAAAATCAACGTTCCTTAAATGTCTCGGTGGACTTTTGCCCCCAAGTTCAGGAGATGTCGCTTGGAAAGATAACGGAACTACGCTCAATAAAACAGCTTTTAAACAAAAGTTGGGATATGCGGCTCCGTACATTAATCTCTATAATGAGCTGAGCTGTCGGGAGAACCTGGAATTCATTTCAAAGATGCGGCACCAGTCGGATTCTGTTAAAACCATCGACTTATGGATATCCAGGGTGGGACTTAGACATGCTATCAATCAACCGTTTGGGAAGCTATCAACAGGACAGCAGCAGCGACTGAGGCTGGCTTCGGCCCTATTTTACGATCCAGATATTCTGCTTTTGGATGAGCCGGGATCCAACCTGGATAAAGAGGGACGAGACCTGATCACAGAAATCGTTACAGCCTTTGACGCACCTGAAAAGCTGATCATTATTGCATCTAATAATCCCAATGAGCTCGATCTTTGCGAGCGTATCTTTTCTATTGAAGAGGAAGAGTTTGTTTAAGGAAGGTAATTTAATCAGAAGCTAATATCTCCTTACCAGAAAAGTAAGAATAGAAAAGATTCCTCGACTACGCTCTGAATAACCAGTTACCTATTGAACTGATTGTCATTTCGACCAAATCCGAATATTCGGGACACGTGGAGGAATCTATTGCGCCCCACCCAACAAAGAAAATTTTTGCCATTATGTAGCATAACAGATGTCTTGATTGCGCTTCGCTCCACCCAACATGTCAAAGTTATTGCCTCTTTTATGGAGTTATTTCTACCGCTCGGGAGGAAAAAATCTCTAAAACTTTTTAGTTAATCCACCTGACAAGTTTCTCCCTGACAACACTCCTGCACGTTAATCCCACAATTAGCACATTGCCCGTGTCCGTGCACCCAAACAAGCGGAGCTTTAGCCCCACAATAGGTGCACCGACGTATCTCTTCTGAACTTTCTTCTGCAGTTGAGATCATTTGATCACTCATAATAACAGTTACGATTGTGTTAATTCCTCGTATGCTACGCCAAGATTATCCGAAAGGGTCCAAAAGTCAGCATACAGAAAATGCTTAAAATCTTCGAGTGATTTTATATCGGTAATCTCGTCTCTACTTAATCCCTGCTCAATACCCTTCTGCACATAATCCAATATGGCAGACAGATAATCTTTCATCACCATCAGATCTTCTTTCTCACCGGTAACTCCGTATTCAGGTTTGGCATGACCAAAAATATAAATGGCATCTGCAGGATACTCCTCTGCAACTGTTGATAAAATTTTAGTCCAATTTTGCATGGATGCTCCCGAAGGACGATCGGTATACGGATTCATCCGATTGAACACTAAGTCTCCCATATGGACCACATTGGCCTTCTCAAAATAAACCACCGAATCGCCGCCCGTATGTCCGGGCCCATAGTATTTGGCATGGATGATTTCATCTCCCAAATCCATTTTCCAACTCTCGGAATAAGTAGTCTCGGGAAAAGCAGTATTTCCTTCACCCTCACTTTCTTCGTTCGCTTTCTTCATCAGCTTTGGCACATTTTCATGCGCCACCATCTTTTCGGCTACTCCTTTGAAGGCCGGATTCCCGCCGGTATGATCGCCGTGATGATGCGTATTAATGAGCAGGTTTAATGGCTGATCCGTTTTGTCCCGCAGCCCGTTCAGGCAATTTTTAGCCGTCTCGGGATATTGGGAGTCAACAACCGCCATCGCATTCGGTGACGCCAGCCAACCGATCGTGCCACCCCGCTCAGTAAAATAGCCCACATTGCGGCGAAGGGCAGTAAAGTTGCCTTGGGCATTGGCAAACAAAGATTTAAATGGAAGCGCTGCACCCGCTGCCAGTAGCGATGAACGCAATAGAAATTGACGTCGATCCATAGGAGCAAAATTTAGTTACTGTTGTTTTTCAAAGTTCATATTAGATTAACGAACCATAATCAGTAGTTCAACTCCTTTGTAACAACTCCCATTCCCCGGGCAATAATAACAATTTCTACAGTGCCAAATCTTCGCGTATCAGTAACAAAACAGCAGCATGTGGACAAATAAGATATTTCTCATTTTCGAACTCAATTTCGTGGGCTTTATCTTTTAAAAAGATAGCTAAATCCCCTTCTTCGGCCTGCATACCAATATATTGCGTCTGACTTGTTTCTTTCCAGGCTTCATCTACCTCGTTGGAAGGGATGGGATAACCGGGTCCCGTCTTAACCACATAGCCACTATGGATATCTGCCTTTTCCTTGACTGTTGCCGGCAGCACGAGTCCATTTTTCGTTGTTGTTTCCATATCCCGCGGTTTAATAAGTACGCGATCTCCGACAACAATAAAATTTTCTACTGAATTTAGATATTCTTGAATCATCACAATGATTTACATTAAAAAATCTATGATTGAATAAACGCCCAAAGTTAACGTGTTTGTATAACAATCTGAACTAAAGATTCCCTCCATAACCCTAAAATTATGGATTTAGCTAATAAGCTATGTATTGTAACTGGTGCTAATTCTGGTATCGGTAAAGCAACCGCCCGTAGTTTTGCTGCCGATGGTGCCTACGTGATTATGATTTGCAGAAATGAAGACCGTGCCAAAGCTGCTCGTCAGGATATTATTGAAGATACAGGCAATACCGGTATCAAAATCATTCTTGCTGACCTCGCCGTACAGCATGATGTGCGATCTGCAGCCGATCAGATAAACCAAGAGTTTGATCAAATTGATGTGCTCGTTAATAATGCCGGACTTATTGCTAATGAGCGCAAAGAAACCATAGACGGCATCGAAAAAACACTCGCCATAAATCACCTGGCCCCTTTTCTACTCACGAATTTACTTTGGGATAGTCTGCAGCAATCAAAAGACGCTCGAATTATCAATGTTTCATCAGAAGTTCACAAAGTGGGTGCTAAGGTATTTGATATCGAGAACCTTCAGCTCACTGAAAATTATTCTGCTATAAACGCTTACGGCGTTTCTAAGCTCTGTAATATTATGTTTACTCACGAGCTGGCTAAGCGCACAGAAAATAGCACTATTACTGCTTATAGCCTACATCCCGGAGTAGTACGAACACAATTAGCTGAAGAAGCGGGTTGGGCAATGAAGTTTTTTTATTGGATTGGAAAACCATTTATGAGATCGCCAAAGTCGGGAGCTGCAACAACTATTTACCTGACAACCTCCGATGAGGTGACTTCCATGAGCGGCCAATACTTTAAGGACAAAAACGTAGCCGAACCAGCCGACATCGCTTACAATGATGATCTTACCTCCAAACTATGGACAAGAAGTGAAGAATTAACGGGACTATCCTAATACAAAAAATCGTTTCACGCGAATTTTCCGGGATCGCCAAATTAAATTGCCGACTTTATCTTCGGTAATTTCATTTTCTTGCGTATCGTCTTCTGAAATCTCAGCAGGCATTTCTTCTTTGGCTTCATCCAAGTGAAGATTATCCAGAAAAAGTTTCAGCTGCTTCCGATCGAAATGCGAATAGCGATTTTCCAACGCCTGAATAACATCCGCCCAAATTTCGGGCCGTGCCGACCACTCAATACCTAATCCAATAGCATTTTCGGGTGCGTCTTCTCCTAAACAGATATTCAACCGCTCATTGATATCGGTAGGTACAGGCTCGTGGCGTAATAGCTTTGGCCCCAGCTCATCCCCGTTAGCACGCGGGAAAAAACTTTTCCACATCTGGTTTGTATAAGGATGATGGTAATAAACCTCATACCTTTTACGGTCCTTACGTAATTGTTTCATCTCATTTATAAGGGCAACTTGTTTATCGTGATCAATGATATACATAATAACTTCTTTTTAAATTAGGGTTTTATCCCCATGCCGAACGCAAATACTCTTTTGAGAATAGGTTCAAATTATACATACAGCTTTCCTGTGTATTTGTTCCAATCGGCAATATTATCCTTTAGATTGGCGGCCAAATATTAGTGATACAACAAATAAAACGATAAAAATATAAAATAGAATTTCAGCAATACCTGCGGCCGTTCCGGCAATACCCCCAAATCCTAAAACCGCTGCAATAATAGCAATAACTAAAAATGCAATACTCCACCGTAACATAATTCCCTCCCTAATGCTGTTATACTTAATCGACTCTCTAAAATCATCCTATAAAAAAGGATTTAAATACTTATATCTTTTTAGCACTAAATAAGATCTTTTGTTCCTTACAATAACTTTTAACACTGTAATTGTATTTTACTGATTGCTATCAATTCAAAAATATCTCATAATACATCTTGCCATTTAGTCTAATCACATTATTAGAGCACTATTTATGAGAATATTCTATTACTCACATTCATCTTTTAGGCAGATTACTCTTCACCTACTTCTTGGGGTTTTACCTTTATTAATTTTGGCATCTACAATACAAGGCCAAGATCTTTTTGACCGTGGCAAAAAGTTTTACCATCAGCGAGATGCTAATGCTGATTCCTTCAGAGCAGATCCTACCAATATTAACAGGGCCATTGATCTGTTCGAAGCTGCTTTAGATCAGGATATCAATCCCAAAGAATCAGCTGCTTTTCTCCTGCGCTCTTACTATTTTAAGGCAATGTTTACCGGGCTTAGCGAAGATCAGCAAAAGGATGTTTATGACAAGGGACGCAATTTGGGTGAGAGAATGATTGACCGCTACCCCGATTCAGTTCCAATTAAATTCTGGTATGCTGCCAATATCGGACGCTGGGCAGATGTACACGGCTTCCTAAAAGCCGCAACCGACGGGATCTCCAAAAAACTGAGACGAGTTTGCGAAGACATCATTGAAAAAGACCCCAAATACCAAGATGGCGGCGGATATCGCATTTTAGCTCAAGTACACTTTTATTCCCCCAATATTCCCATTGTGATGGGTTGGCCGTCAAAAGACAAGGCATTTAAACTTGTTCAAAAGGCTTTGAAGATAGCTCCGGGAAACCCCACAAACAAAATGCTGTACGCTAACATATTACTCGAATTTGATCGTAATGAGGAAGCAAAAGAACAGCTCCAAGAAATTATACGCATAACACCCCGTGCCTCTCACACAGTTGAAGATCGCTATGTTCAATATCGCAGCCAGAAGCTACTCGAAGAGCATTTCAATTAACGTAATAGGTTTAAGACAAATCCAATGATTTCTCTGGTAAGCTGATCTTCTTTAATCCGTCCATTAATCTGTTGATTAGAAACAGTTACTTCTCCATTAAATGAGAAACTAACTTTTTTATTTTCATTGTTCGGATCGACCAGTGTTAGGCTAAGATTGGGTTGACTCTCACTCCATTCAATTGATTTTCTTAACGGAATCGAAAAATCGAGCATAGGATCTTTAAATCCACCGCCGGTATCAATCGCCGAAAACTCCAGGTCAACGCTATGATGTTCATTGACGTCAATAACTTTCTCATCCCATTTTAATGATGTTACTTCGGCAGAAGTCTGAATTTTCATTTTGGTACTGTCTTGTATTACTTAATTTCAGTCCAATAATAGGCAAGCTGATGATTTTTTAGAAATTCTATGGATAAAAAAGAATGTCCCGGTTGCGCAGTAGAAATAGATGCCGATACGGAAGTCTGCCCCATTTGCGGATATGAATTTCCGAGCCAACCGCTAAGTATTCAAATCGCCGCTTGGATCATGATACTTTTACTACTGCTGTATTGGGTGGTGTTTTAGGAATCATGAATAGATCTTGACGTTCATAATAGTTAATGCTTTGTCGAAAATCCTGAACAACCTTTCCATTGGGGCCCTCATCATATAGAAAAGGGTAAATCAAATTATAGGCTTACATATAATACAGCTCCATACCGATCATAATATTCGCTCATCTAATGAAAGGCACTACCTTTACGCTTCCATTTTCATAAAAAAGAAAAAATAATTGCATTACTCCTCATTGAGGATTAATACTCTACTATAACTTCCCTTACGCGTAAAAAGATGAATATTTATAGTTTTATATATAAGCATTATCTTTTATTAATTATCTGATAGAGGCATCTCTATATTGATGTCTTTTGCTTTATAAAAAGAGGGCTTTATGGACAAAGAACATAAAGAGCAAGCCTACCAGTTGGCTAATATTGGACATTGGGAAATTGACGTACCGGGCAAACAGCTCTACTGGTCCGATCAGGTCAAGCGTCTCCACGAAGTCTCCTTTGATTACCAGCCGGATTTGGAGTCAGCTCTCGCCTTTTACGAAGAAGGCAATCACAGAAAAAAGGTGCAAAAAGCAGTCAAAAAGGCTATCGAAGAGGGCCAATCGTTTTCCTTCGAATCCAAAATCATTACGGCCAAGGGGAACCCCCGTTGGGTTAATGCCGTCGGCGAACCCGTGATGGAAGGCGGCCGGTGCGCAAGCATATATGGCAGCACGCAAGATATCACGGATCGAAAGACCATGGAGCAGCAATTACAGCAAGAACATAATCAGTTAAATGAAGCCGAACAAGAGAAAACCCGTATCCTTGAACGCATCGATGACGGGTTTTTTGCCGTAGACAAGGATTGGACTGTCAGGTACTGGAATAAGCAAGCAGAGCAGATAATAGGGGTTCCCCAAGACGATATCATTGGTAACAATCTTTGGGAGGTATTCGAAAAGGCCGCCGACCTTGATTTTTACGATCAGTACCACAAAGCCCTCAACCAGCAAGTGACGGTTCAGTTTGAAGAATTTTATCAACCGCTGGATATGTGGATAGAGGTCACTGCCTACCCCTGTGAAATCGGTCTGTCGGTGTACTTCAGGGACATCACTGATCGTAAGCAAAATGAACAACGCTTACAGCAAAATATGGAGTTGCTTACTCAGCTCTTTGAAAACGCACCGGTGGGACTGGTATTGTTAGATGAAGATCATACGATTACAAGGATAAATGCCAGCTTCAAGGAGATGTTCGGATATCAGCTCTCGGAACTACAAGGCAAGGAGATTGATTCTTTTTTAACCCCTCCGGAATTAGTACAAGAAGCAAGGGATATCACCGATCGCACATTACAGGGAGAATCCTTTCAGGTAGAAACGGTCCGCCAACGAAAGGATGGAACGGAGGTTCCGGTCCTCATTGCCACAGTTCCGGTAGAAATAGACGGAGACATCATAGCTATTTTCGGCATTTATGTGGATATATCCCAGCGAACCGAAGCCGAGCAACAACTCGAGGAGCAGTTGTCAGAGAAGCAAGTGCTCCTTGCCGAAATTCATCACCGAGTAAAAAATAACATGGCCGTCGTCTCCGGGCTCCTTGAGCTCCAGAAAGAAAACACAGAAAACGAGGAAGCCTATCAAAAGATGCAGGATAGCCAAGCCCGTATCCAAACCATGTCGCTGGTCCACGAGCAACTTTACCAAATGGGGACATTTTCTTCTCTCCAATTTGATGAATACGTCAAAAATCTGGGAGAAACCATTGCGACAACGTATGGAGACAAAGCGCAGGATATAACCCTTTCGTATGATACGGAGCCTGTAAGACTTGACATGGATCAGGCGATTCCCTGTGGCCTACTGTTAAATGAACTGTTGACCAATGCTTACAAGCATGCATTCCCCAATCGGGCCGAGGGACACATTACCATTTCTTTGCATGAAAAAGACGGCCAGGCTGTAACCCTGGAGGTTAAGGATAACGGAATAGGAATGGCGGAAGAGATACCAGAAAGGGCCAATGATTCCTTGGGGTTATCGCTGGTCTACACGCTTGCCCAACAACTCGAGGGAGAACTTCAGATCACAACCGATAACGGGTCGTGCTTTACAGTAGTTTTTGATAAAAAAGATGATTAATCCTCGATAATCAAGTTGCCATAGCAATGTCCCATATTTTTTAAATGGAGCATTTTGTATAACAGTTATGTAACAGTGACTGCGTAAAACCAAGAAAGGCTAAAACCAAAAAAGCCTCCTAACAGCTCTTAAAAGCTATCAGAAGGCTTGAAAAGTCGGGACGACTGGATTTGAACCAGCGACCCCACGACCCCCAGTTATGGGATCTGTCTTCTAATTTCTGTCTTAGAATACGTTAAAGCCTTCTTTCTGCCTGTCTGCCCTATTTTGTATAACAATAGTATAACAAAATGCGCAGTTGACCTCTGCTTATCTGTTCCTCAAAGTTTATGTTTATTGATTAGAATCAATCTAAAATTTGTTGTCACTTTCTGCAAGCTTACGTTAACAACTTTATTCAAGGAAACCCATTAACACAAATACAACAATCAAAGCTATAGCCAACCATTTCAGTATATTTGCAAGCTCTGTATCTCCCTTATGCTCCTTTACTTCAACTTGGGAAATGAAGAGAAGAACTAATGCAATCAAACCTACTATACCAGCTAAAATACCAATTGACAGCTCCATAAGTTATTTTTCTTCAGGGGCAAATTTATAAAGGTACTTGCCCGTTTGAACTATAATTTTCGGCTTAAATCCAGCACTATCTTCTCTGTAATCTGGATGCAAAGTGATCATTTTTATATAATAATTTAATCTCTAATAGTAAGACCATTTTTAAGTCAAATACTTACAAGGGAATATTACATTACAGCATTATTTTAATTACTGTTAATAAAAGTCTAAAAATACAATATTTGTTTGTCCGTGATTTATTTATCAAACTTGAAAAACGAGATTGATAAAATGTGATATTTAAAATTAATACTGGTTTTTATACTTAATATATGGCAGAAGACAGATCAAGTTTAAAGCGAAAAGTTTTTAACCAAGCCATAGAATTATTAAATAGCCGTAATTCTACAGAGTTGAAACATGATTATTTAGCTACTATTCATCACGACAAATATAATTACGTTACAGAACTAAGTCACAGAGCTTCTTCAGATGATGATTATAAAAGAGCGATAGATTTATTTGACACAATTCTGGAAGATGAGCCCACATCAATGATTAGTATTCATTTAAGAGGGATAGCAAAATTTAGACTTGAAAAATTTGAACCTGCTCTTAAAGACCTTAAAAAGGGAACAGACCTAGATGATAAGTTCTTCGGAAATTATTATTACTGTGGCAAAATTTATTTTAAAATGGAGCTTTATAAAAAGGCTCTTAACTACTTTAACCAAGCGCTTGAATTAGATTACAATCACGATATTTATAATTATCGTGGACTTACAAAAAAATATTTAAATACCTATGACTCTGGGTTAAATGATTTTAAAGAAGCAATAAAAATAAACCCCTTCGATCCTACATTATATTACAATCGTGCATTGGTTCATTTTGAAGCTAACAACTTTAAAATGGCTTTAATAGATTTTGATAATGTGTTGAGATTAGATCAAAATTATAAAAAAATTTATCTCAAAAGAGGTATCGCTCTTGGCAAACTTGGCAAGCATCATAAAGCAGTTACTAATTTTGATAAAGAGATTTCATTTAATCCCAGCAGTTTGTTGGCTTACTACTATAGAGGAAAGGCGTACTGTCAACTGGGCGAGTTTAAGAAAGCTCTTAATGACCTAAACAACGCTATTAAAAACAAGGAGAATATGACACAGCACTATTTATCTCTAGCCTACAAATTTCGAGCCCACACTTTAGAAGGGTTAGATATGCAGGGCAAGGCAAATGAGGATTGGGAAAAAGCAGATGAAATTTTACAGGAATTGAAAACTAAGTAATACTAGGATACCCCCTTTAAAAAGAAAATATCAGGCAAATAGAACTCGCTCGTTGTCTACTTCCTATTTATTAGTTAACCTTTTAATTTCAGCACGTTGGCTCCTCCAGCTTATGCACTAAGCCGTTATATAGCCAAATAGACCATGAAAATAATAAGAGATAAAAAAACAATCCGAGGGAATAAGAAATTAATCCGATACCTAGATTTTGAGAAGTTTCTTGATCTTATAACCAAAAATAGAATGTTCTTAACAAGAGCTGACTTCTTAACCGATAAATATGAGGTTAATTTACCTATATCCAATTCATCGGAGATTAAAGATTATTTATCTAATCGAATAAATGATTCAAGGATTGTTAAAAAGAAACTTCAGTCAATAAACTCTACAATAGAAAAAACTAAGCTAAGCTCTTATTTATCGAGTTGGTCTTTGGATACTGAAGAATCTTATGCTTTATGGAAAATCTATTTAGAC
The DNA here is from genome assembly GCF_052712805.1 of Fodinibius sp. AD559. Classification (NCBI taxonomy): domain Bacteria; kingdom Pseudomonadati; phylum Balneolota; class Balneolia; order Balneolales; family Balneolaceae; genus Fodinibius; species Fodinibius sp. AD559. Next base: position 52,209 of record NZ_JBQPVW010000003.1, read on the forward strand.
AATTCAAAACTCGGCGTAGCTATTTCTACAACAGCAACTAAATTGGAAAATAGTATCATTTCAACTAATTATAATTTTGTAGATAAATTATTTCTTAAAAAGGTAGAGTATACGAATCATATTAAATATGAGCAGCTTTTAGATAATGAATTTAACATTAAAGACATTGACCAGATAATCTGTAGCAAATCTACATTTTATCGGTATGAAAATGAAGCAAGGCTTTATACCCGAATAGATAACAAAACCAACAACTCTAAAGTTAAGAAAGGGATATATTTAAAAATTAAACCCAATATATTAATAGATGAAATAATACTTTCTCCTTTTATAAGAGAATGGGCTTTAGATTCTTTTGGGGAGCTCGTCAAGAAATTACTACCAGATAAAAATCTAGAAATATCTAAATCTGATATTTTAGAGAAATAACTGGCTATATGACCCGTACATTAAGTAGCACACACTTTACCTTTTGTTAAGAATCCTCCATGAACCTTTCCCATTTTAGCCTGATAGTGAAATAGCAAAAATCAGGTGACACATTGGTGTCAGTATAGTTTATTTTATTATTCCCATAAATAAATTATTAGCTACACAAACCAAATTGTCATATTAGGTTAAAAATCATTTGTAGCTAAGTATAGACTTGATAATTCGTAATGAACCAAAAAGAAAATTTAAATGTAAGCGATTGCGTTATTTTTAGATTTAAAATTGTCTCATTTTAAAGCATTTTAGTTAGTAGTTATAACCCAGAAGGCCTGTTTACAGACAGTTAAAGCCATTGTGTTATAACAAGAAATAAGGCATATTTAATTGTAATATTAGACGGATTAATAACACCTCTCTCAAAAAGAAAAAAGGCATTATAGTGGAATCAATATTTGATGAGTATACGCTAGAAGATATCCATTCAGAAATACAAGATGTCTACAAAAATTACTCCTATCCATGGGTTATCGGATATAGTGGCGGTAAGGATTCTACTGCAACACTTCAGCTAATATGGTATGCGATATCTGAACTTCCTGAAGAAGAAAGGGACAAACCAATTTATGTGATTTCAACTGATACATTAGTTGAAACACCTGTAATTGTAGATCACGTAAACACCAATCTTAGATTAATAAATCAGGAAGCACAAAAGCAGAATCTACCCTTCGAAGCTCATAAGCTTGAGCCAAATCTTGAAGATTCTTTTTGGGTCAATTTAATTGGTAGAGGTTACCCTGCCCCTAATAATATGTTTAGATGGTGTACAGATAGATTAAAAATTAAACCCTCGAACCAGTTTATTTTGGATAAAGCTGATGAACACGGTGAGGTTATACTTGCTCTTGGTACACGTAGGGGTGAAAGTGCTACACGTGACCAGATTATGAATAAATACATCAACCGTGGTCATAAACTTTCTTCACATGGTCAACTACCAGGAGCATGGGTTTATCCACCCATTGAATACTTTACTGTCGATGATGTTTGGCAATACCTTATGCAAGTTGAGTCACCATGGGGAGCCGAAAATAGAGATCTCTCCTCCATGTATAGATCAGCAAGTGCTGATGAATGCCCCCTAGTCATTGATGACTCCACCCCATCCTGTGGTAATAGTCGATTTGGATGTTGGGTTTGTACAGTAGTATCACGTGATAAATCCATGGAATCTATGATTGATTCTGACTCTGAAGAACACGGTTGGATGACACCATTATTAAACTTTAGAGATTGGCTAGCTGAAACTCAAAATCCAGAAAATAAATCAGAGCAAAGAGAATTTCGTGGACGTGATGGCAGAATAAAAATTTCAGAGAATGGTAGATTAAGATATCGAACTTATACCCTAGAATTTTCCAAAAAGATACTCCAAAAACTTCTTAATACTCAAAAGAAGATTTGGAATGATCTTCCTGAGGACAGAGAAAAGTCAGAACTTGAAATTATAAAAATAGCCGAACTTAAAGAGATAAGGAGACTTTGGATTACTGAACGCCAAGATTGGCAAGATTCTGTACCAGAAATCTATGAAGAAACTATGGGAGAAGTCGGTGCTGACATTAACTGGGGCAAAAATGATGTAATAACACCTGGTGCTAGTGAAGTATCTTTATTAAAAGAATTAGCTAAAGAGAAAGATTTGCCTCTCGATCTAATTCAAAAATTATTTGATGCCGAATTAGTACACAAGGGTATGAAAAGACGGCATAATATTCATAAAAAAATAGCTGAGGTTTTTCGAGAGGATTGGAGATCTTTTGATGAGGTTAAAGAAGAAATGAAGAGAAGACAAAACAAATCTGAAGAAGAAAGTTTAAAAGAAGCTAGTTAATGCTCATTCGTGACCTAACAATCAACAATTTTGGGATTTACGGCGGTACCCACACCTTTCGATTAAACCCTAATTCTGGAGAAGATGAAAAATCTCTTGTCCTATTTATAGGAAAAAATGGTGTAGGTAAAACTACTTTAGTTGAAACCCTGAAATTAGTCTTATGGGGTTCGATATCTGTGCGTGATAAACTTTCTCAAAAAAAATATGAAGAATATTTAGCAAGCAAACTTCATCAACCTAAGGGGACATCCAAATCAGCAGAAGAAGCTTCTATATCTATAATTTTTGACTATGTGCGATTAGGAGAAAAAAACCAATATGTAGTAAAAAGATCTTGGAAAAAAACCTCCTCTGGTGTTAATGAGTCAATTCTTATCATCGAGAATGAACAAGAACTTGATCAGCTAGATTATAAAGAAAAGGAATTATTTTTAAGAGATTTATTCCCCCCTGGTTATAAAGATCTATTCTTCTTCGATGGTGAAAAACTAAATATGTTTGATAGAGATGACTCAACATCAATATTGTCAGGCACTATTCGTTCATTACTAGGCTTGGAAACAGTAGATCAACTCCAAGAAGATATTAGCTATTATCTGAAGGAAGAGTCTAAGAATCAAAATTTTGGGGAGATTACCACTCAACTAGAAAATGTTGAAGACAGAATTAAAGAATTGCTGGATAAACAACTCGAAGTTAAAACCAAAATCAGAGAACTTAACGAAGAAAAAAAAGAGATAAATCAAGAGTTAATTCCTGAAAAGGAATCGCAAATATCCAAACATGGACGATGGGATCAATCGAAACTTGAGAAGATTAAGAAAAACAAAAATAAGCTCGAGGAAAAAATTGAAAACCTACAAAAACAATTAATTGAACAATGCAATGGGTTAATTCCTTTCGCAGTCACTCCTCGATACCTAGACAAATTAAAAGAACAGCTCAAACAAGAGAAGAATTACAAAACTTGGTCAATATCTGAGGATTTAATTAATAAACAAGTTGATCTTTTTGAAAGTAAGGAGACATTAATAAAACTTAAGGAAGAAACAGATACTTCATCTGAATCGGAACTACAGGATATCTTAAACATATTAAAACAAGACATCCTTAAAACATTACCAGAAAAACCATTAGAAGAGTCAGAACTTACACATCATTTATCGGATGAAGAACATGAAAAATTCATGTCCTGGATTAGAGCATCCAAATCAAAAATACCGTCAGAATTCAACAAAATTGCTCAGAAAGTTATCAAAACAAGAAGCAAATTATCTGATTTAGAAGAAGAACTTAGTTGGAGTGCTAATGAAGAGTTTTCACAACCATTATTTGAAGAGTTGGGTCAACTAAATCAACGACTTGGTAAAATAAATTCAAAAATTGAAGAATTCCGTAGCAAAGAAGAAGACATAGAAGGAAAAATAGATTATCACAAAAAAAGGCGGGACAACCTTGAAGAAAAACTAAAAGACAAAGGCAAACTATCCCAGAGTATTCAACTAGCTCATAAATCTAAGGAATTGTTAGAAGAATATGCCGAAGAGTTGAAGAATGAAAAATTGTCACAATTAGGAGACTTAATTGTAAACAAGTTTAATTTACTTTGCCGCAAAGAACTAATATTTGATTCAGTTAAAATTGATCCAAATGATTTTGCTATTACCCTCCTTAAAAATGAAACCAAATTTGATAAAAACAGCTTAAGTGCTGGAGAGAAACAAATTCTTTCACTTTCAATCCTATGGGCACTCTATGATATATCAAAACTGCCAGCACCAATAATTGTTGATACACCACTTAGTCGATTAGATACAGTACATAGAAAAAACCTGACAGAACACTTTTTCTCTAAAGCAACACATCAGATGCTTATTCTTGGTACAGATGAAGAAATAAATAAGATGGTTACTGATAAACTGACAAACTATATTTCTCACATGTATGACATGCAATTTAATCCATCTAAAGGATCTACAGAAAAAACTAAGATCAACGGACAAGAAATTGAAGAACATCTAATACCAGTAGAGGCATGATCAGTAGTATTCATTTCACAGAAGAAGCTTCTCAACAACTTGGGATGCTCAAAGGTAAAACTGGACTAACTCCTAATATATTAGCACGGATCGGTTTTTCTTTATCTTTAAATGATCCCTCCATACCAGATCCTGAAAATTTTCCACCTGACGGTGATCGAATCATAGAAAAACAAGTTTTATTTGGCGAATGGGAGGATCTAATACTTTCTCTTCTAAAAGAAAGATGTAAAGAGGATAGCATAAAAGAAGAAGAATGGTCAGAGTACCTAAAAGCTCATTTCAATAGAGGAGCTTTGCTACTTAACAAACGAGTTAAAAAAATCGAAGACATCGCTAGATTGCTACCTAATTAATTCTATACTATGAGCGATCGAATATACTTAGATCATAATGCTACAACACCTGTTGATGAAAGGGTATTAGAAAAAATATTGCCATACTTCACTGATATCTATGGCAATGCAGCAAGCAATGACCACGATTATGGATATGAAGCCAAAAAGGGAGTTGATAAGGCAAGAGAAAAAATAGCAAGAGTAATTGGAGCTAAGCCCGAAGAAATAATTTTTACCAGTGGGGCTACTGAGTCTGATAATATTGCTTTACGTGGAATAGCAGAAAAGTACGCTGATCAAGGAGATCATATCATAACTTGTAAAACAGAACATAAAGCTGTTTTGGATGTTTGCAAGAAGTTAGAAAAAATGGGTAAAAAGATAACCTATTTGCCTGTAGATCAGTATGGAATGGTCGACCCTAACGATGTTGAAGAAGCTATTACACCTGATACTATTCTTATATCCATAATGTTTGCAAACAATGAAATAGGGACAATCCATCCAATAAAAAAGATTGGCAAAATTGCTGAAGAAAATGAAGTCTTCTTTCACACTGATGCAGCCCAAGCAGTTGGACACTTACCAATTGATGTTGAGGAGATGAAAATAAATTTAATGTCCATGTCAGGCCATAAAATCTATGGGCCTAAAGGTATTGGAGCTTTATACCGTAAAAAGAGTAATCCTAGAGTTGAGATAGAGCCACTAATCTTTGGTGGAGGACATGAACGTGGTATAAGATCAGGAACTCTTAATGTTCCAGCTATAATTGGTTTTGGAGAGGCTGTTAAATTGGGAAAAAAAGAAATGGATAAGGAGAACAAGAAGTATAAACAATGGTCAGAATACTTCTTATCAAAGCTTAGAAATCAAATTGGTGAAGTACATTTAAATGGTCATCCAAAAAATAGGCTACCTAACAACTTAAACATTAGTATCCCAGGAGTTGAAAGTAGAGCCTTAATCGTTAAGCTTAAAGAAATAGCTGTAGCAACTGGCTCTGCCTGCACATCAGCAAAGGTTGAACCCTCTCATGTCATCAAAGCATTAGGTTTCGGTGAACAGAGAGCCCATAATGCAATCCGTATTAGTTTTGGTAGGGGAAATACAAAAGAAGAAATCGATCAAGCATTAGATCACCTTGTTAAAAACATAAATAGACTCAATGCTTTAAGTATTTCCTAACTAGGAGAATCAATAGTAAAAACCGATAAACACATATCTTTTATATCATCATGGCGATTTTGAAAATCCTCAATTTCCCATTCGTCATACTCCGTTAGTTTCCTACTCAAAGCAATGTTTGATTGTTCAAACACTTCTTGTTTGTCATTAAAAGTAGCGTTCTCTGCCGCCTTATTATCTCTGGGAGCTAGTACAGTTAAGTTACCTAGTTTGTGCTTAACCTCTTCAAGAGTCTCATTTTTATCATCCTCCTCTGCATTTCTAGGATAAATATGTTCAACTGTAGTATTGGAGAAGTCATAAACTGTAGTTTTATCATGGCATATAGGTTCTCCATCAGAACCATCTCCAAACCAATCCAAGTAATAATTTAATGTCATCAAACAGTATTTTACGTTTTTATTCCCCGAACTTGTTTGATAGAGTAGCTCTTCTAGTTGATTGGTAAATTTTTCATCATGTGTCTTTCTCTCTTGGAGATTATTTAAAGCTGTTTTATAAGAATCTACTTCATAATCTTCGATGCTGTCTCTAATGTTCTCTGCCTCCTTATTGTATATATTATTCAAAGAAGTAATGTGTTCATTACAAACAAGCTTATATCTAAAAAATATCCTCTCTGTTAATTTAACAATATCTAAAAAATCTGTCTGAGATAATCTACTAGCGGCAAGTAAAACTGGGATACAATTTGTATGATTTAACTCATTAGTTAGGGTATTGAGTCTATCTATATCCCAGTCAGTTATGGGATTACCTAATTCTTCATAAGGCCAATTACCTTTAGAAACCTTCCGACATTTTTCAAATTCCTTTTGCAACTCTAATGTTGTATCTACTATTTGATTTGCATCTTGCTCTTCAATCTCGTCCATATCATCTTCTGGATAAAAAGCTTCCAGAAAATCGTCGAAAAGTGTTGATTTTCCAGCTCTAGTTCCTTCATAAGATGCATAAATCCAACGCAAATAATCTTCAGTATCTGATGGTGCATCCTTTAATATCTCATCCCATGCTTTTTCAATACTATCCTGCTGGTCCATAAATTCGTCTGACTCAAGTAGCTCTAATGTTCTAGCACGTAATAAATCCCCTTCTGTTAAACTAATTCCCCTATTGTTTAATACCTGGAATAATTTTATTGCATCTTTTTTATCTGTAGTTACAATATGGATTATACTTAAATCCTCATCTATTATTTTTTTTATACTTTCTAAGACATCAAGTTTTTCAGACAAATCGCCACAATCTTCTATCAAGTTATCTACCCACTCCTCAATAGAAATAAATGCTTGTTTTAGCTTTTTATGAGAATCTCTTTTAATTGTGATATCCCGACCATATAAAAGGTTGTGGAATTCATCCTTATCAGCTTTTGAAAGTTTTAATTTGTAGAACTTCTCAACTTTCCTGTGAATATCTATATCTATCTGGAAGTATGACTTCTTTAAATCCTCAATCCTCTTTTTAATAATTTCTTCTCTATCTTCAGGTATTTCCTCCTCATCTAATAAATTCTGATATACTTTGGTAACTTTGGCCATCAAGATCACAAAAGTTGCTATTCTTTGTTGACCATCTACTAATTCACACTTCTCTTCATGTGCAGCTCCAGGTATTGCTTTTCTAACACTTACGATACCACCAAAAAAATGTGTCTTAGGATTGTCATTTATTCTTGCATCATAAGCTTCACTAATATCTTTCAAGAAATCACTTATCTCAGCATCTCCCCAAGCATAGCCTCTTTGGTATTTTGGTACATTGAAAATAAGGCTTTCATGAAATAAACTACCCACGGAAACATGTGATGGTGTTATATCCATCTCTGACATAATAAATACCTATTCAGTTAATGTTAAAAAAAGTGTATTTATAAAAACTAAACTTCTAATAATCTCTCATAACAAGTGGGAATTTAATTCAAAAAGCTAGAAATTTTTCTCAAAGTTCTTTTTAAGATTTTTATAAGCATTAATTAAGAATTCAGGTGCAAGTGATGCAGGATTATCTCCTAACTCTTGTTGAAACAACTCATACCCTCTGCTTGCATAATCATTCATCAGCGAAAACCCTTTGGAAGTTAATTTAGCCTGTGATTCAGGTTCTACTATCTGTTGATATTTATCTTTAACCTCTCTCTTATCATCTGGTGATATCCCTAGTCGATTTAACTCTGAATTAACTAATAACCCAACAATTGTATTTCTAGACCCTTTATATTCTTCTGGGAAATACTCAATAAGCTCCTTAACAAATTCAGAACCTTTATTTTTTGGGTTCTTATCTTGATTCGCAATTCCCTTCAGAAAAAAAAGATAGTAAAGGTCAAATCTTGTACGAATTAATTCATTCCCATCTCTTGTAAGATCTGTATACCAGTCTTCCGATTCTCTTCTTATATAAAAAGCCATATTAACTTTCCTCTTCCTCAATATCTATTTGATTAAAAAAATCCTCATCATCTATTACAAAACCATCAGTAGATTCAAATGCAATCTGTGGATTCAACTCATCTACAACATTTTTACTATATCCAGTTTTTCTCAAGACTGTAAGAGATTTTATACTAGTTCCATTACCTTTTTTCATTTCATTTACAAATCCTTTTCTCTCAGAGGAGATGGTAAATGCAATAAATTGATCGGTCAAGTCAGGTATTATTCTAGCAATATGCCGTCTAACATTGATGTCAAGGGAACCAGCTGGGCTATCCACGACTAAAGGAAAAGAATGTGTCCCCCACCTTAAAAGTGTTGTTAAGAAGCAATAAGCTATTCCTAATGTTTGACCAACACTTGCACCAGACTGATTAACTAACTTTATATTACCATCTATAGACTCAATCGATATTGGATTATGCTTGAGAATATTATCAATACGGTTTTTGAACTTATCTAATAATTGCTGCTTTAATTTTTCTTTAGCTAACAATTTAGATTGTGTAAGTATTTCTTTTAGTAGGTCGATCTTTTCTTTCAACTCAACTTTACCACTAATTATTTCAATTTCATTCTCAATGTTCTCTATTTCTTTCTTGATTACAGATATATTTTTTGTCGTATATGGATTATCGTCATTATCACTTTTAAAGGCCTTTATTAGTTTTCCTAAGTCTTTATTCTCTTTGTTCAACTCAGCCTGCCTATCTTGCAAATCTTTTAATTTGTCATCACCTCTTTCTTCCAATTGTGTTTTTATGTGTCTAATCTTTCCTTCAAGACGATCTCTGTCATCTAATAAATCAGATAATTCTGAAAGCTCATTCTGAAGAGATGCCTGATCAAAACCATCTGATTGTAGTGACTCGACTTCTGTTTTAAATGAGTTGAGAAAACCCGAAATCTCATTAGACAGATATTGCTCAGCTTGTTCCCTGATATTTTTTTCTTCTTGCTCGTTTATATCATTTCCACAAATACATTGGTCCTGATTAGCTAACTCTTCAAAAAATTGTCGGGAAGTATTAGCAGGTAGTTTTAGCTTATCTAATTTACCCTTATTTTCTATCAGAGTATTAGTTATTACCTCATGGATTGATGCAGGATTTCGAAGCAATTGAAATGCCTGTTGACACCTGCTTGTTATCTTGCCTTGTAATTTACCCAATTTAGCTTTGGCATCATTAAACTCCTCTCTAAATTTTTCAACCTTAGTAATACGTCTTTCTATTTCTTTCTCATTCTTTTCGTATTCCTCTTCATTCTCCTCAATACGATTTTTAAATCTTTTAAATTTAGTTGTTAGTTTCTCTTCTCTTTCTTCAAGTTCTTTTAATTTTTTCTTTTGCTGTGTAATAGCCTGCTTAGACTTACGAGGCACATCTTCTGTTTTTTGATCCCAATATTCATTCAGTCTTTCTTTAATTTCGTCAAGGAGATAGAGCTGGAATAAGGCATCTATTGCCTTAGAAGCTTCGTTTTCATCATTCTCAAGTAACTTTTCAGCTAATTCGCCATCAAAAATAAATAGCTTGATGAATTTTTCGTTTAAAAACCTTGCTAGTTGATTTGATAGCACCCATCCTTTTTTTCTTCCCCTATCCTCAGGTGATATTGTCCAAAAAGTTACCTCTCCTTGCCTGAAATCTGCAACTAATTCAATACTAAGTTCTTTTCCATCCACTAAAAGATTTGTTGTAAAGCGTCCTTCATTTACTGCATGATTCTTCTTTTTAAGCTCTTTAATATCTGCTTTCGACCAGTTGGTTGTATCACCTGTAAGACAAGCCTTAAGTAGAAGTAAAGTAGTTGTCTTGCCCGTCCCATTAGGCATTTGTATAAAATTAATTTTAGCTGGACTTCCCTCTTTAGTTAAATCAACTTCTACATCTGGGCACCGAAAACCCTGTGAAGTCCATCCTTTAAATTTAATTTCCATTTTTAGTTCTTATTTCATTTAAAATTACTTCTATTCTATCCCATGCATCTTCTTTGTTATCTATATCCTCAGAACCAGTTACTAGTGCGTCTATCCATAGGTTTAATTTATGTGATAAATCTTCACTTTGATCTTTTTTACTAACTATATTTTCAATTGTTTTATGTATTATTTTTGTAGATAAATCATTCATTGTTTTTGTCTTTTCGTTTGACTTAATTCCTCAAGCCATTCTTTTCTATCTTTATCAGCTCTTACTAAGCTTCCTTCGTTATAACCTATAAAATCATAAACATGTGCAACTTTATCTGGGTTGTTATCATCTATCCTCAAAGAACGACCAATTCTTTGTATAGTTTCGAGTTTTGCTCTATCTGATGACAATAATACAATATTTTTCACAGAGGGAATGTCAATACCTTGTGACAGTTTATGACAAGTTATTAAACAATCATAATTACCATCAGCAAACTCTTCTAGGTGATATTCTTCATCACCAGAAAAGTATGTACTATAATTATGAGTATGTTGATGAATTGAAGGCAAAAATCTTTCAGAATAGGCTTTAGTAGCACCAAAAATCAAGCATGACTCTAATAGCTCAGGTTTATTATCAACTAACCTTTCGAACCTATCAATTTTATTTTCAGCTGTTTTATACACCATCGCTAAATCCCGATATTTATCAGTTTCCTGATAAGGTTCTCCTAACTCCTCTTTCTTTTTATACTTTGCATAAACCGCTTGAATACGACGTTTATCATCTTCAGTTACCTCGTAAGTAATTGGCATGTAATTAAACTCACATAATATTCCTTCTTCAATTGCATCTGCTAAATCAAACCTGTAAATAATTTCACCGACTTCATTCTCAATGAATTCATTTCCTTCCTCATCATATTCTCTCTCTGGTGTTGCCGATAACCCCAACTTATATTTAAATACTTCATGAGAACCTTTGAGATTATTTACATGACTTGGACTACCAAAACCATGAATCTCATCATGAACTATTAACAAGGACCAGTTATTAAGTTCATCAGAATGTTTAAATAACTTGTCTAACTGATATCGTGAGAGGAATAAAACGGAATCTTCTGGATTGCGAATAAACCTACTTAGTTCACGATGGTTATCGTACTGGCCAAATATTTTTAGATCCCAGTTTTTATCATAATTCCACTCATAAAATTCGGTCTGCCATTGCTCAAGTAATGGGTTACCTTCTACAGTTACAATAGCACCATCTACCTTTTGTTCAGATAATAAATGTTCCATAATTGCAATTGCAACTCTTGTCTTCCCCGTGCCAGTAGCCATCTCCAAAATCCCTTCCTTCTGTTCCAAGAAAACATCAAATGCTTCTTTTTGATGCTCCCATAGAGTGTCAGAAATAGTTTTACTTTCACTATAATTTTGGGATTCTGGCTCTTTGACTTTTGGTTTATCTGGAGGTGAATCGTAACTAGTTGAATAGCTTCTAATTTTATTTAACACCTTTTCAGATAATTGATGGACTTGTAATCCTGGGGAGACTCCACTCCATGCTTCTTCGAATTGGTTTTCCTTAGTTTCCACTCTTGATACTTCAGAATCTATCCAATTCCTGTAGACATCGATAGACTCATAGTTTCTACTATATCCTCCACTTGTTTCATTAGCAGATCCTGTGAATGCAATTTTATAATTAGGATTAATGTCAAAAACACCAATCTTTTCATGAAATAATGAACCAAGTTCATTACCTCTAGGAAAGGCAAATTTAATAGTTAGAATGTTATTAGCTACAAGCCAGGAAAAAAACTCTACTCTCCATTTTTCCAGCTCTCCATTTTGTCTAAGGGACTCTAACCTCTCAAAGAATTTTTCTGAGTAGTCTCTTATATATCCTAGTCTCTGTTCATCATTTAATTTTTTGAGCGCCTCTAAATCATCCTCAGTAAGATTGGGAGAAAGTAAAAGCTTTATTGAAAGCTGATTATCAAGAATATCATTTACAATTTCAGACCATTCAATAAGTGCTTTTGTAGAGAAGTAAGCTACAGCTCTTCTATACCTGTTACTTGCTTTTAAACACGGTATAAAAAAATCGCTTGCTAATGAATCCTTCCCACTTCTATAGTGCTCTTGAATAGTTTCTGGATTAAAGTTCTTCATACAACTCGAATAATAAGTCTTCACTTAGTTCATCTTCAATATCAGCATCAATATTATCAGCAGATTCTTCTAAACCTATTTCTTTTTGAGCAACTACTTCGAATTCATCACTCTTATAATCTAAAAAATGCTTTATGACATTTAATTTTATAGATGATCTTTTTCTATTAGTATCTGAACTTGGATAGTTTAGATCTTCCTTACTAGTAAAATCTGATATAGCAACCTCAGACTCTAACTTCTTAAGGATATTTACTTTAATTTGTCGAACTCTTTCCCTTGTAAGATTCAGCTCTTCCCCAATCATCTCTAATGTCCACGATTTACCAAACAAAGCAAAGTATTTTGTTGCTATCAATCTTTCTCTTTCATTAAGTACATCAAGTTTTTGCGTTAAAACCTTCTCTGTCTCGGAATCAAGTATTTTCTTCAAAAAATTCTCTCCGATTAGCTCGACATTAATTTCAAGTATCTGATCTCGTAATTCAGTATTGGTTTGGGAGTACAACTGTAATATTTCGATTGCTTCATATTCTGTTAAATCATATTTCTGTCGAACTTTATTTAAAGCTTCTACTTCACTAGTACCTATTTCTTGTTTCCTTAAGTCCTTTATAATATTGGAGGCAATACCAATTTTATTTAACGGCAGTCTAACAACTCTTGACTCATTTGCCAAAGCATCATGCATACTTTGCTTAATCCACCAAACTGCATAAGTAATAAGTTTGTAACCTTGACTTGGATCAAAACGCTCAATTGCCTTCATCAAACCAATATTACCAGCGCTAACTAGATCAATGAGATCTAGACCTTGATTTGTGAACTTTTTAGCTTGAGTTATTACAAATCTCAAGTTTGATGTAACTAATTTATGATAAGCACTTAAATCTCCATTTTGAGCTCTGTTAACAAGTTTAACTTCTTCTTCATAGTCTATTTGCTCATAATCTCTGATGTCCTTAAAGTATTTGTCAAATAATCCTTCACTCATGAGAAAAATATTAATATGTAACCCTTTTCAAATCTAATAAGACAATACATTGCTTCATTTAATAGGTCATAATATTACTGCATAAAATTATGTTAAAAAACTTTTTAGTAATGACCTTATAAAATTATTTTTACCCCGACTATCCATTAAATACCAAAACTTTGTTTTGAATATTTTTTCCGAAGTGCCATGTTTTTAAATGAAATGCCATCTGCATGAATAAATAAAGGAGGCGTTGGCCAGCAATGCAACTGTATTATTTTACAGTCTTAAATCCATTTGGCTATAGCCTCCTCTAAAACTGTTAAGAAAGTATATTATTAGCTCTAAAAGAAAAATATTCATTAATGGTAATAACAATGTGATCTTCAACTTTTATTCCAAGCATTTCTCCTGATTTATATATCCTATGAGTTAAGTCTTTATCAGACTTTGATGGCTTAATATTTCCGCTGGGATGGTTGTGTGCCAAAATAATAGACGTAGCATTAGCTAGTAAAGCTACCTGAAATATCGTAGCAGGATCAACTATAGTTGAAGTAGCTCCTCCCGAACTTATTTTGCTCCATCCCAAGCATCTCTTCGCATTATTCAAGAGTAATACTACAAATTCCTCTTTTAGTTGAATACTGTCCTCATCCCAGATCTCACGTAATACCTTTTCCGCTTTGTCGGGAGATGTTATTTCAGGACATTCCTCTATTGATTGTTTGCTATTATATTTAAGCTTTACCTCTGCCAGTGAGGGCGACTTTTCTATAAGATTACTGTTGTTATTCATAATACTAATTGATTTTGAATTAACATTAAAAAAGGGAGCCATCAGGCTCCCCGTTATAATTCTTGTTTAACTTTGTGCTATATATGACGGCTACTTTTGGGCATATTCTTCCAGGTCAAAGTCCACCTTTGATATTCCTACAGAATAGGTGTCATCGCCAACTTTGAACCAGATATATCCTACATTGGAATCTATTCTACAGATAGATTGTGGATCAATCTCCCTGAACTCCATAGCCTCAACTAGTGCCTCGAATAATTGAAAAAGCATAGTGATCTAATTCGTGATTTGACTTACACTCAGAGTTGAATGGAGAAGTAGTAATGGTAATACCCCTTGTTACCTATGATATAAACGAGATCCAGGTCAGGAGATATCTTCACATTTACCACTTCTAGCTCCTCTCCTACCATATAACTATCCACTGATCGAATTACTTTTACCGTGAATGGACAATACAGGCGGATTAATCCCCTGCTTTGGGTATGGACGAGAAGGCTGTCTGAGCCTGTGTATTTGTTAATTTGATCTATCAGTTTACTATTGCTCATAACCACCGCCTAGTTGAGAAACCAAAAATCAGTTTTCCCCTCTAGGGCATTGGCAATTTGAGACGTGAACTGATAAGCATTTACGCTTCTATCCAGAAACGTATCTATGTAGGATGATTTATTTGCCTCCGTAAAAAGGTTGTATAGATCCCACAGGTTAATACTTCCATCAGAAGCACCGCCAAAGTGCTCGTTGCTGTAATACTCTTTAGCTACCGTAGCTATTTGCGTATCATTGAGCTTAAGTTCTGGCAGTTTACTTTTCTGATTGGATGGCAAGTATTGATATAGACGTGATCTGCCCACCAGTTGTGCAAACTGATCTTCCGTTAGTTCATAGTTTTGATACTTTCCCAGCATATTGCTCTGATTGGAGTAGCTGAATCCAGTAATCATATCAAAGATTTTTCCTTCCAGGTCACGAGGGTTATCCACCTCTATTGTTTGGGAGAATCCATCTGTCCAGATACACAGGTTAGTGCATACTTTATTTACAAAGCCAATAAAGACCTTGAAATGCTCTGGCGTACCTTTTCTTCTGTTTAGGTTATCAAGATTGTACGCCTTCACGCCTCCGATGGTAAGACTAAGACTATCCTCTTTGATCTGCTGGGTTATGGAAGGGATTTCAATAGCAAATGCCATCCGCTCATAGTAAAGCGTTTTCTCGTGTTCCTCCAGCTGATCAGCAGGCTTGCCTTTGGCTTCTGGAATTCTGCCCTTCACAGGATGAGATACTCGTATATTTGGCTCACAAACGGTTTCCCCTTCAAAGACATGGTGAGCTATGCCTACTGTACGGTCAATGAATTCAGCAGTGGATATCAACGGCTCATTATCCTTCACAAAGACAGGAATAATGTGGTTCTCTTTTATCTCAGCCAGCTCCATTTCTTCGGTATTAGCTTCGATAAACGGAGACTCAAAACCGTTTTCATCTGCTATCATTGTGTTCTCATTATCAGGTCCAGAGTTGGTATGTAATTGTTGTTCTTGTTCCATAGTCTTGTTTTCAATTTGATTAGAAATAAAAAAGGCAGGCCTGAAGGCCCGCCTTATCATGATGTAATAAACCTAGTATGGGGAAAGCTATTCCAACAGCTTGCTGCACATTGGAACTATCACTAATGAAGCAAAAACCATTAGGATAATGAACAGAATGCCACAGTCAGTAGATTCTTGCTTATCCTTATGCCTATTTCTTGCTTCTCGTCTTTCCCTCTGTTTTTCTTTTTTACTTTGTCGCATATTACTAAGAGATATAATTAAAGATTTTCAGCCCATTAGAAGCTTTAACTCTCAAAGAAGGAAAAAGGACGGATGCTACTCCGCCCTTTCTAAACCTGGTAAGGGGTCAATTAAGCTTCTACTCCATTTTGAGGTTGGCCTTCAAATACATGCTCTTCCACATTCGAAGGCTCAGGATTGTACTCCCAGGTATGCTCCAGCATGATGGTTTCCCCAGTCTCCTCAATTTCATAGGCGTATTCCTCACAGGGAACCCGTTCTATTGTGCCCTTCAACTTCTTACCAATAAGATCTTGACAAACAACTTCATCAAAAGTCGATGGAATTGAAGTCTCCCTTGCAGTAGCATACGGCTTTCCTGTCTCAGAGGACTGAACAATTTCAATATCTCCCTGCAAGTGTAACACATTAAATGGTTCACCCTTGTCATTAAGTCGTTGTGTAAATCCAATTACTCGTACCATAACATTATTCTTTTTTATTAGAGGTTAGTTGACGGGGCCTGTTTGAACCCCAACTTACAGCGGGGGGCGTTTCTCAGGGTGGTCATCGGATTTGCAAACACACTATTTTTCTTATAGAGCCTTGTGAATAAAAGACATACAGATTTATAAAAGAATAGTTTATAAATATTGCTGTATTACAATTTCTAATTGGAAAGAGTTGATAAATCTATAATATCTACCTCTATAGATTACAAGGATTATTTAAATAGCCTTTTTTACCTTACTTAGAAGCTAAACTAAAAATAGAATTCAAGAGAAGAGGAAATTTACAGATCGAACCTGGTACAGAGGTAAATTAATATTAGCTGAGAAAATCAGAAGAAGGGAATCAAAACTACATTTTTCTCAATAACTTTTGAGAGCAAGGGTAATAAAAGGCTATTTATGAGTGGCCAGTACATATACCCAATTCTTGCCTGAAAACCTGATAGACGTGAAATTTAATAGGCTCAGAAACATCTGGGGCATTAATATCACTACCGCAATAAACACCTCCTTGCAATACCCTCTACAAACTGGTTTAAAATCCGATCACTAAGAGTATAATTATTGTATATCTCTTTAGTGTATATATTATATAATTATATATTTTACTCTTAGTGATCAGAAATCAGATCAGTTTATTCCTTCTCCTTTTCAATAAGTTCTGATTGTTCTTTAGGTAAATCATCAGGATCTATATCTATGTTCCCAGGTTTACCCTCATAATAATCGGTGGAGGAATGGTAGTTGATAAAGCTAGTTAACGTCTGCTTTAAAGGCACTACATCTCCTTCCTCTACATCTGTAAAGTTATATACCTTCTCAAGATTATCCGTTATCCAATCATAATTGATACTGTACATGGTTTTAGCACCTTGAGATCTATCTGTACTAAGAATTCCAAGATCTTCTAGAAATTCTATCGCTTTCCTGACCTTATACTTACCTAGTCGAGTATCTTCCACAATTTTATGCAATTGTTTATAGAACTGGGTATTTCCCGTTCTTCTACTCATTACAAGCATGAGCTCATATACAAGAATTTGGGAAAGAGTCCATTCCTCGTTGTAGGCATTAAGTTTTTTAAAATGTACAGCAAAAAGATTAGGAGTCTCTTTGCGTCCATATTGATCAAGTAAAAAAGGTGTATAGTCTTTCATAATTATTGTTTCTCTTTAAATGTGCTTAATTATACCTCTTGATGGAGTACTATATTCTAACTTGCCAAGGGCAAATGAGGTTGTTCAAGCTTTACCCTAAAGCTTACATTTTAACAGGGGGTAGGCTATTCTCTATTAGGACCTGATTTTCGAAGCTATACTACTATCAAGCTTTATTGGCTTCGAGTACTTTATCTATTTCTTTACGGTCATAGTAATTGGTTCCTCCTAGTTTGGTACAAGATATTATACCCTCTGCTTTGAGGTTATGTAATTGGGAAGAGGAAATACTAAGGTAATCAGCGGCCTCTTTTGTTCTAAGCCATTCTTTCTCTTCTGAAACAGGCCTATTAACTATTGCCTCTATATCAGAAATAAATTCCTGCATCAAGGATTTAAATTTCTCAACCGTAAGTATTTCTGAGGTATCCATATGGGTCTTAAGTATAGGGTTAAGACCCTTTGGAGGGAACCAGAGTACTGCCTATTAGTTTCAGCACCCTACCCTCCTCGTATTCTCTAAGGCAGGATCTTTATATAATGAGTTTAGAGTCTAATAATACAATTTTTGTCGCAAACAATCAAGATAAAAAATGCTGTAAATATATAAATAACATGAACTTAGAAGGTTTTATAACCTTATACAAGGTTTCTTAATAGCATCCCTTTAGTAGGGAAACATTTTCTTTTTTATCAATAAATTTTTGATGAGATCATTAAAGTTTCCCGATATCTTTGAACAGCAGGATTTGAGAATCCAATTTACCTACTAGTAGCTAAATCTTATTTCATAAGGAATTTAATCTTGTAGGTTTTTCCTCTCTGGAAAGACAAAAATGTATGTTAACCACGATTCAACACATCGATTTTGTAGGTGCTGTTTTTCAGTTACAAAAAAGTTTGTCGTATATAAATACAATGTCTCAATTAGAAGCCGATTAAAAATAAGCAGAAATCTCAGATATGAACCCACTCTTTGAAAAAGACAGATAAAACAAACAGAAACCGCACCTTCCAGCTATCTATCAGCTGAAAGCTACGGTTTCTGAATAAACATTAATCTGAATGAAGAATGAATGTTCATTCATTCAATGAATATAAGGTAAATGACTGAATGAACGTCTATCCAGATTCTCCATTTTTTCGTGCTTTTACGGCTTTGGCCAAAGTTCCTCTGCTCACATCTACTCCACCCTCATTCAACGCTTTTTCTGCATCTTTATAAGTGTAATCTTTTGCATGGATCAACCGATCTATTATTGGGTAATTGTTCTTCAATAATTGATCTACTTTAGTTGGCCCGCTCTTCTTTGACAAGCTCTCAAGGTTACTGGTCCCCGAAAAGCTAAAATTCAAATCTTGACCAAACTTAAGATTTGTGACCTTACTCTTTTCTTCCTCAGGCAAATAGTTATGTTTAACAACGCAAAGATTTCTCAGACTATCGTTATATTTGTCAAGACTCAGGTTCAGGATAGCCCTCATCTTAGCTTCAAAACCCTGGCTACCCAGTATATCATCTTTGTGGGGAGTTCCATACTGCGTACGCTTGCCATTATGATGGAGAAAAATAACTAAACACTGATGTTTCCTTGCTAGGTCAGCATACTGCTGAAGAAAGGTTCGAACATCATTTGAAGTATTTATGCTCCCTGAAAATACATCGGAAAAAGCATCAATCACTATGCAGTCAGCAGGTTTATTTGATAACTTTTTCTCTAAGTTTTCAAGCAACCCTTCTGTATCAAATATGAATTGCAGATTATCTAATTCAGCGGACTGCGGTGTCTTCCCTTCCTCAATCACATCTAAAACATCCAGCTGCTTAGCAAGTAGATGGCCTAAGGCATTCTGTTCATCTTCCGTACTTACATAAATAGCACTCTCGTGATCGCACTCTAAGTTATGGCCAATGAACTCATCCCTGCCCTGTACAATAGCTAAGGCCAGTTGTCGTAAAAAGCTACTTTTACCTGTATCTGATGATCCCACAAGGGAGGCTACTCCCACTTTAGGTAATATAGGATCAAGCAGGGTTGGCATTTCCATATTGGCTATCGCCAACAATTCATTAGCTGTCATTTCGGACTTAATTGCTACATTTAAATTACTGTCTATTGCTTTCATAATATTCCAAGAATTTGGAGTTGAAATGTTAATTCAATCCAAATGTCTTGTTTAGACAGTATGCAATATCCGACTATACAGCATTCTAATAGCCGTTTGATTTTATTTATAGGCGTCTTTTACTCTAAATAGTCCTCCAACTTTTTTACATTTTTTCTGGAAATTGTCCCTGATTGTTGATTCAGCTATATCAAATTCATCTTGCAGATGGAGCCCCAAACTACTGCTCAAAAAGGTATCCTCATTTTGCCCCTTATAGTGTTCATATTCTTCTTCCAAAAGTTGATTTGCTTTTTCTACGAGGGAGATCAGTAACTCTTGTCCCATCTCCTGTTTCTTAAAGTTTGGATTTCCCCTGCCATCGATATTTTCTTCGAGCTTCTCAAAGGTTGGTGCAAACTCTTCAGGAGCTTTTTCACCAACATGGGAGATTAAATCGATTAAATGTTGCTTTATATAAGGACGGCTTTTTACCTCCTCATGCTTGCGGTAACACTTAATTAATATATTAATCTGCTCCTCTATATGGTTCAGATATACCTTTAACGGAGCATCAGAATCCCTTGACAAAATTTCATTAGCAATCGTCTTTTTATCTCTGCGTAACTCTCTTTTCAGTTTTCTTTTTAACCGCTGATCTAACGACTCTGAAACTTCTACTTCTTCAGTTTCATGGCGATTATTTTCAACCATGAACTTGTGGTATAGATGCTCAGATTTGGGATCATACTTGTACTCTAATGTCCTTTGCTCTACTGACGGACTTGGCCCACTCTCCAGTTTTTTCTCGTATTTCGTAATTCCATTTCCCCTTAGAAGCTTTGCCAAAAAAGTAAACATGAATTAGCCCATTTATTTATAGCCAGCTTTTGAGTATAAATAAATAAAAACGGCTAAACTCAAAAGGTGCATTTACCCATTAAAAGCTTCCCCAATAGCATCAGAAATATCAGTTGCTAACAAATCAGCATATTTCTGTGTTGTTTTCACACTGCTATGCCTCATCCAGCGTTGCACCGTATAAATGGGTACCCCTTTCCGCAGTAACTCTATGCAGCAGGTATGGCGTAAAGTATGTACAGTTACATCCTCTCTTTCTGGAAGTATCATCCTGACATATTTTTTAAATGTTCGGCTGGTTCTTCTTCTGCACTTATGCTGGAATAATCGACTCTCCTTAGAAGGTACGTTATGCAATAGCTTTTTTGCTATTTCTTTTAATCGATCTACCTTGCCAATTGGTAATACTTGCTTACTTTTGGACTTAGTGCTGAATTTGGCAGATCCTATACGCACTTCCCACGTATCAGTGTTTATATCTTTAGGATACAGATTGAGAGTTTCCGATATACGCATACCGCTTAACCTTTGCCAATGGATGAAGTCAATCAGCCAAAGGGCATTTCTGCCTTCATGCTGATACCCTTTCTCCATATCCCTGTGCACCTTTTCTCTAATCCCCTTTACCAGGTTCTGTATTTCGTGCTGGGACAAATAGCTTATACTTTCGTCCTGCTCATTATCATTGTTGTATATCTTAATCTTCGAAAAATCGTACTGTAAAATTTGCTCCTTGGTAAGCCAATTCGCAAAACCATCTATTTTCTTTTTATGGGATTTTTTGGTCTCGTAGGCATACTTGTCTCTATTAAGGAAAGCATTGATTTGGGCGGGCGTTACCTCCCTAACAGATTTATCTTTACCGACAAATCTGGCAAATGCATTTAGTATATATGAGGTATTTACGGTTGTATTTTCTCGCCAGTCTTCCCGTGATTTTTTCTCGATATAATAGTCCAAAGCTTCCTCTACAGTTGAGTTATCATCGACGGGAATCAATGAATCATTACTTCGATATCCTGTCCATGGATCATACTCCCCAGCAGCATATTCATTTTCTAATTGCCTTATAAGCTTGTCAGCTGTTTTTTTAGTTCTAGTTTTCAGTGGAACCCGCTTTCTTTTGGGTGAACGGGCACTGTTATAGAACTGGGCGTAATACCACTTTTTCTGCCTTACCAGTGTAGCCATCTTATTGTCCTCCATGTATTTAGAGAGGAACAAACCGTATAACAATTGTATAACAAATTTTGCTACTACGGCTTATTCAGAGGAAAAATCCAGAAAGGCTAAAAACAAAAAAGCCTTCTAACAGCTCAAAAAGGCTATCAGAAGGCTTTCAAAAGTCGGGACGACTGGATTTGAACCAGCGACCCCACGACCCCCAGTCGTGTGCTCTACCTGGCTGAGCCACGTCCCGAAATAAGAATGCTTAAGATAGTACTGCCAGCGGCAAAACTCAACCTATTCTTCAATACTTTGACACAACTCTACCAGTACCCCATGGTTATCTTTAGGATGCACAAAAGCCACCAACTTGTTATCGGCCCCGCGGCTGGGCTCATCACTCAAAACGGTAAATCCTTCTTCTCGTAACCGTTCCAACTCGGCATGAATGTCATCCACTTCAAAAGCAACATGGTGCATACCTTCGCCTTTTTTGGCAACATATTTTGCAATCACTGAATCCGAATCTGTAGCCCCCAGCAACTCAACTTTAGACTCACCTGTTTCAAAAAATGCTGTTTCCACTTTTTGATCTTGTACAACTTCGCGCTTATAGCACTTGGCGTTCAGAATCTTTTCGTAGGTTTCTACAGCTTTCTCCAAATCATCAACCGCTATGCCAATATGATCAATATGCATAATAATAGGACTCAGAATTCTTTAATCAGTATCCAGCAGTTCTCCTACTTACTACTTGTTACTCGTTATTAATTAACCGATAAACTCACGTACTGTAGCGCTTGTACTCCATCAAGATTGAGAATTGGTTTCAACTCCTCACCCGACATATTTTTATCCACCGAAACAGCCGTAATAGCATTCTCTCCTTTTTTCGTGCGCCCCAAACTCAAATTCGCAATATTGATACCCTGCTCTGCCAACGCGCCACTAACAGAGGCCAACATTCCGGGCTTATCTACATTTTGATACATGATGATATCTCCCTCCAATCGCAGCTCTATACCAAAGCCGTCAATTTCAACAATGCGGTAATCATCATCACCAAACGCTGTGGCAGAAATCTTCTTGTAATCAGCCTCTTCATCCAGCTTGATAGTTATCAAGTCGTTAAAAGTTTTTGTCTGACTGGCAGTAGTTTCGCGGATATTCAGACCCCGTTCCTCAGCGTAGTGACGAGCATTAATCAGGTTAACTGACTCACTTACGTGATGCGAAAGAATTCCTTTGAGAATGGAATCGGTCAATACATCTGCAAATTTGGTACAGGTACCACTGTATTCAAACGAAAATTCATTGGCATGCTCGGGCGCCAACTGAATAGCGACACTTCCCAACTTTTCGGCCAGTTTCAAATAAGGTTGCACCTCTTTATTGGTGATCAGGGAAATCGATTTGCCGTTCAGACTTCCTTTAAAACTTTTCTGCTCCAAAGCATCTGCCATCTGATGAGCAATCTGCTCGGCCACCTTTTCCTGCGCTTCTTCGGTAGATGCACCAAGATGAGGAGTTGTAATTATTTGGGGATGCTTCAACAACTCGTAAAGCTCTTCGGTTGGAGGCTCACTGGAATAAACATCCAATGCAATACCTTCAACATATCCCTCCTGAATAAGCGTATTTAGATCCTCTTCTTTATAAATTCCGCCCCGGGCACAGTTCACCAGGTACATCCCTTTTTTAAGCTGACCTGCATTCTCCATCGAAATCATATTCTTGGTCTTCTCAGTCAGCGGGGTATGAACGGTCAGAAAATCTGCTTCACCAAGCAACTCATCTAATTCAAGCAACTCTACACCCATGCCTTCAGCCTTTTCCACCGATGCGAATGGATCATACGCCTTAATCGTCATTCCAAACTCCTGCATGCGCTTGGCAACTTCACTGCCGATTTTACCAAGTCCGACAATACCGAGTGTCTTATTATGCACTTCGGTACCCATATACTTTTTTCGATCCCAACCACCGCTTTGAACTTTATTAACGGCCTGCGGTATATTTCGAGCCAGCGCTAAAATCATCCCACAAGTATGTTCTGCGGTAGAAATAGTATTACCGTCAGGCGTATTCATTACCAATACCCCATGCGCCGTAGCTGCATCAATATCGATATTATCAACTCCTACTCCGGCACGCCCTACTACTTTTAAATTCTCTGCGGCTTTCAACACTTCCGGTGTTACGTCGGTAGAACTCCGCACCACAATACCGTCATACGATTTTATTTCGTCAAGCAGCTCTTGTCCACTTAGGTTGTGATTGCGAACAACCTCTATTCCGCGCTCTTCAAAAACCTTTTCGCAGAGTTCATCAACATTATCTAACAGTAAAACCTTAAATGACATGGCTATGTGGAATTTTGCTTGGTTTAAAATTCAGCGAATTCGGTTATTAATTCTTTGACTTCACCTATTCCTTTTTTGTCTTTAGTAGAGCTGACAATAATAGGTACTTCAATATTCATTTCATCTAAAATCCGTTTTAACCGAAATTTAGATTGCTGCTGCTTATTGTAGGAAAGTTTATCAGCCTTCGATAGCACCACAGCAAACGGCAGTCGATTCGTCCCCAGCCAGTAGAAAAACTCTTCATCAAGATCACTGGGTTCATGACGGATGTCTACCAAGTGAAGAACTAAACGAAGTGTCGATCTTTCTAACAGGTAATCGCGAATATCACGTCCCCAGCGCTCTCGTTCTTCTTTGGATACCTGGGCATAGCCAAATCCGGGCAGGTCAACTAAGAATAACTTGTCATTCACTTGGTAATAATTCATCTGCTGAGTTTTGCCTGGTACGTTACTGGTACGTGCTAATCCCTTGTGATCCACTAAGGCGTTGATCAATGATGATTTGCCCACGTTGGAGCGACCTGCAAAACAGATCTCAGGAAAATAGGGATCCGGGCAAACATCCAGTGAAGGAGCACTTGTAACAAAGTCGGCTTTTTTAAAAGGCATTATATAATTTCGTTTTCCTCTTTTTCGATGCCAAAGTTAACGGGAACGGGATATTCTTCAGTAAAGCAGGCGGTACAATATCCTTTGGGGGATACATTGGCCTCTTTTACCGCATTAATCAGCCCGTCGGGCGACAAATACCTGAGGCTATCCACCCCAATTTCTTTAGCCATTGCCTCAATATCACGATCGAAGCGATTAGCCATTAATTCGTCAGGAGTAGGGAAATCCATCCCGTAATAACATGGACTGATAATTGGCGGAGAACTCACCATAAAGTGGACTTCGGCCGGATTATCCTGCCTAATCATATTAACCAAATAGCGCGATGTGGTTCCGCGCACAATCGAATCATCCACAATAATAACTGAGCGACCTTCAATCACCCCCTGTACGGTATTAAACTTAGTGCGCACTTTTTGGTTGCGGGATTCCTGTCCCGGTGATATAAAAGTACGTCCCACATAATGATTACGGATCAACCCAAGTTCAAATTTGCATCTGTGTCCCAACTTCTGATTTTCATGCACATATCCCAATGCGGCCGTATTGCTGGAGTCGGGCACCGAAATCACAATAGGTTTTTTATCGCCGGGGGCATTTTGAATGACCTCATTGATGGGATGCTCTTTGGCCAGGTATTTTCCCAAATTGCGGCGAACTTTATCTACATTTTCGCCAAATATCTTACTGTCGGGACGTGAGAAATATACGTATTCAAAAATACACTGACTTGTATCAGTGCCGTATTCTGCATCCAAATGGTGAGATTCAGGCTCGGAATCGGCCGTAGCCTCCTGATCCATTACCAGCACTTCACCCGGCTCAATATCGCGGATAAATTCTGCGTCAATGATATCGAACGCGCAGGTTTCGCTGGCCACACAATAGGAGTTATCAACTTTGCCCAACGCTAACGGACGAAATCCATTGGGATCACGGACTGCAATCAATTTATCGTCGGTCAACATCACCAAACTGTAAGCCCCCTCAACCTGCTCAAGGGCATCCAAAACCTGCTCCAGTTGTGTTTCTTTTTTACTGTGAGATATCAAGTGCAGGATAAGTTCGGTGTCGGAGGTACTCTGAAAAAGCACTCCTTCTTCCCTGAAACGATCGCGCAGCTGTTTGGCATTCGCCAAATTCCCGTTGTGCCCTATCGCAATATTTCCGCTGCGATAAAGCACCCGGAACGGCTGTATATTAGCCGGATTTTTAGCTGCACCCGTTGTAGAATATCGGTTATGGCCAATAGCTGCTGAGCCTTTAAGTTCTTTTTCAAATATTTTTTGGTCATCAAATACATTTAACACCAAGCCAAAATCGCGGTGAGCAGGCATTACCCAGCGATTTTTGTATTCATCGTAATACGAAGTTACAATCCCCGCTGATTCCTGCCCCCGGTGTTGTAATGCATGCAATCCATAATAAGTGAGAAAGGCTGCATCGGGATGGTTTTGCATCCCAAAAATGCCGCAATAATCGCGTGGCTTGTCGATCATTTAGCTAATTGATAAGAATTGATTTCCAGTGATCAGAAAGTTAATAAAAATAGTGCAGTATATGGCAACAAAATGACTATTTTATTTGGACGACTCAGAAGTATTATTCAGCCTTACATTAACTTCGCTCATATCTACAGCGGTAGAAACTTCGGAACTGAATTTAAAGTCATTTTGGACTAAGGCTGTGCGCGCCTGATCCATCAGCTCTGATTTTACATTAGCCAGAAAGATCTCCTGTTTTGAAGTATCCACTTTGATCCAGAAGTAACCCGTTAATTCGACAAAATTTGGCGTAAAGCCAGTAGTTTGAACCATTGGTTCCGGTTTACCAACTACGTTATCGTTCTTTTTTACGACCTCTAATAGAATCCGACATGCGTTTTCGGCATCATCGCGGTAATCAATCCCAACCGTAAAAAAGCCCCGGCGCAAACCATCTCTTGTATAATTATACAGCGGCTTGGCAAGTAACTGCGAGCTTGGAACAAAAACATCGCATCCATTGGCCATACGGATATGGGTATGCCGCAATTCAATATTTCGTACTCGACCTACTACTCCTTCAGTCTCTATAAGGTCACCGTTAGTAAAGGGACGACTAAATGCCATGAAAAATCCCGCCAGAAAATTTTCGCCAATATCTTTAAAAGCAAATCCCAGAATTACAGCAGTGATACCCCCACTGGCTAAAATACTGGTTGCAATGCCGGATAATCCTAAAATATTGAGTGCTATAAGAATACCAACGAGAAAAATAAATGCATAAATTAACTTCCCAAAGAAGTTTATATTTGACGAAGTCAGAGGAGTTTTATTTAATACCTTTTTGTAAATTTTTTGGCCGCCTTTTGCTAAATAGTGAAATAGAATAAGAACTATTAAAGCAAAAAGGAGTTCGGGGAGCTTTTCCAAAAATTGCTCAAAAAGCTCTTCAAAGCGACCATATAAAATTTCCATAATCTTTTCTTTTTCTTGGATGATATTCTAAGAAAGAGAAAAGTTTTAACTTTGAAAACTTATTTTTTGATTAAAAAAGAAGAGAGTAATTAGACCCTTTATATAAAAACATACTCAAAATAAAAAAGCTCCTGCAGACAACTGCAAGAGCTTTTATTGAGAGAGCGGGAGACCAGAGTCGAACTGGCGACCTTCTCGTTGGCAACGAGATGCTCTACCGCTGAGCTACTCCCGCTAATATGTCAAATTCTTCAAAAAGCTTATTTAAAAGGGTTCTTCGTTACTTTAGTATAGAAGACTCCCGCTTTTCAGAGAGTCCCAAATATAAGGTATTCACCTCATATATATCAAGAGGAATTAGCTTTTTTCTATAAAACTTTATAGACACAAATATCAAAGAATAATAGTTTCTGATCGTTTGGGACCTTTGGATAAAATAGTCAGTTCTACTCCCAAATAATCTTCTATAAATTGTAAATACTCTTTTGCTGCTTGCGGAAATTCCTCAACGGTATCACAGTTCTCCAGAGATCCATTCCAACCGGACATAGTCGTAAATACCGGCTCAATATTGTCAATGTCAGGAAGATCCAGGGGAAAAACAGTGGTTTCTTCACCATCAATGCGGTACGAAGTACACAGTTTAATTTCCTCAAAGTCATCCAGAATATCGAGCTTAGTTAACGCAATCTCATTCATGCCGTTTAAGCGTAGTGCATATTTGAGGGCAACTAAATCAATCCAGCCGCAGCGGCGGGGACGTCCTGTCGTAGCTCCGAATTCTTGCCCTGCTTCGCGCAGCTTTTTACCGGCATCATTCGTCAATTCTGTGGGAAATGGTCCATTTCCAACGCGTGTACAATATGCTTTGGTGATACCCATCACTTTGTTGATGGCTGTAGGTGGAATAGCTGATCCGGTGCAAGCTCCTCCAGATGTAGGACACGAAGAAGTTACAAAAGGATAGGTACCGTGATCGACATCCAGCAAACTGCCCTGGGCGCCTTCAAGTAAAATTTCATCGCCTTTTTCTATCGCATCATGCAGCAAAGCAGAAGTATTGGTAATGTACGGTCGTAACGTTTCGGCGGCCTCCAGCAGATCCTCAATAATAGGTTCAGCCTCAATGGGATCGTGTTTATACACATGCTGTAAGGACTCGTTAATATCCGTAATATTATTTTGCACCTTTTTTCGCAGTGCTTTGGGATGTAAAAGATCCGACATGCGAATTCCCACACGCGATACCTTGCTCACATACGCCGGCCCAATACCCCGCCCCGTAGTACCAATGGCATCGTCACCGCGATGTTCCTCTTTAACCTGATCCAGCAGCTGATGATACGGAAGAATTACATGAGCAGAGCTACTGATCTTTAAACGATTTTTAATATCGCCTCCAATAGCTTCCACTTCTTTGATCTCTTCAAGTAGCGCAAACGGGTCAATTACTACTCCATTGCCAATGATACAAGTAGCATCTCCATTAAAAATTCCCGAAGGGATTAGATGGAGTACAATCTTTTCGTCATCAAATTCGAGAGTATGTCCAGCATTGGCACCTCCCTGATACCGTACAACGTAATCGGCATCTTTGCTAAGCAGATCTACTATTTTTCCTTTCCCCTCGTCGCCCCACTGGGCTCCTACAACAACACGGATGGCCATAATATCTATTTGACATAAAAAAAAGAGGTGAACAGCCACCCCTTTTCTAAATTAAATTTAAAATAATTACTCTTGCTCTTTGGAATTACCGTATGATTTTACCGCTTCTTCAAGCGATTTAAAGTGCTTAAAAACGGTGATCAACTTGGTAACAACCAGCAGACTTTCAATTTTATCGGTTGCATTCGCGATACGCAAATCGCCGCCTGCTTTGCGCATCGTTGTGAGTCCGCCAATCAGCATACCCAAGCCCGAAGAATTCATAAACTTAACTTTGCCCAAATCGGCAACAACATTCGTCCGATCCTCTTCGATGAGCTCGTGAAGCTTTTCGTTAAGTTTAACGGCATCGGGCCCACCCATCACATTGCCCTTAAATTCAATTACAACACAATTATATCGTTCCGATACATTAAAATTCATTTTATTGCTCTCCGCTGGTTAATATTAGGAGTTAATATAATAGTTAAGCTTTTTCTTTATACCGCTGAATTTCAACAACTGTTGAACTTGCTACAAACAACGAACTGTAAGTACCAATAATGACACCCAGCATCAATGCAAAGGAAAAGCCTTTTAGAACTTCACCGCCGAATATAAATAGAATGGTTACCACAAAAAAGGTAGTTACAGACGTAATTACGGTACGACTTAACGTATCGTTTAAACTCCTGTTAACCATCTCATCGTGATCCATCGTTTTATATAGTAATTTATTTTCACGAATCCGGTCGAACACCACCACCGTATCATTAAGCGAGTAACCCACAATCGTTAAAAAGGCAGCAATTATCGACTGATCGATTTGCAAGCTAAAAGGTACCAAGTCCGCAAGGAAAGTAAATACCCCAACTACAATTAATACATCGTGAAACAGTGCTGCCACCGCTCCCGCTGAATACGTCCAGTCTTTAAACCGGATGAGAATGTAAATAAAAATAACTATCAAGGCGAAAATAATGGCATTTAACGCCCCACGCCTTAGATCGTCAGCAAAGCGAGCCCCCACAATATCGGTTTTGATAACGGTAGCGGAATTGTCTGGATATAACTCAGACATCGCATTCGTAATTAGTGACTGTACCTCCGAAATATCTTTCGGATTGTCCGTTCGGATCAATACTTCTTCCGGCGATCCAAAAAGCTTTACCACCGGGGTACCATCCAACGGCTCTGAAAGTTCTGAACGGATATCAATTACATCAACAGGCTGTTCGAATTCAAGGACGAACTCTTTACCACCCTTGAAATCAATGCCGTACTGCAAACCTTTGGTTAGGATTCCAAAAATTGAGGCCACAAGCAAAATTCCAGAAACGTAATAGCCAATTTTGTGACCTTTTAGAAAATTAAAATCAGGATTTTCGAACCATCTCATAATTAAAGTCCCTTATTATAAATGTTGAATTTCTTTGTTATTAACCGAAACTGATATCTGCGGATTTATCGCGCGTCAGATAATCCACGACAACACGAGTAATTACAATTGCGCTAAACAATGACGCTACAATACCGGCCATCAGCGTAACCGCAAATCCTTTAATAGGTCCAACCCCAAAGCTGTAGAGAATGATACCTACGAAGAATGTCGTTATGTTGGCATCCATAATCGCACTCATAGCGTTGGAATAACCACCCTCAATGGCAGCACGGATCGTTTTACCAGCTCGCTGTTCCTCCCTGATCCTGTCAAATATCAGCACGTTGGCATCCACGGCCATACCAATGGTAAGTACAATACCCGCAATACCGGGTAATGTAAGTGTTGCTTTAAAGGCCGCTAAAATACCCAGTATAAATATGATATTGAGCATCAATGCGAGGTCAGCAATAGCTCCACCGGTTCGGTAATACACCATCATAAAGAGAGCTACAATAATCAATCCTATAACTGTTGAATAAAACCCTGCCTGAATTGATTCTTCACCAAGTGTAGCACCAACCGTTCGCTCTTCGACTATTTCAAGCGGAGCAGGAAGTGCACCAGAAAGTAATATATTGACAAGGTCTTCGGCCTCTGTAACACTTTCCAATCCGGAAATAGAAGAACGACCGTTAGAAATTTTTGTCTCTACATTAGGATAGGAATACACATAACCATCAAGAACAATCGCAATTGGTTTACCGATATTTGCCCCGGTAATGCGTGCCCAGCGTCGAGCACCTTCAGCGTTCATATTCATCGATACCCGAGGCTGATTAGTAGCCTGATCAAAATTAACGCTGGCTTCAGAAATAACATCTCCGGTCAGCTCCACTTCTGATCGAACACCAATAAGCTCAAATAACTCCTGACCCTGCTCAGTTTCCGTAAATGGCGTAGCCCCCCACATCAGCTCAATATTTCGGGGCATCAGCTCTTGCACTTCAGGCCGCTGAAGCAACTCATTTACGCGAGCAGTATCTCTACCGGTAGAATATCCAAAGGTATAAGGGTTCTGGCCCCGTGGATTTAACACTTGAAGCAATGGATTTTGACCTGCTCCCTGTTCTACGGTATCGGTAGTATCTGAAGAAACCTGCTCGTAATAGCTTACTACACGATCTTTCGCATTGCTGATTTGGTCCGGTTCTCCTACTAATCTAAATTCGAGGCGGGCCGTACCCTTCAACAGATCACGGATACGCTGTTTATTAGCCACCCCGGGAAGCTCAACCACA
This sequence comes from Fodinibius sp. AD559, assembly GCF_052712805.1. Lineage (NCBI taxonomy): Bacteria > Pseudomonadati > Balneolota > Balneolia > Balneolales > Balneolaceae > Fodinibius > Fodinibius sp. AD559. The sequence continues at coordinate 83,764 of NZ_JBQPVW010000003.1, forward strand.
ACACGGTTGTTCCCTTGCTTAAAAATCGCAGGTTCGGTCACTCCATAGCGGTCAACGCGAGATCGGATAATCTCCATTGCCCTATCCACTGCTGATTCCCGCTGTTTTACTAAATACTGCTGTATTTCTTCGTTTGTTGATCTACGCGTAATATTTTCAGTATCAGAGCGATAGTAACGACTTAATCGCCCATCGGGATTACGCTCTTCAAACAGCTGGACCATCTCCTCAATAAAATCGGTATTATTTTCGAGTGCCCGCTGTTTAGCATCGTCAATTACATTGGTCAGTGTTGAATCAGCGTTTTCGCCCGCTAATTCTTTTAGAAATTGTGCCGTACCAACTTCCAGTGTAACGTGCATACCGCCCTGCAGGTCAAGCCCCAGCGATAACGAATTCTGACGCAGCTCTTGTAAGCGTTGCGCATTTTCTTCTACATATTCAGCGCGCTCGGCTTCCGGCAAATCTTCAATATAATTTTGCTCCAACGTATGAACTACTGTCGGCCACAAATAATAGATGGTAAGTGCCAGAAAGGCGACAATAAATCCTATTTTAGTTCCATTACCTTTCATAATAAATCATTTTAAAAATTAAGAATAGAAATTCGTTTTATAGATGTTTAACAAAGAATAGCATGCCCTGCTAATGCATCTATGGCGCTCCAATAGCAATGCCTTCTTTCATCGGCTGCATTGCCATAGTAAAAAAATCATCAATATAGGCTGTAAAAGCATCGATAACCCATTGATGTTCAGGCATGAGTGAAACAGCAGCTGCTGACCCAATTGCTACTTTTTGATCGAGGACAACAGAAACGAAAGCTTTGGTAACTGACGGAATAGGAATACCGGCCATAGCATTACCGGTTTGAAATTGACACCACTCAATTAGCAACAGCTGGTAGAAGTGCATTGATGCTGTTAATTCAGCAAAAGAAAAATTAAAGTTTTCGTTGTTACTTTTTACAAACTGAGAAGCTTCTTTTATAAACTCATCCAGATCACCTGTTGACTTCCGAAGATCATCCAGTTCTTTTTGCAATCCAATGCCATCAGAAGTTTTCACCTTGGTATCCAACCAACTTGCAAAGGCCTGCGACGAACGATTTACCTGGACCTGCTGCACCATATACAAGCCAAAGCCTGTACAAATCACAGCAATTACAGAAATACGGATTATATATTTGCGGAGTCGATTCATCAGTGGCAGAAAATAGGGAGAATGTAAGAACGGGACAAACCTTTTTCTGCTTTCCTACATTCTCTTTCAAGAAGACTCTTACGAGAATTATAACCCCATACCAAATTACTCTTCCAGCCCCGGCTGATGCTTCCGAAAAAACATATCGTCAAGCCAGCCATAAAATATGGTCATCATCAACGCGGCAAATGTAGCAAACAAAATATTGCTCGAAAAAGGCATCTGCGAATAAAGCACACTTTCAAATAACACTGTTATTAATACGGTAAGAACAACACAAACCGAGAGACACTTTGCGAAAAAACTCATATAAACCTCCGATTTTTGTTAGAAGGATATATGCTATTATGTCGAAAGTAATTCAACCTGCCAAATTTTTACCTGATAAAAACCTCAACCTCTTTCTTCAATACACTTTTAAGAAGCCGTAACTGTCTGCTGCTTCTCACGGTCAAATTCTTCCTTCAGATATTGGCCCGTATAGCTCTCCTCCATCCGAGCAACCTCTTCAGGCGTTCCCTCGGCAATAATTTGTCCCCCTTCGACGCCGCCTTCGGGACCCAGATCGATAATCCAATCCGCCGCTTTGATGAGATCGAGATTGTGTTCTATTACAATTACGGTATTTCCTTTGTCTACCAGCTGCTGTACCACATCTACGAGCATGCGCACATCCTGAAAATGTAATCCAGTGGTAGGTTCATCTAAAATATAAAGCGTATCGCCCGTACCCACTTTGGCAAGCTCGCGAGCAAGTTTAATACGCTGCGCTTCACCGCCACTAAGCGTAGTACTGGGTTGACCAAGTCTCAGATAGCCAAGTCCAACATCAACGAGCGTACCCAATATTCGATTAATAGCAGGTACCGAATCAAAGAACTCGTGCGCTTCATTGACCGACATATTTAATACATCAGATATATTCTTGCCCTTGTAATAAATTTCAAGCGTTTCCCGGTTATAGCGCTTGCCGTTGCATGTTTCGCAATCCACATAGACATCCGGCAGAAAGTTCATCTCAATCTTACGAACGCCGTCACCATTACAGGCTTCGCAACGACCGCCCTTCACATTGAATGAAAATCGTCCCTGATCATACCCCCGAATTTTGGACTCCGGTAGCTCGGCAAAAAGTTTACGGATATGATCAAACACCTTGGTATAAGTTCCGGGATTGGAACGCGGCGTACGCCCGATAGGACTCTGATCCACTGAAATAATTTTGTCCAAATTATCAATACCGTGTACTTCATCAAACGGGAGCGGCACTGATTTCGAATTATAAAACTCCGTCGAAAGAATAGGCTCCAGCGTCTGGTTGATTAGCGAACTCTTTCCGCTTCCACTTACACCTGTTACGCAAATAAATTTGCCGAGTGGAATATCAACATCCAATTCTTTGAGATTGTGCCCACGAGCTCCTTCGAGTCGAACTGATTTCCCATTACCTTCGCGTCGCTCATCAGGGTATGGAACCGTTTCTTCATCTTTCAGAAACTTGGCCGTCATCGAATCAGGGTCCAGATCCTCAGGCCGACCTTCAGTAACAATTTCTCCACCGTATTCACCGGCACCGGGTCCCATATCGATCACATAGTCCGCCGACTCAATGGTTTCGCGATCGTGTTCTACCACAATTACGCTATTCCCCAAATCGCGGAGCGTTTCAAGCGAATTAATTAGTTTAATATTATCACGCTGATGCAGACCAATACTGGGCTCATCCAAGATATAGAGCACACCAACCAGCTGCGTACCAATCTGTGTAGCCAGACGAATGCGCTGTGCTTCGCCACCACTGAGCGACTGCGCTTCGCGATCCAGCGTCAGATAATTAAGCCCAACATTGAGCAGAAAATCCACGCGATCGCGCACTTCCTTTAATACCTGGCTACCTATCTTTTGCTGACGCTCGGTAAGATCCAGATTATTAATCGTATTTCGCAGCGTAGTAATATCCATGTTTACCAACTCATCGATGGTATAGCCGTCAATACGATACGAAAGCGCTTCTTTATTGAGCCGACCGCCGTCACATTCAGGGCAGTCGATTTTACTCATAAATGCCTTAGCCTTGTCGCGCTGCTTATTAGAATTGCTCTCCTCGTACTTCTCGTAGATCATATTCCGCAATCCCTTGAAGGAGTGCTTGTATGTGACGTTATCATCACGAAAATCATAACTTACGTCATACTTCGTATCACCGCCGCCTTCAAAAAGCAGATCCATTTGCTCCTCGGTAAATTCTTTGATCGGGGTTTCAAAATCGAGTCCCACCGAATCGAGCACCGCCTTTATCTGTTTAAAAGCAAAAATGTCGCGGGGTTCTCCCAAATACCGAATAGCCCCTTCCTCGATCGTCTGTTCTTTATTGGGAATCACCAAATCACGATTCACATCGTAGGTATAGCCCAACCCATCACAATGCTGGCAAGCACCATAGGGAGAATTAAATGAAAACATATTTGGAGCGGGATCTTCGTATGCCAATCCGCTTTCAGGATCAAAGAGATTCTGTGAATACAGATGATCTTTAAACTCGACCTCCCCGTCTTCTTCTTTGGGAACTGCTAAAATTACATTCCCCTCGGCCATCTCCAGCGCCAGCCGCACGCTTTCAGCGATACGTTTTTCGCTCTTATCATTAATTACAAACCGGTCCACTACCACTTCGATATCATGTTTCTTGTACCGATCTACCTTCATGTCCTCTTCGAGGTCCATAAATTCCCCATCCACGCGGACCTGCACAAAACCCTGCTTCATCGTCTGCTCAAACAGCTCGCGATAATGCCCTTTTCGTCCCCGTACTACCGGCGCAAGGCAATAAGCCTTGGTTCCTTCGGGCATATCCATAATGGTAGATACAACCTGATCGGCCGTCTGCTTTTCCATCTTATTACCTGATTTCCACGAATAGGGTACGCCAACGCGGGCATAGAGTAACCGCAGAAAATCATAAATTTCGGTAACGGTACCCACCGTTGATCGTGGATTCCGGTTCGTTGTTTTTTGATCGATGGAGATCACGGGAGAAAGTCCGTCAATAAAATCAACTTCGGGCCGCTCCATCATCCCTAAAAACTGTCGGGCATAAGCAGAAAGCGATTCCAAAAATCGACGCTGGCCTTCAGCATAAATAGTATCAAAAGCCAGTGAAGATTTTCCCGAACCAGATATACCGGTAAGCACAACCAGCTCCTCACGGGGAATATTAACATCTAAATTTTGCAGATTGTGTTCGCGCGCACCGCGGATAACTATATTTTCTCGCAAAGGTAATCCATATTTTGGGGTTCAATAAAACTTTAAAAGATAAGGATAAATCGTATCTTTTGAAGCCTACATTTAAAACTGATTTATACTCTCGAAAACCAGTGTAGATAACGGAAACTATCGGCATTTCATTCAGTACTTATGCAGCAGCTTTCTATCGATTTAACAGCTCTTTTCAAGTTTAGTTTTCAGCAATACAGATTGTACGCCTCTTTTATAATTGGGGCTGTTCTCACCTTTATCGTCTTAGCTGTAGTTCCACAAATCTACTTCATGATGCGAGCCCCCGAGAACCCCACCATGCAAACACAGTTTGTTTCGTTTTTATTAACAGCCGTACAGCTGTTCCTAAGTCTTGGATTTACGAAATTAATGCTACTGCTCGTACAAGATGCCTATGTTACCGTGGCGGATATGTTCAACAACTTCCGCATTTTCCTCAGCTATTTTGTTGCCAGTTTTATATACGGTCTGGCTGTTTCTGTGGGATTATTATTACTCATAGCCCCGGGCATATGGATTGCTATCCGATTTCAGTTCTTCCCCTATTTTATTATTGAAAACGGCGACTCCTCATTTACAGCTCTCCAAAAGAGTTTTAATTTGTCACAAGACCTCCTTCTGGAACTCTTTGTGTTCGGAGTTGCAGTGGTATTTCTAAATCTAATAGGTGCCCTGCTGTTCGGCGTAGGTGTGATTCTTACCTATCCCCTGACAACCATGGCTACCGCTGTCATCTACAGAAGCTTAATCGAAGAATCAGACACCATACCTGCCAACTCCTACCAAACCTGATGACCTCTCTGATCTCTCTTTATATAGGAACATAGCTTCAGCATCAGGGTAAAATGGTAACAAAACATATAACCCAAAAAAGAACAGCACAGTTTTTACCATGCCAAAGATAATTTGGAAAGGCATTCTTATAACCGGAATTGCTATACTTTTAAACTCATGTAAAGCATCAGAGCCCACAGAATCGACCAAAGATTATTTATATCCCTATTTGGAAAATCACCAGGTCGGCTTTTTAGACACTTCCCTTGAGAAAAAAATTGATCCCCAATTTAAACTTGTTAATAACAGAACCTGGCCCTATACCTTCTCTGAGGGATTGGCCGCCGTCAACTTTTTGGGAACAATAGGCTACATCGATCGCCAGGGAAATATTGCCATCGAACCACAGTTTGACTATGGCCAAAATTTTGAAAATGGTACTGCCTTAGTTCGTAATAATGCGCAATATGGATTCATCAATCGGGATGGCAAGTTCATTATTGAGCCCCAATATCAAAACGCAGGGCGGTTTAACAATGGCCTGGCGCCCGTACAACACTATAAAACAAGCAACTGGGGGTATATTAATCAAAATGGGGATTTTAAAATCCAGCCTCAGTTCGAAAAGGCTACCACTTTTAGTGAAGATCTTGCCCTTGTTCAAACATCGGAACACAAAGAGTGGGGTTATATTAATACTTCTGGTGAAATAGTAATATCGGCAAAATATCAGCAGGCAAAATCGTTCTCCGAGGGATTGGCCCCGGTACAGCTGGAATATAAACAGTGGGGCTATGTCAACAAAAACGGTGCTGTTATCATAGAGTCGAAATTTTTGAAAGCCGAACCATTTTCTGAGGATAAAGCAGTCATTGCCATGCCTATTGATAATAAAAATCTGGAACAGCAGAAATATGGCTATATCAATAGGCAAGGTGAAATTATTATTGAACCCACCTATGAGAAGGCTTTTTCTTTTCATGAAGGCAGAGCTAAAATAAAGCAAAATGGCAAGTATGGATTTATTAATGAACGAGGCCAACTAATTGCAGATCCCATCTATGATAAAGCATGGAGTTTCAAGGGCGGTTTTGCCATGGTTAAACTGGGAGAGAAATACGGCTATATTGATAGAAACGGTGTTTTTGCACTGGAACCAATAAACTAAAACTTTGGTTATAACACATCACAATATTTTAACACCCTATTACTTCTGATAATTGCTCCTATCCGTAATTTTCGGTAACCTTAGAGGTTTTATTAGAAGGGTCAATAAGAGCTTAACAATTAAATGTATTCAAAAAAATCAGTGGCTTCTGAAGTAGCAAATCCCAAAGACTGGTCTCCCCAATCCTGGAAACAATTTCCAGTTAAACAGCTTCCGAAATATCCGGATCAAGCAGCACTGGAGCAGGCCTATAATGAATTACAAAATAACCCTCCCCTAATTACTTCGTGGGAAGTTGAAGCCCTGAAGAAAAAGCTGGCTGATGTAAGTGCCGGAAACGGTTTCTTGTTGCAGGGCGGCGATTGCGCCGAAAGTTTTGCGGATTGCAAATCTCCCAAAATTGTGAATCTGCTCAAGGTTTTACTACAGATGAGTTTCATTCTCATCCACGAGATGGAAACTTCTGTTGTTCGGGTAGGACGTATTGCAGGCCAATATGCAAAGCCGAGGTCAAGGGACTACGAAATTGTTGACGGTGAAAAAATCCACAATTACCGCGGTGATCTAATCAACAGTATTACTCCTACTGAAGAAGCGCGCAAGCCCGATCCCGAACGATTAATTGAGGGATATAATAAAGCGGGTCTTACACTCAACTTCTTGCGAGCTCTCTCTGATGAAGGGTTTGCTGACCTGCATCACCCCGAGTACTGGGAACTCGACTTCATGAAAGAAAATGAGTATTACAAAGAGTACGAGGCAATGGTAAACTCCATCCAAAAAGCGGTTAATTTTATGGAGACCATCACGCCTAATGAATTTAGCACAACCCAAAAAATTAATATTTATACCTCGCACGAAGGATTAAACTTATATTACGATTCCGCCCAAACCCAGCAAGTTCCTCGTCGTGAAGGCTGGTACAACCTAAGTGCTCACATGGTATGGCTTGGAAACAGAACACGCGATCTGGGTGGCGCTCATGTGGAATACCTGCGCGGCATTCGCAATCCGATTGGAATAAAAATTGGTCCAAATTATGATCTGGACCATACCCTGAAATTAATTGAGCGACTGAATCCGACCCACGAACAAGGCAAAATTGTGCTCATTACTCGTTTTGGAAAAGAAGAGGTAGGAAACGGGCTTCCCGATCTTATTAAAAATATCAAACACGAGGGCATGCCCGTGGTATGGAGCTGCGATCCCATGCACGGCAATACCTTCAAGACAGATGAAGACGTCAAAACTCGTAACTTTGATGCAATTGTTTCTGAAATCCGCAAGACCTTTGCCATTCACCGCGACTTGGGCAGCTATCTCGGCGGGGTTCATCTCGAACTTACCGGTGACAATGTTACCGAATGTGTTGGTGGTGCCAAAGGTCTGCACGAGGGACAGCTTCACAAAAACTATGAAACCTATTGTGATCCGCGCCTAAACTACCAACAGAGTTTAGAGATAGCTTTCCTTATTGCCAAGGAGTGGAACCAAAGTTACGGCAGTTAGCAGAGTGCTTATTTGAGACACATAATACCAAATTTATTTATGTCATAACTCTCCTGCTAATTGCAAACCTATTGAGATAAGCCTTGGTAATTGGTCTCTGATCACTGTACTCTGGCTATTCTGCCACAAATACAGCGGAGCTGACGGTTTGACTAAATAGGCGGTGACATTTTTTTCTTAATTACTGACACCTCTGAAAATTTCGCGGCTAATCTATGGCTGAATGACAGACCTTTCCTACTTGTAAGCCCTTGGTATAGCTCTTGCAGCTATAAAAGTGAGTTTGAATCAACAAATATATTTCCAACATAAATTCACTTACGAGGTGTTTATTATGACTTTAATGAGATATTCCAAACCCAACAGAAATGCATTGGACAAGAACTTTTCAGACATCATGGATGAATTTTTCAATGATGTTGTAAATGATCGGCGCGGAAATTTTGTGCCCAGTATCGATATATCCGAAACGGAAAATCAGTTTTTAATTACTGCTGAACTTCCGGGTATGAATAAAGATGATATTACCATCAGTCTGGAAAACGGGCGACTTGCCATTAGCGGTGAGCGTAGCTTCGAGAATGAAGAGAAAGGCAAAACATTCCATCGCGTCGAGACAAAGTACGGTTCTTTCGAGCGCTCTTTCCAATTACCCGATAATGTTGATGAGCAAAGCATTTCGGCAACCTATGAAAACGGATTGCTGAACATCAACATTGACAAGAGCGAAGACAAAGTGAAGAAACAAATTGAAATTAGCTAACCTTAGCTAACAATTGATTCCCAATCCGCGGAAGTTGTGATGAAACACAGCTTCCGCTTCTTTTTTGATGAACAGCACAATAATTTACTACTCTCAGATGTTTATTGAACTGTCAGAAATTCAAAAATTATTAATCTCGATCTAAACTAAGTTCATTATGGAAAAAATTCGTTCCTCTAATTTGTTATGGGCTTTTGTCGCTGTATTGGTTGTCGGTTTTTACACCGTTGATGTACAGACAAACAATGCTTCGGTGCTTTCACTGCCCGGGTTTTCCTCTGATAAGAGTGTTAAGCAATCGAAGAAAGCTCCCTCAAAAACCATTGGCGAACTAAATGATGCTATTGTTGATATCGCTGATAAGTCAAAACAGGCGGTAGTAACCGTTAAAGTAACGCAAAAGGTAAAAGCACGACCAAACCCATTAAGCCGATTTTTTGGGAATCCGCGCCAGCAACCTCAGGAATACCAGCGACGTGGACAAGGTTCCGGCGTTATTGTCTCTAACGAAGGATATATTTTGACAAATAACCACGTTGTGGAAAATGCCAGTGAGGTAGAAGTACAGCTCTTCAATGATAAACGGTTTGATGCCGAAGTAATTGGTACCGACCCCCTGACTGATATAGCTGTATTAAAAATTGATGCTGAAGAACTGAATGTCATAAAACTTGGGAACAGTGAAAAATTACGAGTGGGCGAAATGGTATTAGCTATCGGTAGTCCACTTCAGGCAAGTCTGGCACACTCCGTATCGATGGGTATTGTATCTGCCAAAGGACGTTCCGTTGGCATCATCGAACAAGGAGCTGGATATGAAAACTTTATTCAAACAGATGCTGCCATTAATCCTGGAAATTCTGGTGGTGCCTTAGTAAATATGGATGGAGAACTTATTGGCATTAATACGGCTATTGCGTCTCGCTCTGGCGGCAGTGATGGTATTGGCTTTGCTATTCCCATCGACATTGCTAAAAATGTGATGAAGTCAATCATCCAAAACGGACGCGTTGTCCGTGGTTATCTCGGGATTGAGATGGGTGGAGAAGTGGATGCTACTATGGCAAAAGCTCTCGGCCTTGATGAAGCTTATGGTATTATCGTGGGCAGTGTACCCGAAGACGGTCCTGCAGCAAAAGCTGGGCTTCAGCCAGATGACATCATTCAAACGATCAATGGTAAACCGGTTCGGAGCTGGAGTTCACTGCGTACATCTATCGGTACCTCACCCCCTGGCACCGATGTAAAACTTGGAATAATTAGGGACGAAGAAAAACAAACTATTACAGTAACATTGGGTGAACAACCCGAAGAAATGATGTCTGCCATGCAGCCGGACAACCCATCCGAACCTAATATGGAAAAGGAACTCGGCTTTAAAGTTGAGGATCTTACTCCGCGCATTGCCCAAGAGCTGGAACTCAATCAGAACCAAGACGGAGTTGTCGTTACCCAAATATCACGACAGAGTGAGGCTTATCAACAAGGTCTGCAGCGCGGTTATGTTATTACTGAGGTTGACCAAAAGGAAATTTCCGATGTTCGGGATTTCAACCGGGCAATGAATCAACTTGTTGAAGAAGGCAAAGAGGTGGTACTGCTTCGGGTAATTACCCCTAATGGTAACAGTCAGCTCGTTGCTTTTGAGCTATAACAGTTTAGCACAATCCCTGATAAAAAGCCCTTCGGTTCACCGGAGGGCTTTTTTTATGACAAGCTGACGAATTTTGACCTGATTTTTGACAAAACGTTAGCTTTTGGATTGTGGCACCTTATTTGCTCTATTATTAATGAAATTGAAGAAAAAGCTCTATAATGGTACAATTTCATTATGGAATACAAAAATTACTACGACATACTCGGTGTAAGCAAAAATGCCTCTCAGGATGAGATAAAGAAGGCATACCGTAAGAAGGCGGCAAAATACCATCCTGACAAAAACCCTGATGATCCCTCGGCTGAGGAGAAATTTAAGGAGGTGGGTGAAGCATACGAAGTTCTGAGCGACCCTGAAAAACGTAACCTCTATGACAAAGTTGGTAAAGACTGGAAGAAATACCAACGCGCGGGTGGATCTGCCGATGGATTCAACTGGCAAGATTATGCCCGACAACAAAGCCAAGGTCGAGGTGGTTTTAGCGGTCAGCAAAGCTACCAAACAAATTTTGATTTGAACGACCTGTTTGGTGGCGGGGGTGCCCGCAGCCGTAGGGAAAGCAGCGGCAGAGGCGGTGGATTCTCAAGCTTCTTTGAAACCATTTTCGGAGGCGGTGGCAATCCGTTTGAACAAGCGCAACAGCAACAAAGCCGTGGACGTCGCTATCAAAGCCGTGCTCGCCAACAACAACGCAACGGCAAGCAAAATACCAAAGCCAGCATTACTATTTCGCTGAAAGAAGCATTTGAAGGTACCTCGCGAACATTGCGCGTAGGCGGTGAAAAAATGAAGGTCAAAATCCCGGCAGGTATTGAAGATGGAAAACGCCTGAAACTAAAGGGAAAAGGACAAAGCCGAACACGCGGCGGGGCACGAGGCGACCTCTACCTTACTGTAAACATTAATATGCCAGATGGCTACGAGCGAAAAGGCAACAATATTTACTACGATCATTCAATAGATCTTTATACTGCTGTACTGGGTGGAGAAACCGTCGTAAATACGCTGGCTGGTAAAGCCAAACTGAATATTCCCTCTGGAACTTCGGGTGGTAAGCTCTTCCGATTGAGTGATATGGGTATGCCTGAATTTAAAAATTCATCTAATAAAGGAGATTTATTTGTTCGTATCCAGATACAAGTACCTGAAAAACTCTCCAAGGAAGAAGAAAAACTATTTAAACAACTGGCAAAGAAATAAGATCAAGACAAATTTTTTGAAGATAATGGTTCAGGTAGCTACTCGAACCATTGTTATTTTGTAACTATCTACGAGACAATTCTTTTCTTATCAAAATCTCGAAAGTTAACATAGATCGATATAACCAGCGCCATAAAAAACAGAATTGCCGTTGTGGTATCCACTAACGCTGTATTAAAGTCTAAGCCCGTCAATAACTCTGCCAAAAACTCAATATAGGATGAGGACATCTCGGTGTATCCCAATTCTTGCCGCACCTGCCAGTGCCAATCGGTGCACGGGCAATATCCGAATCCGTACCAAATCCCCAAAATAAACCACGAAAACGCCGTAAGGAGTAATGTGCCAAGATTCCAGCGGCGGGTCGCCTCCCAAATCCATCCAAAAAGATTAAACAGGATAAGTACGGTGTGGAAGACAATAAAACCGATATCGAGTAAGATATACATCCCAAAAAATGATGTTAAAAGTCCCAAAAGCATTTACCTTTCTTCTAAAAAGTAGTGATATTCAACTGCCTACAAAACTTTAATACAACTGTTTAACATTATGGTTTTTATTCTACTGATTGCCACCCTCCTGTTCGTTCCCGCAGATAACCTCTCAAACGATAATCTATGGGGACAAAACGGCCATCGTATCGTAGGCGATATTGCTGCTGATTACCTCACGCCCGAAGCCCGCGAAGAAATCGATCGTGTACTCGGACACGAATCAATGGCTATCGCCAGCACCTGGATGGATAAAATAAAGTCAGATCCCGCCTATGATCACACGCATGACTGGCACTGGGTCACCATTCCCAATGGAAAAACCTATGAGGAAACCGAGAAGAATCCCAATGGCGATCTGATTAATTCCATTCGAACGTTTATTGAGGAACTCAAAAGCGGCAGCCTATCGGCTGAGGAAGAAAAGAAAAAGCTGCGAATGCTCATTCACCTTGTTGGCGATATCCATCAGCCATTACATGTAGGCAACGGTAAAGATCGAGGTGGAAATGAAACAGAGGTTGAATGGTTTTCTGAGGATTCAAATATTCATCGCGTATGGGACAGTGAGATGATTGACGACACGCAGTTAAGCTATACCGAATTTTCGGCAGCGATAAACCATCCCTCCGATCAACAAATTGAAAATTGGCAAGACACCGACGTTCTGGACTGGGCGTACGAGGCCATGGAGCTGCGTGATCAGGTCTACGACTTGCCTGAGGATCGGGAGATTGGCTATAAATACCAGTACGAAAATCGCGACCTGCTGGATCGCCAATTGCTCAAAGGTGGGGTTCGGCTGGCAGGCGTGCTTAATGAAATTTATGGTGAATAGTATTTTTTAGCTAACCGGTAAGGATACGGCGCGCCGTATCCTTACTTTTTTCGTGATCCTTCAAGAATACCCCTGATCTATAATTCAGCTGATATACATATAACAACTAAACAATTAGCTAAATACTTCTTCCATTACACCTTCATGAACCGCGATATCTCCCTCGCTCCAAAGTACAAAGCGAATGAGCGAAACGTATTCCAATTCATTAACTTTCTCCCGAACTGTTTGGAAAGCAACACGCGCAGCATCTTCCATCGGATATCCAAATGCTCCGGTTGATATCGCCGGAAATGCAATTCGCTCGATTTGATGATCTTCGGCAAGATCCAGTGCATTCAAATAGCAATTAGCAAGCAACTTATCCTCCGGTTTATCCTTTCCATATACCGGACCTAAACAGTGAATAATATAGTCGTTCGGCAAATTATGTCCGCCCGAAATAACCGCTTCACCCGGCTCTATCGGCGCCATCGATCGCGTTTCTTCGGTAAGTTCAGGTCCGGCTGCCCGATGAATAGCTCCCGCTACTCCACCGCCAATTCGGAGTTCCGCATTGGCAGCATTAACAACGGCTTCCACATCCGATTGATTAGCTATATCTCCTCGCTTTAGCTCAATTGTTATACCTGATTGCTTTGTTTCTCTCATAGTCTTCTCAATATATTCCTATGAACTATTCAAAAACACAAAATGCCTCACTCAAATTCAATAAATACATAAAAAGACACTGACAACCAACTGTCAAACAGACTCCCTCCTAATTCTAAATGGCAGTTTTCCTACCATAATTACAGATCCCGGCCAAAAGCGTCATATTAAAGAGTAACAACACTGAAATTTAGACACATTTTGGGATTCGGTACGGTATTGGCTTCTATAAAAGTGAAATAACAAAAAGGAAATTTTCACCTAAGTATTCACTTATTATGAACTTAGATAAGCTTACACTCAAAGCTCAGGAAGCCGTACAAGCAGCGGTAGATCTGGCTTCCAGTAATAATCATCAGGCGGTGAGCCCCACCCACCTGCTGATGGCTTTTCTGTCGGATTCCGACAACGTCATTAACACCATTTTAAATAAACTCGGCGTTCGGATTCCACAACTTAAAACCGAGCTTGAACAGCGTATTGATAAACTTCCGGTTGTGAAAGGTGCATCCGTATCAGGTCAATATTTGTCGAATGATTCCAAGGAAGTCTTCGACAACGCCCAGAAATCAGCTGACAACCTCGGCGATGAGTACATCAGCTCAGAACACGTGCTTATCGGAATGCTGGAATCAAAAGGAGAAGCCGGCAGCCTGCTAAAACAGAACAGCGTCAAAAAGGACGATATTCTTAAAGTACTTGAAGACGTTCGCGGATCGCAAAAGGTAGACGATCCTAATGCAGAAAGTCGATATAATGCCCTCAAAAAATATGGGCGTGACCTAAACGAACAGGCCGAAAAAAACAAGCTCGACCCAGTAATCGGTCGCGATCAGGAAATTCGGCGCATCATGCAGATTCTATCACGTCGTACTAAAAATAATCCCGTTCTGATTGGAGAAGCCGGAGTCGGTAAAACGGCTATCGCCGAGGGACTGGCTCTGCGCATTAACAAGGGCGACGTACCCGAAAGCCTTAAAACCAAGCGCATTGTAGCTCTCGATATGGGAGCCCTGATGGCCGGAACCAAATTCCGCGGTGAATTTGAAGAACGACTCAAAGCCATCGTCAATGAGGTTCAGGAGTCTGAAGGCGAAGTTATTCTCTTTATTGATGAGATACATACTCTCGTCGGTGCCGGTGCCACCGAAGGAGCTATGGACGCTGCCAATATCCTAAAACCGTCACTGGCTCGCGGTGAGCTTCATGCCATCGGTGCTACCACGCTGGATGAGTATCGAAAGTATATTGAAAAAGATCGTGCGCTGGAGCGACGCATGCAGAAAGTTCTGGTCAATGAGCCTTCGGTTGAAGATACGGTTTCTATCCTGCGCGGACTGCAAGAACGCTATGAACTTCACCACGGCGTTAAAATCCGCGATGAGGCTTTGGTTGCTGCCAGTGAACTGTCGCACCGATATATCAGCGAGCGGTTCCTCCCTGATAAAGCAATTGACCTGATTGATGAAGCAGCTTCACGACTGCGACTGGAAATCGACTCCATGCCCGAAGAACTCGATCAGGTTGAGCGACAAATTCGTCAGCTCGAGATTGAACGCGAGGGACTCAAGCGAGATCAGAATGAAGAAAAAATTGAAAATATTGAGAAAGAGCTCGCAGATCTCGAGGAAAAACGCAATACCATGCGCAACCAGTGGGATACCGAACGGGATCTCATCAAAAAAACGCGTGACCTGAAGAAAGCTATTGAAACGGCCCGCAATCAAGCTGAAAAAGCCGAACGCGAAGGTAAGTACGACAAGGTCGCCGAGCTACGCTATGGCACCATCAATCAGCTTGAAAATGACCTGGAAGAAACCAAAGAAAAACTCGAAGAGGTACAAGAAGGCCGAGCCATGCTAAAAGAGGAAGTTGAATACGAAGATATTGCCGATATCGTTTCGCGCTGGACCGGCATCCCCGTACGGAAAATGCTGCAAAGCGAACGAGAGAAATTAGTCCACCTCGAAGAAGAGTTGCATAAACGAGTTGTCGGACAAGATCCTGCTGTGGAAACAGTATCGAATGCGGTACGTCGCTCGCGCGCCGGGCTGCAGGATGCCCAACGTCCCATCGGCTCGTTCTTCTTCCTCGGATCAACGGGTGTTGGTAAAACCGAACTTGCCCGATCATTGGCTGATTTCCTCTTCAATGACGAAGACGCCATGGTCCGCATCGACATGAGTGAATACATGGAGCGCCACAGCGTGAGTCGGTTAGTTGGTGCACCTCCTGGCTATGTAGGATACGACGAGGGCGGTCAGCTTACCGAAGCGGTGCGACGAAAACCGTACTCAGTAATCTTACTCGATGAGATCGAAAAAGCACATGCCGATGTGTTTAACATGTTGCTGCAAGTGCTTGATGAAGGTCGCCTAACCGATAATAAAGGCGTGACCGTCGACTTCACCAACACAATCATCATTATGACCAGTAACATCGGTTCGCACCTAATTTCCGATAAAATTGAAGAAACGGGCGGTGAATTTACGGATGAAGTATACAACAAGCTTCAGGATAAATTAATGGACCAATTGAAGAAACAGATTCGTCCCGAGTTCTTAAACCGTGTGGACGATGTCATTGTCTTCCATCCCCTGGAGAAAGAACACATCCGCGAAATTGTGGATATCCAACTCCAACGCGTATACAAGATGCTCGACAAGAAAGACATCAAATTGTCTGTTTCTGACAACGTCAAAGACTGGCTGGCCGAACGAGGATACGATCCCGTCTATGGTGCACGACCGCTCAAGCGACTCATCCAAACAAAAATTATTGATGAGCTGGCTACGGAGCTGCTCAAGCGCGAAGAAGAAGGTGAAACACACTTCGAGGCTACGATCAGCGAAGACGGTGAAAGCATCGAATTTGCTGAAGTTTATGAAGATGCTGAAGCCTGGGCGGAATAAAACAGTTTCACAGTTAGCAGTGGGCAGTGGGCCATTTAAAGTCACTGCCTTACTGTTCACTGTTTAACTAATTACTGTAAAAGATTCTCAGGGTTTAATCCTTTTAAATCGTCTGTAATAAACTCGCGTCCCTCACGGATTTTTTCGCCATCCAAATACACATCCGCGCCGATACAAACCAAGTCCCAGTGAATATTACTCTCGTTACCGTTGGGCGCAATCTCATAATCATTACCGAGCGTTAGGTGATTGGAACCATATATTTTTTCATCAAAAAGAATATCATACATCGGTTCATCGATAATGGGATTTAATCCAAAGCTGAACTCTCCGAACTGACGTGCCCCGGCATCGGTATCCAGAATTTCTTCGAGCGCTTCATTGTTTGAAGAGTCTGAATCAATCACCACGCCATCGCGAACTTCCAGCTTGACGTACTCAAACGGCTTGCCCTGATATACACTCGGCGCATAAGTAATATGCCCGTTCACAGATGACAAAATCGGTGATGAGAAAAGCTCCCCATCGGGAATATTCCGCTTACCAAAGCAGGGTATCCAGGTTTGACCTTTGACCGAAAATTCGATGTCGGTACCCTCTCCTTCAAGACGAATCATATCGGTATTTTCAAGTCGATCTTGGAGAGGCTCCATCGCTGCTGCCAGCTCGGTATAATCCAGCAGGCAGGCTTTGTAATAAAACTCTCGAAATCGCTGGGTCGGCATCTTCGCATTCATGGCAAAAGCCTCTGAGGGATACCGCAGTACCACCCAGTTGGTATTATTCACGCGCTCTTTGTAATGCACAGGATCCACGAAATAGTCGGCATAGGCTTTATTGGCCTCTTTGCTAACATCGGCCTGCTCGTAAATATTGAGAGCCGCACGAATCCCCACAAAAGCGTCCATCTTTTTCATCAGAGGAAGCTGATCATTTTCGGCCTGGTTTTTCCAGAACTTTTCGTCACCGGTTTCTACAAGCATGCGGCGGATTTCGGTATCCTCAATCTGTACAAAGGGATTGGCATCCATCTCCCGGGCGTGCTCTACCAGTGCCCGAAGCAGGCCAATGCCATTCAACCCCACCAGCTGCAACATCACATTTTGTCCTTTCTCCAACTCACAGCTGAATTCTAAAACTTTCTTCGCTAATTGACGATCTTCGTTTGAATACATATCTCTATTATTATTGTTACTTAATTTAATCAATTCTATCAAAACGTAGCGAGATCCTGAAACAAATTCAGGATGACACAATTTTAAAAAAGCCACCCCATCTCACTACTAAACCTAATAATCATAATTCCACCTCAAATCTACTCCCTGGCGGATATCATTTCCCTGACGTAGAATCAACTTCAGATTCTCACGCAGCATATACTCCAACAAGAAACCCGTATCCGGCGTTGAACCCGTAATAACGTTCTGGATGGCAAAGAATACTTTGGGATTCAAATACCAGCCGGTAGTTATTGATGTTCCTGTTTCACCACCAGACCGAGTGTTATCAATTTTTACCACATCAATACCCAGCCGCTGGGTTGCAAGTGCTTCCACTCGATCCAAAAGAACATCAAGAGCAACATCAGCAGCCGTTGTATTACTTCCGGAACTGGCTACGACCTGCTTCCAGGAATCCAATGCATAAAAAGGCTGCCCAAACAGCGTATAGCTTATAATATTTTCAAGCTCCATTGTTGGCTGACTCTCGTATCTAAACTTGGGTTTTTCAACCGTGCCTTCAATGATATACCAGATTACAATTTCTTCCTGTGTCTGCGGAGGCTCATATTTAGTTCGAATCTGAAGTCGCGGGTTTTCCGGATTCCCGCTAAATGTTACTACCCCCTCTTCAAGATTAAAACGTTTCCCAAAGGGACGCGCATACCCATTCGGGGCACTCATATCCCCGAAAAGCTGCAGATCATCCCCACTTTTTTTTATCAAATCCAATACTCCGTCCAATTCAAGTTCCATTTCGAGATAACGCTCATTTCGGATAAAAAACCGTCTATTAAATTCCACATCCATATCCAGGGCCAAAGAATTATAAATATTACTTGATGATGTTTCCTGATCCTCAGAATCTAACTGTACGCTTTCAACTGATTTTTCACCGAAGTTATCCAGCTTAATAAAACCACTTATAAAACTGAGACTCCCAGAAATCTTAGGACTTGTAACTGTTCCCTGCGCCCGAGCATTAAGATTTATTACAGCATTATACTCAGAGGTGTTGGCCGCCCGAAAGTTCTGTGCATTTACCTTAATATCCATATTTCCAGGCATCAATTCTTCCAGCCCAATCGTACCATTCACACGAATATCACCGCTTCCACTTTGAGCCGAAAATTTGGAAACCCTAATTTGATTGGGAGCAAAGTTAACGGTTGAGGCAATATTATCCACCGTAATTCCGGCCGGTACCAAACGAACTTTTCCGCCCTTCAGCTCTAAAAATCCATCCGTCTTTAAATCTTCTATGGCTCCCTTAACTTGCATAGAACCGTCAAGGCTACCTCTCACCTCTCTTAACAGCAATGGATCTATAAAGTCATTGAGTGCCCTCAGGTTAAACTCATTCGTCTCGATATCGACAGCAATGTGATCTTTCTGCTGCGGTAAATCCACTTGAAAGGTTTTCATATCGATGAACAAGGGAAAACGGGCACTAATTTGTGCCGCACGCTGCTTCAGCGACATAACGGAAGCATCAAGTGTGAGTTCCTCATCGATATGCCGATAATTTGCGCCTGCCGTTATGGAATCGATGGCAACGCCAGACAGCACAGCGTTTTTCAGGGTCACATCAGCATCGAACTCAGGATCGCCGGCCGTACCTCCGAGCGTTCCCCAAAACGAAAGAATACCGCTGGTTTCGGTATTTTCGGCTTCATCAAAAAATGACTGGAAACGCTCGATTGAAATATCCCGCACTCTCAAATCGCCCGACACCGGCTCCTCAAAAAAGGCTTCTTTAAACGTTTCAGGATCCCCCAATTTAAAAGGCAAATTAGCATGTCCGCTAACAAGCTTATCACCTTCATCATTAAGAGCCAGTGCACCCTCCATTCGCTCCTCGACGATATCAGCAGAGATCGATAACGAATCAAAATCCGCACCCTCAAATAACATCTCTGATAATAGCATATTGCCTGTAGCCTGCAAATCGGTGCCCCGGCGATCAATATTGAATTCCCCGGACAGCATTCCTTCAAAAAACGTTTCGCCCAACAAACTGCTTTGAATAACGGCTATATTTAGATCATTTCCCTTTACAAAACCTCGTTGCTCGTCCGCACTGATTAACGGCACTCCAACCTCCAAAAATGACCCATCCCCCGAAGAAATACGCAGCGTATCCATACGCAGACTATCATTTTGATACCATAGTCCGAAAGACTCTTCAAGTGTCAATGTTCTATAATCGCTGATCAGATTTAATCCACTGGTGTTTATTTTGATGGAATCTGTTGCCACCTGGTAAGTTCCGGACTGTTCGATACGACCCTCTGTGGAACTTGAAAACTTAAAGTCATACTGTCCCGTTGCAGTCCCATCCCTATAATCACCCTTCGTTTTAAGACTTAAATTTTGGAGCTGAACCCCTGAAAAAACCGGCTCTTGCAAGTTTAAATCAGTAAGGTAAAACAACGTATCTCCAACATTAATATCTACTGATCCCTGAGCACGATCGGCCGCAAAAAGTGAATCATACGCTATGTCATTAACATCCATTTTTCCCAGAAACCGGAGACCATCATTCTTAAACGGACTTAAGGTACCCGCCACATCACCCACTGCCTGTAACTCATCAGCATTTGCCAAGGGAGCCAACGACGACAAATCCTTGAGTTGCAGATCTAAAAATAATTCGTTGCTCTCCTTATATAAGTCCAAGAAATCCAACTGACCATTAAAGGCTCCATCTGCAATACCACTTTGCAACCGGGCACTATCGACGGTTATAACGTTATCCCTAATCGAAAAGTCAGCAAAAATAGTATCAATTTTCTCTCCATTTATTATAGAAGAATCGGCCTCTACTGTTGACCGGAGCTGCATACTTTCGGGATCAAACCCTGTTCCCTTTCCAGTGATAAGACCATTTAAAGACGTACTGAAATCCTGTTCTCCTAAAAATGGCCCCAGATCCAATCGTTGCGTTTTCAACTGGTATTTATATGATGGCGTTGTTGTCAACTCCCGCAGCGAGGCGACTAATTCAATGCGTCCACCATAAAAATTCATGGCCCCATCTGCTGTAAAATCATTACTACTAATCTGCCCGCTCACCTCTGTATTTGTGATATTATGCCCAAGTGCCGTTCCCTGTTCCATCTTCAGGGTGTATTCCCAAAGTTCTTTCTGGGGATACCAATCTCGGCCTTCAAATTTCAAATTAAATGTCAGATTTCCGGCATAAGTCGAATCCTGCATCCAGTGGCCCGGATTTATTTTTTTACCCAGCACATTGCCTTTTACAGAAGGGAGTTCTGACCAAATATCCCGGGCCGACAAATTGACCTCTATCCTTTGCTGTTCTTCAACAGCTTCTATACTCAAGGCAATGGATTTATTTTCGATTGTTCCATTACCAAATAACTTTTGCAATCTATAGGGATTGCTTTCAATCTCGGCTGCCGAAAACGACAGCTCTCCAGCTGTCTTTGTCAAATCGGCAATATTTACCTGACCTTTAAATGAAAAATCTAACTCTTGGAACCGCGGATAGGTCGTATCAGCTAATAATGTTGCCAGATCTATTGATTTAGCTGTGGTTGTAATTTGCTCTACAATTAACTCAGATTGCCAAGCGACGCGGCTCCTCATTTCGAGTGATTGCACTCCTTCTCCCTCTATGGAAAGCCCAAGGTCAAACTGCTCAGGATTTCCCCGTACCGAAAACGTTACATCCACATTTTCCCGAACGGGATAATCTTCCATAATACCTGCAATATCCGACCAATAAATCGGTGTTGACGAGATTCCTAACTGCAGACTCGTATCAACTATGTTAGCATATCCATTGGCTTCAATTACTGATCTTCCCGTCGCCAACACCAACTTTTCAAGAGTCAAACTTTGATCTTCTGCTGAAGCCGAAGCTTGTACGTCCAAGGATTGATCAATATTAGCCTCAGTGATATTCAAAGAAAAGTCGCGTATATCTACTTCGTAAATATTGCCATCATATCCAAAACTGCTACCAATATTAAGCTGGCGGAGCTGATAGCTTGATCCCAGTGGCAAGCTATTAGACTTTATAGAAACAGACCCATTTTCCAACGTAAAATTTGCAACATGGAAGGGCATTATTGCTGATTCCGTTGTGTCGGAGGATTCCACAACCAATCCCTCTATATTCCAATCCTCAGAATCCTGTTCGGCATTCAGTTTGGGCTGATATATTCCCAGATCAGTAACAACAATTTCTCCTCCTAATAAAGCCCAAACATTATACGCAGCGCTTACAGAATCAATTTGTGCAATGGTATCCTGCTGAGTTAATGTAATATGGGATAGGGTAATATCTTTCCATAAATCTCCTGACAGCTTTTCTATAGACAGCTGCGCGTTGAGTTGTTCATTTGCTGTTGATACGAGAGCACTGCGCGCCCAATCTTGAACATATGCTGTCTTCAGGGATAGACGAACAATCAATCCCAATACGACAACCGTTAAGCACAGCCAAAGCAAACGCTTACCCCATCGTTTCAAAGCACTATTATTGTTCTTCTGCTGATCCATTAAAATGCCTGACCTATACTAAAATGAATACCTATTCTATTCCAGGCGCTGCCATGATTCGTTCCTCGGTAAATATTTAAATCCTGATCAGTGGGATTAAGTTTGTATCCAATATCGACCCTTACGGGCCCCAGTGGTGATTGATAACGAAGTCCGCCGCCTATCCCAAATTGCACAGGTCGTTGGCGAATACGAGCAACCGTTTCCCAAATTTGTCCACCATCCAAAAATGCGGCCATTCCGAGTCCATTAATTAAAAAACTCAATTCCTGGCGAATCTCCACATTAAATCCAAACATAGCCCGCCCCCCCAGTGGAACGTACTCATTGAAACCGGTACTGTCGACCTGCACTCTTTTTGGTCCCAATTCATGGCGATACCAACCCCGTACCGAATTCGTTCCACCCAAGTAAAATCGGATGTTACTTGGCAAAGAATCTGAAGAAGTATTGAAAAGCCCACCCCCCTGTACCCGTGTAGCCAGCATTGTTGAACTCGAAAGCCTTATAAAACGACGGATATCTGCAGATACCTTTTGAAAATTAAATGAGGCAAACCCAAAAAACCCTGAGTATTCAAGATAGGGCTGTATTACCCATCCTTCTTGCTGCCGCCCATAACCCTGGCTGTAATAACCGGTTAGTTGTAATGATGACAGATCGTACTCCAGTGTTGTATCGGGTAAACTAATATCCCTTTGTCTTGACAACTCCTGGTTTTTGGTAAACTCATACGAGGCCGAGGCCGTCAAATTTTGACTGTATTGGTAAATAAAACTATTGGTGACACCCGCACGCAACAACTCATAGTTGCTCTCCAACATATGCTGACCAAAAGGAGATATAATAAAGCTGCTTTTCGTGTTGAATACATAAGGAAATTGATACCCTATATTTAGGTACTGCTCAATAAATGAAGCCCGTGCCGTCATACTAAAGCGATGTCCACGATGGGCTACATTCCGATGGGTCCAACTGGCTTGTCCACGAAACTTATCTTCAAGTCCAAATCCCGCTAACAACTCAACTGACCGCTGTTCATGTTCACGAATACGCATCAGTAAATTCAGCGTAGAATCTTGTGGCTGATCTGGAATACTGATTGTAGCAAATCGAAATAAATGATGATTAAAAAGTTCTTGCTGCGCCTCCTGTAGTTTGTTAAGGCTATACTGTTCACCCCGTTGCAGGGATGCTTCGCGCAGCACATAATCCTTGTCAACTGTTTCAATACCCTCTACTTTTATCGAATCGATATACGTTTGGGGACCTAAATCTGCCTGTATCGATACTTCAGAAGAAAGGGCCGAAGAGTCTATAGCTGCATTAATATTGACATCCACATATGCATATCCCAAATTTTTAATTACATTCGAAAACCTTCCCACCACTTCAGGCTTTTTGATCATCTCATACCGATTCCCCTGCTGGTAGTAATGTTGGCTTTGCGCCCGTATAAAAGCACGGCTTTCCAAAATCTGTCTTACATTTTCATCATCTCCTTTAATTTCGTACCCAACATTCTTTATTCGAATAGGATTATTTTCCCTAATTGTAAAAAATACCTCTTTCTTCCACTCTGTATTCTTTGTTTCAATACGATATGCTACCTCAACATTTACAAATCCTCGTCGTTGGTAGTAGTTACGAATGCGAATTACATCTCGCTTAACATCCCTTTCATTTAACTCAAATCCCGTTTTATCCCAGAATTTTAGCTTCTCTCCTATCCCCGGAGCTTCTGTAGCGATCTGATTTTTCAGCACCATTCCCGGATACGTGGTATTGCCTTCAAAAGTAATATTCCACACCTGAGGAACTTTTTCAGAATCATCCGACATATCTTGGCCAAAAGCTGATGTAACGGCTAAGGATACCATCAGCACGATCATGCATATATATTTCAACAGGACAAGTAGCCGCACGCAAATCTTATTTTGAGGATTGTAAAAGTATGACTGAAGATATGATCAAAAAAAGCTAAACAATAATAAAATTCATCCAACGATTAACAAAGACTTTTTAAAGCTCGCTAAATATCCGACAATGATTTTAAGTATTTTGAATATTACTTTCGACCTCTGTGCCAAAAAACAACAATAAATCGTTCGCTATGGAAAATCCCATAAACACAATTTCTTCGATCACTGTTTTCCTGCTTATTTTACTTCTTATAGGATGCTCAACCTCCGAAGAGTTTTCGGGCTATTCCTACGATCCCAAAGACGTTACCGAAACTTCTGATAAAGAAACCAACCCCCATTATACCCGAGTTATTGGCGTTAATGACGGCAAAATATGGGTCAGCAACGATTTTCCGGGCGCGCGAATGAACGATTTCTATCAAGTCAACGACTCGCTGTACCGCGTCGCCATCAAACCGGAACGCGATGCTATTAACAACAGTCCCTGGTATGCATTCCAGATCTGGAGCGTTGAACCCGATACCATCAAATTACAGCTGGATTATGAACACGGGGACCACCGGTATATTCCCAAGTTAAGTAAAGACAGTCGGCATTGGCAGCGTATCGACAGCACAAATTATTCCGCAGATACTACCCGGGGTACAGCCACTCTTACCCTTAATCTCGAACGAAAACCACTTTGGGTTTCAGCGCAGGAGCTTTTTACCTGGAATGATTATAAAGCATGGGCCGACTCATTGACAAAAAAATCATTTATTTCACAAGATACCGTCGGATTTTCACACAATAACCACCCAATTATCAAGCTAAATATCAGTGAAACAAATACCGATGAGCCACGCGGCGTGATGATCATTACCGGACGCCTACATCCTCCCGAAGTTACTGGCGCACTTGGGACAGAAGCATTTATTAATGAACTCGCTTCCGATACTGAACTGGCTAAAAAGTTCCGGAACAATTTTGAAATCTGGGCGTATCCATTTGCAAATCCCGACGGCGTACAGCAAGGGCACTGGCGCTATAATGCGCGTGGAGTAGATCTCAACCGCGACTGGGAACATTTCAAACAACCCGAAACACGTGCTATCCGAAATGACCTCCTTCCATTAAAAAATGATAGTCTCCGCAAAGTCTATTACGGTATTGATTTCCACTCAACGGACGAAAACATTTTTTATCCTATTAATCGAGAGGAAAAAACTTTTCCAGACGATTTCACTTATCAGTGGATCGATTCCCTAAAAAAAGAGTTTCCAGAATATCCGATTGAGGTGGAACCTTTCCCGCCCAATTCCCCTATCACCAAAAACTGGATTTTCCACACCTTCGGCGCCGATGCCGTCACTTACGAGACCAGCGATGAGGCCCCCCGAGACAGTATGCGAACGGTTACGCGGGAAAGTGCTCGTATAATTATGGAGCAGCTGATTGAAGAACAGAAACAATAAAGATACTGGAATGCGTCAGTAGTGACACAGCGCGCCGAATTAAATGCCCGGCACTTTTTAAGTGCCGGGCATTTATCCCTGATAAAAGACAGCACTATATAATATTATTCATGATTTCTTTATCTTCGATTGCTATAATCAGCATTATTAAATTACGGGAGTTCAACTCCCTTCAAGCCAACTGAGCTTTCATAAAAATCGATGGCACATTCTCACGACCACGGACATCATCATCACGGCAAAGATCAAACCGAGGGACGTCTGTGGATCTCCATTATTCTCAATTTTATTATTACCGTTGCTGAATTTATTGGCGGTCTTATATCCGGCAGTCTGGCACTGCTCTCTGATGCCCTACACAATTTAAATGACACTACTTCGCTGGGTATAAGCCTGGTAGCCCGAAAGATTTCCAAGAAAGAAGCCAACCGCGACAAAACCTTCGGCTACAAGCGCGCTGAGATCATCGGGGCATTCATCAATCTCATTACACTCGTCATCATTGCCCTCTTTCTAATCAAAGAAGGCGTTGAGCGGTTCTACAATCCCCAGCCCATCGATGGCATGGTAATGTTCATCGTGGCCATTATTGGTCTGCTGGGTAATGTCATAACCGCCATCCTGCTGTACCGCGATTCTACTGAAAATCTAAATCTTCGCAGTGCCTATATTCATATTCTGTCTGATGCTTTTTCATCAGTAGGCGTCATTATCGCCGGCCTGCTCATCCTCTGGTATCAAATATATATCATCGATACCATCCTCACCCTTATTATTGCTGGATATATTCTCTGGCATAGTTATTATATGCTGCGTCAAACCATCAATATTTTGATGGAAAGCACCCCGGCTGACATCAAAATTCCAAATGTTCAACAGGCTATGGCAAAAGTCAACGGTGTGCTCGATATTCATCACCTGCATGTTTGGCGACTCGACGAAAAAAATATCCTGTTAGAAAGTCACGTTGTCATCGACGAAGACAATATGGGGCAAATGGAATCCATAAAATCATCGCTCAAAGATCTTCTAAGCACCGATTTTGATATCCACCACTCCACCCTCGAATTCGAACTTGAACCCTGTGAAGAACACCACGAAAGTCCCTGCAACTAAATACCAGGTCAACTAACTATGAGCTCGACACTTAAATCACTATTTGCCGCTATTTTTATTATTGCCATTATCTCCGCATGTGATGGCCCAGACCCGCTGTACGACCTCAGCGGTGATACTTTTCAACTCCGCAACTCCGACAGCACCCAAGTCAATTTTCCCGGCGACTTTAAAGGTGACATCTCACTCATCACCTTCATCTACACCAACTGCCCCGACGTGTGCCCTGTTATTACTGCCAACATGACCAATATACAGCGTAAGCTCGACGACACCACGGGTGTCAACTTCATAGAAATAACCTTTGACCCCGAGCGCGACACGCCCTCAGCCCTCAAAGAATATCGCGATCTATATGGACTCAATAATCAATTTACCATGCTCACCAGCCACCCGAACAGTAGTGATGTACTGCTCGATAAGCTCGATATTGTCGCCCAAAAAGTTATTGTAGACTCCCTCGGTTATGACAGCACCAACTACGCCATGCGTCACTCCAATACCCTTTACCTGATGGATCGCGACGGCTACATTCGCGCCGAATATCCCGCGCACCGCGTCACCCCCGAACATGTTAAAGACGATATCAATTACCTCCGATCAGAATGAAATATATACAACACTTACTACTATTATTACTATCAGGCTTCTTCCTTTTTTTGGGATGTGGTTCTGAGTCGAATTCTTCGAACGAATCCAATTCAAAGCAAGAAGTCGTTCTCGGAAAAATAACCCTCGACAACGTCTGGGCACGTCCCGGCTCACAACAGGGCAAAAGCGCTGCATACCTCCGCATCTCCAACGGCACAGCCGCCGCCGATACGCTTTTATCATTCCACAGTAATGCCGCCGAAAGCGTAGAACTGCATGAATCTATTGAACATGATGACGGCACTACCAGCATGCAACCGGCCGGACAACAAATAATTCAAGATGGAGAAAAACTCCTGCTCCAACCCGGAGGACTACACCTCATGCTCATCAATTTAAACAGAGATATTACCGTGGACGACTCCCTGCAAATTTCCCTGGAATTTGCCCGTGTTGGCACCGTAACAACTACTGCTCCCGTTCAAATACAGAATTAGTTTGTGTAGTAGTGACACAGTGCATCGTGTCACTACTACAAATTCTACTTGCCTAATTAACAATAAATATTCGTGTCACCCTCAATTTATTTCAATATGTACGTATCCAAACAGATAATTATAGATGCTGAAACAAGTTCAGCATGACACGTTCTCAAAATTAAAAGGATTAATCTGACAGGAATTATCACATGCTTCAATCCATATTAGCAGTCGGTATCGGAGGATTTTTCGGTAGTATCTTTCGTTATCTTATAAGTCATTACATAAACATCAGCGCCCAATCTACGTTCCCTTTTGGCACGCTTACTGTCAACATCCTTGGCTCATTTCTGATTGGAATCATTATTGCGGCCGCACTCGAAGGCGATCTCAACAAATCCATGCGCCTACTTTTAGCCACCGGATTTTGTGGTGGATTCACGACCTTCTCCTCATTTTCCTACGAATTCTTTTCCCTGCTACAGCACGAACAAATCGGCTACGCTTTTTTATATGCTGCTTCCAGCTTTGTATTGGGATTGGCTTTTGTCTGGCTGGGCTTTTATCTCATCAAATAAAAAAGGACGGGATAACATCCCGTCCCATAAAATTGCACTACTTCGGCTACCCACACCTAAACTAAAAACACCTATCGCGCAAGCATCCACTTGTGCAATTAACCATCACTTTTTGAACTGTAGAATATTCGCTTCAGAACCGCTGGGCAGAGGAATATTCAACATATTCGAAATCGTCGGAGCAATTTGAGGAATAGCTGTCTTTCTGCTGGTTTCGCCCTGAGGCACATTCCATCCGTAAAAAATAAGGGGTACATGCGTATCATAATTATAAGGAGATCCATGTGACGTACCCGTCGGATAATCCGTATCCAGCCAGCCCGACTTCAGCTGAATAAATATATCTCCAGATCGATCATACATAAAACCGCGTTGATACATAGCTTGCTGACCGCGGTCAAAGTTTTTGTATTGAAAATTATGTGCAGTATTTGTGGACAGTACGCCTTCAAACTGCAGCAAAAAATCGGCGGCTTTATCTTGGACCACTTTCAACGATAAACCGTTTTTTTCTACCAACTTACGATCGAGATAAATCTGCTGATTAGTATAATCTTCAATCCATTCTTCATCTCCGAATTCATTTTTTAAATATTGCGAAAGCTCCTTAACAGCTGTATCACTGTCAAAATATCCACCGGGAAGATTTTTATCGATCAGCTCTTGCGGCACATCTACCACACCGTGATCGGAGGTCAACACTACTAAATAATTTCCTTTACCTATTTCTCGGTCAAGATAGTCGAGTATATCGGCAATGTTGCGATCTAAGCGCAGGTAAGTATCCTGCAGTTCAATTGAGTGAGGACCGTACCGATGCCCTACATAATCGGTGGAAGAAAAACTCACACCCAGAAAGTCAGTTGCATCACCTGATCCCAAATCTTCACCTTCAATCGCTGATTTAGCCAGTTCTGCAATCAACGTATTGCCAAAGGGAGTGGAATTAACAATTCCGTATTCGTCTCCTCGGTTAGCTGCCAGATCATGCGGAAAGACCGGCGCATCTTCATTTTCAAATGTCGCCTCATAAGGAGTGTCATCGGCATTGCTTTCGGTATATTCCTCAATCGGTAGCAATGTTTCCCACGTGCTATTAGCAAACTCTTTGGCTAAGCCCTCTTCATTAAAATTTTGCACCCATTTCGGAAGCTCAGAAACGTACCAAGAACTGCTTACAAATTTTCCTGTTTCACCTTCATACCAATAAGCGGCGTCGCCAAGGTGCCCGGCCGCAAGCACTGCCCCGCGGTCTTTGGATGAAATACCGATCACCTTGCTTTCAGAACTGGCAGACTTCAACTCATCCGTAACGGTCGTACTCAACAAATTTCGTGGCGACATTTTCTCAGCATCGCTATCAGTCCCAACCGGCGAAACCGTAGAATCAGAAACAACATACATACTTCTGTCGATACTGCGATCATACCAAGAATTACCGACAATACCGTTTACCGATGGAGTAGCTCCTGTATAAATGGCAGCATGCCCGGGTCCGGTAAAAGTGGGGAAATAATTAAAATGGTTATTATTAAAGTTAAAACCCTGTTTCACCAAACGCTTAAAACCATCGTCTTCAAACTTATCCCAGTACAGCGGGATATAATCGTACCGCAGCTGATCAACAACAATATTCACTATCAGCTTGGGACTATCAGCTGCTGATTGCGTATTTTGTTGCTGCGTCCAGCCCGTTTGGACAAGAATCATCAACATTAAAAAAGTACCGCAAATGGTTCTGATAAATTTCATAGATCGCCTGTTTTTTTGATTACATTATCTGAGGCCAAAAAGTAACTTCTTTTTAGTAATTATCGAATTATGATTCTGTAAAATAATTTAAGCCCATCAGTGTTATAAAAAGCAATGTTCTCATTAATCATCGATAGATAAAGAACAGCATTTTTAATACCTTTATATCTGATTTTTACAGAATCTAAACAACAAACTGCCCAGTGATTAACGCCATAAAGCATATTTTCTTATTCGCGCTTATTTTTGCGGTAGGCAGTGCCATATCTCAGCAAAATATAGCACAATTTGGTAATATTGGCAGTTCTGAATCAGGTTCAAAAACGCTTTGTCAACAGCTTACCAACGGAAGCATATCTAATCCATCCGGCAAAGTTGATCCGCTTTTTGAACATACTTCTAAATCGAATACCGATGATGCACAGCCTAAAACCATTACAAGCTGTAACTCAATGCTGAATATTCTTCCGGCGGAAAGCAATTTTGTTTTCAATCCTGGCGAACAACAACTAAATACCGGCTTTCGTAACACCGTACTCTCCTCTCAAACATTTGTATTTCAAGAACCTGATCCCCCTCGGCTCGGTTGATCTTTATCTTTACAGAACCCCTTTTCACGATATTTTAAAAAACACAGGTAGTGGATCCTCTCCCTGTATATCAAAGATCAACCAAGCTCATGCCTCATTTTAAACAACGCAAAGAACTTCTCGCTCTGGTTGCAGTCATTATCCTACTTGGTATTGCCGGCTATGATTTATTCAGCGAACAACAGGATAACGCTGCAATCGTTAATTCCGGTAAGATGATTGATCCCACAATTATAAGCGGCCGAGCAGCTTGTGAGGTTCCCATTCCGGATATATCCAAGCGAACACAATCTCAACAACCTGCCTTCGAGGCAAAAGAAATTTCCAACTAAGAATTTAATTAATCATGAATTTCTCTCGATTTTCAACAAATTTATTTTTCATTATCCCAATAACCCTGTCAATAATTGCGTGCGGCACCCCAAATGAACGGGCCTCTGCTGATAATGCACAAACAGCTACAGAACAAGCTGCCAACACCCAGAACTCATCCCAACAAGAATTTAAAGAAGCTCCTGATTTTACCCTCGAAACCATGGAGGGCAATACCTTTACCCTCTCTGACCATAAAGGAAAAGTAGTGGTACTTAATTTCTGGGCGACATGGTGTGGCCCTTGCCGTGAAGAAATTCCTGACTTTATGGAGCTCTACAAAGAGATGAAAGACGACGGAGTACTATTTGCCGGCGTTTCTCTTGATGAGGAGGGTTGGGAAAAGGTTCGCCCCTATGCCAATGATATGGGCATAAATTATCCTATAATGGTTGATGATGGCAATGTATCCCGTCAATACGGTCCTATTCGAGCAATTCCAACAACGTTAATCATCAATAAAAAAGGCCAAGTAGAATATGTAGCGCCTGGCATGCTTACAAAAGAAAAACTAAAACCCATACTCACTAAACTGGCCAATCGGTAATCTGAAATTTTAACATTTATGACTTCTACACAAAAAGAAAAAAACAGTAATTCATGGAAACGAAGCCTTATTGAGTGGGGCGTAATATTTACAATTGGAGCTGTTCTTTATGCTACAGGATTGCATACCGAAGTACTTGGTACTATGCAGCGGGCTATGCTGTGGACCGGCTTTTTTGATGCCGATACCTCCCAGATTGCCACTACTGATGGACCGATGCTCTCCGATTCGGACTATCGATTTACCATGGAAACATCGGATAGCCAAACCGCTTCACTGAGTGATTTTCGCGGTGACGTCGTCTTCGTAAATGTTTGGGCTTCGTGGTGTCCGCCCTGTGTAGCCGAAATGCCTACTATCGAGACCCTCTACGATAATGTTAGCAGTCACGATAATATAAAGTTCATTTTACTTTCGATGGATGAAGAGCACCAAAAAGCAGTCGATTTTATGGAGGATAAAGAATTTTCCATGCCCTACTATTTTCCCGCTTCCAGTTTGCCAACGCAGTTTCGCAGCCAGTACTTACCCACTACTTATATCATGTCTAAAAAGGGACAGATCATCTATAAAAAGGAAGGTATTGCCGATTATAGCTCAACAAATTTTGCGCAATGGATGATCGAACTGGCTGAGAAATAATGGACTGTAATTACAACCATCGACGCACCTCGGATTTATACTTTTGGTATTTCTCTCCGAATTTTTCATCCATCACCCTTTCCTCGGGAGCAATCTGAAACCGATTTATATATATCAAAAATAATGGAATGACCACAAAAGTCAGCATGTTACCCAGATAAAATCCGTATCCAATCAGAATCATTAATAATCCCACATACATCGGGTTTCGCGAAATGCTGTAAATGCCGCTTGTGACAAGATTACTCGCTTTATTTGGTTTGTGGGGATCTATGGAAGTGGAATATTTGTAAAACTGAATAAGGCCGACCAAGCCAAATATTCCTCCTATTCCCAAAAAGATAAAGCTTACCCATAATATTTTACCAAATGTGGCCCAGCCGAAAGCAAGATATATATCAATCCACCACATAACTATAGCGATAATTAGTGTAACAACTGCAGGTGGTATTTTAAGCTCTAATTTCATTGGTTATTCATGTTATTTTTTTAACTATAAGTGTTGTAAACTTAATAAAAAGACTGATCCAAACAGCACTAACATTTAGTAAAAAACAAAGCCACAACAATAAAATATTACTTACTCATGCGTACCGCACAAGAGGCTAAACAATTCTGGGATGATCGCTATTCGAGCGGCAATTATATCTACGGGACACAGCCCAACCGCTTTTTTAAGAATCAACTTGATGAGCTGAAACCCGGACGGCTGCTCTTACCGGCTGAAGGGGAAGGACGTAATGCTATTTATGCATCTCGAGAAGGCTGGAATGTTGATGCTTTTGATATCAGTGAAAAAGGACGCAAAAAAGCCTTAGAGCTGGCCAAGCGTAATCACGTAACCATCAATTATTCCATCAGCAGATTTGAAGAGTTTGAAATTGATGCCGAATCTTATGATGCCATTGCCCTTGTTTACGCACATCTGCATAAATCGAAAAGAAGAGGCATCCACCAAAAGCTTATAACGGGCTTAAAACCGGGAGGCCACCTAATTCTGGAAGCCTTTTCAAAAGAGCAGCTGGATAATGATTCCGGTGGGCCACAAGATCTTGATATGCTTTATGATTTAGATGAGCTGCGCAAGGATTTTGAGGAACTTCAAATTAAACATGCCGACTCTACAGAAATTGAGCTAACAGAAGGAATGCACCACGAGGGGACTGCTAACGTTATCCGAATTTTGGCAATAAAACCAGAAAGTTAACTTTGAGTCTATAAAAAGTACCGAAAGCATTTAAATCTCGTGACTAAATACAGGATAGTCACGAGGTTTAAAAATGAACAATAACTTCTAAATTAATTACTACTTGCTACTCTCCACTCCCGCATCTACCAGTTCCTGGAAACCGCCGATATTATAAACATTCTCAAACCCGTTTTTCTTCATCAGATCTGCGGCCTGACCACTTCGATTACCCGTTCGGCAATAAAGATAATAGGTTTCTTCTTTGTCAAGCGAATCCACGGAAGATTCAAAATCACCATTTAGTAAATTAAGTTGGTGGTCAACTTCGGCCAAATGTCCCTGATCGTATTCTTTTTGGGTTCGTACATCGATAACTACACCCGGCGTTTCGTCAACTTTTTCCAAGAACTGCTCGGCACTTATCCGGGTGCTGTCCCCTTCGCTTTGTGCGCAAGCCTGTGCTACAAAAAGTGACATCATTGCTATTAATCCAAGAGTAAATAAACGTCTCATTATAAATTAATTTATTTATACATTAGTTATTCCTTTTCAAACCCGGCATTAACCAAGTTCTGCAACCCACCTACATTATACACATTTTCGAAGCCATTTCGTTTCATAACCTGTGATGCTCGTCCGCTGCGTGATCCCGTCCGGCAATACAAAAAGTAGTTTTTATCCTTATCCAATGTTTCGATTTTCTCTTCAAAATCAGATGCCGAAATATCAAAGTTGTAATCCGTCTTTTTAAGACGGGCATTATTATATTCACTCTTCGTTCGGACATCAATTATCTCTCCCGACTCCTCTTTTAATAACTCTTTAAACTTTTGGGGTGGTATCATGTTTTTAGAATTTTTCAACTTATTGAGATAAAAAAGTGCCACCGCAACACCTACTAAAATAATTACTGTTAATGCATCCATTATTTATTAAACACTTTAGATTTCATTTTTAAATATTCATCAAGATCATGTATCCGCCCATCAAAACAAGAAAGCCAGCAAAACCTTTTTTGAGTCGTTTGTTGGATATTCTGCCTGCCATCTTGTTGCCAATCAAACTACCTACCGCACCAATTAAACTAAAAACCAACACCAGTTGCCAATTCATACTCATGTTCAGTCCATCAAGAACATCAAGGTATTTATAAAACCCGCTAAAGCTCTTCAGAGCAATAATCAAGAGACTCGTTCCTACAGCTAATCCCATTGGTAATCCGCCTAATAACACCAAGGCGGGGACAATCAAAAAGCCACCGCCTACGCCAACCAATCCCGTCAGAATTCCTACTGCAATCCCTTCAAGCACGATTTTCCACCAGGCATGCGAAATTTCAATTTTGCCAGCCGGGTTTAAATTATTCTTGTCTCGAAACATCATAACAGCAGCAATAAGCATCACAACAGCGAATAGTAACAACTGAAATCTACCGGAGACAAATTCAGCAATCATCGCGCCGCCATAGGTTCCCGCCATGCCCGGCACCCCAAATAAAATTACGCTGCGCCAGTGTACTTTTTGCTTTAAGGCATATGGTATAAAACCAGCAAAACTAATAGCACCCACGATGCCAAGTGATTCAGCAATCGCCACTTTTTCTGATTCACCTGCCAGGTAAACAAGCACCGGAACAGTCAATATAGAACCGCCCGATCCCAGCAGACCCAGCGAAAGCCCTACCAATAACGCCCCAATCCATGATAATATCATAATAGACCTAATATACAATTAATTCGGATGGCCGGCTATCAACCGACCATCCGCAGGTTAGGGGATCTATCAAAAAAACAGAGGTATAGCCGGATGGCTATACGCTCTGCTTGTGCTTCGCAAATTCTTTCTCTTTTAGCATAAAAGCCGTCATTATAAAACCCACAACCTGATTTTTTCAGTCGTTAGTTATTGGCTTTTGCTCCGCTTTGGGAATTATCGTCCACCGCAATACCCAGCTTGGTAAAAATCTGTTCGGCCAGGCACCAGTTTGTAAAAGAGGACTGGAATAAATTGAGCCCCACAAACAGGGTTAACAAAAACCAGTAGGGACTTACAAAATATCCCAACGCTAAACTTACCGTTACAATGGTACCGGCCAGCATTCGTATTGCTCGTTCCATAGGCCGCATTGTTGAACAACTTGGATCTTGATTACTCATAATATTGCTTTGTTAAATTTTAAAATTAATTACGTTGCACGCGCTTATCAGTTAGTATTTATTTTAAACCATCTAATTCTCAGTCAATCCTCCTGTCCTCCTTCTCCAAGGAGGAACTCATTAAGTCCACTGATGGATCATTATCGCTTTTGGTAACGAACCTCCGAAAAGTCCATCTTGCGTGCCCGAGTCATTCGGTGGGCGAACAGGGATTTAGCTTGCTCTACAAAGCCTTGTGCGTAGTAGAGGGAGATTGAATATTTGAAAAAAGAAAACTGAGTTACTTTTAACCGGTAAGCGATTTATGCTGATTCTTCTACGCTCAGCGAATAGGCGTGCAGCGGATTTTGTTTTTCTGCACCGGTCTCCTTGTTATACGCTTTTACTTCATCGATAACCCGCTTAACACACTCCTCATTCTGAATGGAAAAAAACAATGAGGAGTAAATACCGTGCTCGTCACCTGCAAACCAGTTTGTGATCTCCGGCTGATGTTTGTCAGTCCTAAAACCGTGTACTTCTGTTTCGCTGTAAATTGGAACCTTCTGTCGCGCTAAAATTTTGCGCACATCATCGGTGTACTCTTCGATACTAAGTATGATTAATAGCTTCATAATATGATATTTTTGATTATTGATAATCACGGCCGGGTTCACAATTCAATACCCGACCGCAGCACCTGCTTAATCTTACGTTTGTTCTCCTTTGAGCTCCTTCACTTTGTTCTCTACCATAAAGTAGATCAACGGTATCATTACCAGCGTTAATGCTGTAGATGCTACCGCACCGCCCATCAGCGAAATTGCCAGTCCCTGAAATATCGGATCAAACAGGATTACGACTGCCCCAATGACCACGGTACCGGCCGTCAACAGAATAGGCATGCTACGCACGGCCCCGGCTTCGATTACCGCCTGTTTGAGTGATTCGCCGTCATCAAGCCGTATATTGATAAAGTCGATCAGCAAGACGGAGTTTCGTACCATAATACCGGCCAGTGCAATCATCCCGATCATGGACGTTGCCGTAAAAAAGGCACCCAGCACCCAGTGACCCACGAGAATACCAATCAACGAAAGCGGGATGGCAATCATCATAATGATGGGCACTTTGAAATCCTGGAACCATCCGATGATCAGCATGTAGATAATCACCAACACAACGGCGAAGGCAATTCCCAGGTCACGAAATACCTCGTAGGTAATCTGCCATTCACCGCCCCATTTAAGCGTATAATCATCTGTCATAAACGGCTGTCCGGCAAAAATCTGCGACAGATTATAGCCTTCCGGCATTTCAATATCGGCAATCTCATCACCGGTATCGAGCAAGGCATAAACCGGACTTTCAATTTCGCCCGCAACTTCAGCCAGCACATACGTTACGCGCCGCTGATTTTTGCGGTGGATACTGGTATCAAGTGTATCCTCGCTCACAGTTACCAAATCAGCCACGGGAATCATTGCCCCTGATGCCGACCTCATGTGCAACTTCTTGAGTTTTTCAATATCAGAACGTTCGGCCTTAGGTAACTTCACCGTAATGGGCACTTCGTTCAATTCTTTTTCGCTGTAAAGACGTGATACATCCTTTCCGCGCAACGCCATCGTTACGGTCTGTACTACCTGCTTGGATGAGATGCCCGACATCATCGCCTTCTCGGTATTCACATCCAGCTTGTACTTGGTCTGCGGTGCTTCGACCATCCAGTCTACATCGACAATACCAGCTGTTTTTTCGAAAATATCCTTCACCCTGCTACCGACCCGCTTACGCTCATCGGTATCGGGACCGTAAATCTCGGCAACAATCGTAGACTGTACCGGAGGCCCGGGCGGCACCTCCACAACTTTAACATTGGCATTGTACTTTTCACCCACTTTTTGAACCATGGGACGAAGGCGTTTGGCAATGGCGTGGCTTTGATCGCTACGCTTGCCTTTATCAATCAGGTTCAGCTGGATATCCGCCACATTAGGGCCTTCCCGCAAGTCGTAATGCCGTACGAGCCCGTTAAAGTTAATCGGTGCATTATCACCGGCGTAAATCTGGTAGTCCTTAATTTCAGGGACATCCTTCAAACTCAAGCCTACCTCACGAGCAACCGCGTTGGTCCGCTCCAGCGTAGTACCTTCGGGCATATCGATAATTAGCTGTACCTCATTTTTGTTATCAAAGGGTAGCATTTTCACCTCTACCATTCGAAACACGAACAGTAGCATTGAGGCCAGAAGCAATACCGTTACTCCAATAATAAATACCCATCGCTTAAACGTACTTTCGATCAGCGGTTCCATAGTACGAGCATACCACTTGTAAATGAACGTCTCTTTAAGATCATACTCTTTGTCCTCTCCATTTTCGTCCTTCTCCGTATTACCGTGCGGCAGCAGTATATATGCCAGCCACGGAGTTATAACGAGAGCAACGATCAGAGAGAAAATCATCGCCAACGAAGCACCTATTGGCATAGGACTCATATAAGGCCCCATCAATCCCGATACAAAAGCCATCGGTAACACCGCCGAAATAACGGTAAACGTCGCCAGAATAGTCGGATTCCCAACCTCGCTGATCGAGGCGATAGCCGCCTGCTTGAGCGGGAGCTTCTTCATCTTAAAATGCCTGTGCATGTTTTCGGCTATAATAATCGAGTCGTCGACCACAATACCCGTCACAAAAACCAGAGCAAAGAGCGTAATCCGATTCAGGGTATAGCCGAACATGTAGTACAAAAAGAGGGTTAGCGCAAAGGTCACCGGCACCGACAGGAATACAACTAATGCACCCCGCCACCCCAATGCAAGAGCCACTACAAAAGTCACAGCCAGAATGGCAAACAACAAGTGTTCAAGGAGTGAGAAGACCTTGGCAGAAGCGCTCTTACCATAATTACGAGTGGTAGTAACATTCACATCCGCCGGGATAAGACTTCCATCAAGATTGTCTACTTTCCGTTGGATTTGTTCGGCAATCGCCATCGCATCCGCACCGGAGCGCTTGGCTATCGAGATAGTTACCGCGGGATATGACTCACCCGCATTTAAACCGGCTTGCTCTGCTTTTTGATGACCAACGCCATACGAGACATACTCAGAAGGCTCCTCCGGCCCATCCCGGATCTCAGCAATACTATGCAAGTAAATCGGATCTCCATTCTGCACATCTACGACGACGTTCCGCACCTCTTCGGCGGATTTAAAAAAGTCCCCGGTATCAACCAAGTACTCGGTATCGTTACTGCTAAATGATCCGGAAGAAAGTTCTTGATTTGCCGCCTGAATTTGTCCGACCACCTGCATCGGGTCAATACCATACGAGCCCATTTTATTCTTATCGAGATTCACCGAAACCTGTCGGCTTCGCCCACCGTGTATATCGGTCTGCGCTACATCCTCGATCTTTTTAATGTCCAAAGCTAACTCTTCGGCCATGCGACGCATTTCAAAATCGCTGTATCTATCGCTCCATAACGTCAATGTCATTATCGGGACGTCATCAATGGAACGGGTTTTCACCATGGGTTGAGTCGCACCCTCGGGAAACCGATCCATGTTTTTTATGATCTCATTGTAGAGCCGAACTAAACTGCGCTCTACATCTTCACCAACATAAAAGCGGGCTGAAACCATCGCCCGGTCGGGCATGGATGTAGAATACACATATTCTACTCCCTCAACATTTGATAGTACTTTCTCTAAGGGAATCGCAATATTCTTTTCCACCTCCTCGGGCGTAGCCCCGGGATAGCCGACAAAAATATCGGCCATCGGCACATCAATTTGTGGTTCTTCTTCGCGCGGGGTTAAGTACGTTCCGTAAAATCCCAGCGCCAGAAATACAATCATTAGCAAGGGCGTCAATTTTGAGTCTATAAACCCTTGTGCTACTTTTCCTGCAATTCCAGTCTTCATAATGGTATATCTAAATAATTTCTATTTATTGCGTATTCACTTTTCGACCTTCGCGTAGCGGCTGCTCAACTGAAGCTACATACGTTTCACCTTCCGATAATCCCGATAAGATCTCTACACCGTTGGCACTTTCGTCGCCAAGGCTAACCCAGCGAAGCACAATTTCAGAGTTATCAGTTAATGTATATAAACCCGTCAGCTGTCCGCGCTCAATAATGGCAGACTTGGGCACAACAATTGCACGATCACTCTCTGTTACCAATCCGACCTGGGCGAACATTCCTGATTTTATGTCTGCATTCTTTTCCAATTCGGGCAACATCACTTCAACAGCAAACTGTCGGCTACCGCGGTTACCGGACTGATTAATATTCTTAACTACGCCCGTCATACCCTTTTGACCAGCGGCCTTTATGTCCACTGTTACAGTATCATCATAATTGAAAAGCGAAATATTACTCTCGGGCACCGTTATTTTCACTTTCATAATTCCTTCCTGTTCAAGCGCAATAATAGGCTGTCCCGGTGAGGCCATATCTCCTTCGGTAGCCATCTTTGAGGCCACATATCCGTTAAAAGGAGCTGTCAACCTGGTATAATTGAGCATTTCTTCAATTTCTTGAAGTTTGCTCTCCGCAGTATTGACTTTGGACTTGGCCATTTCGTACTTGGTAGATATATCATCCAGCTCTTTTTTGGTCGCGCTGTTCTGCTCATACAAGTTCTTTATTCGATTATAATTGGTCTTTGCATTTTGCAGCGCCGCTTTGGCTGCCATCAGGTTTGATTCTACCTGATTCTTTTGTGCTTGTAGATTATCATCTTTAATCTGAATCAATACATCGCCCTTGCTGACGTAGTCTCCCTCTTCAAGATCAAGCTGGGTAATACGTCCCATTACTTTGGTACTCATATTAACCGTGCGATCACTACTTACCGTACCCGAAAAGTTGTGTGATGCCGTTCCCTGTACATATTCCGCGGCCTGAGTATCTACCGTTAAGGGCTCATCTTGCGCAGGCTTCTCACTTTCAGAAGAACTGCACGAGATCCCCATCAACATTAGCACTGCAAGTGCAGATAATAGTCTTCCTGATATGTTCATTATTCTATATTTCATTGTTCTATTTGTTTAGTTGTTAAAATCTTATAGAAAATTAGTAAGGCATTTCGCGCTCAAGCAGCAACTCCAGCGTTGCCACACTTAAATTATATTGATAAAGCGCATTTAATCGCTGCAACTTGCTTTGGAGCAGCTTGGTTTCTGCCCGCAGTAGATCAGTCGTTTTTTCCATCCCTTGCTCATAGCGATTATTTCGGATGCGAAAATCTTCTTCCGATTGCTCTACTGATGCCTCAGCAAACTGAAGCTGTTCTTGGGCCTGATTAAGTGAACGCTGTGCCTGCTGGATCTCCATCTTGTTTTTGAAAAGGCTGCTTTCATAAGCCAACTCTGCTTTTTTTAATCGGGCTTTTGATTCCATCACATTGCCCACATTTTTAAACCCTTTAAACAAATCCCACTTGAGCGTTGCCCCTACCATATAACTGTCACCCTGCATACCGAAGGGCACATCGTCATTAAATTCGTAGCTGCCAAACAGATTTATACTTGGAATAAAGTTGAACTTTGAGGATCGCTGCATCTCTTTCGCAGCCGACATCCGGTATTTCATAGCCTCAATTTTGGCATTGGTTGAATTTTCAGTATTAATCATTTCATCCGAAATACCGGGACGAATCTGCAAACTGTCCGTAGGCTCAATAGTGATATCTTCATCAATATTCAGCAGGTATCGAAAATTATCCTGCACCGTCTTTCGTTGGTCACGAACTTTTGACTGCCGACTTTTCAGTTCCAGCACCCGGACTTTCGCCGCCAGGTAATCGGCCTTGTTGATCATTCCCTGCTCGTAATAGTTCTTGGCCTGACGTTCATTTTCGCGCGCTACTTCAAGTGATTTCGTAATCACTTGGTCCTGCTTCTCCATTAATTGAAGCTGATAATAGGTATCTTTCACTTGGTAGCGGACATGCTGAATGGTCCCCTCCATCTGCTTTTTAGCCGCCTCTAACTGCTTTTTCACCGCTCGACGCTGAAAAATGGCATCCGCATTAAACAGCGGCTGCTGCGCCTTAAAAGTAGTGGTAAAGTTATCATAGGCATCAGGATCATTTAACCGCGTTGGATTAAAATCAGCCTGTGTCACCGCTTCCTGTTTTAACTTAAATCCGAAAACATTCAGCGGATCATTCGTTGAGATACCCGTCTCTTCTATAGAAAGCTGTGGCAAAAACGTGGCATTGGTTTGCCGATACTGCGATCGGGCTTTCTCCATATCGGCCTCGGCCATTCGAATTTCGAAACTGGCCTCTTCTGTAATAGCAAGCGCTTCCCGAAGGCTCATTTCCCGAACGTTCGTTGCATCAGTAGCATTTGACTGCGCCAGTACCGACTGAGTTATAAAAAGTAACAGTACTGCAAAAATCGGCCAGACATTTTTTATTCTTTTAATGTTCATTAGGGCTTATTGTTGGTTAAATATTTCTGCGGCTACTTATTGGCTAACCTTAAGTTCTCTTAACTATCTACATTGCGAAAGAGGGGATACCCCTACAGCCTGTCAATTACTTTTTGCAACCGTGATCGAACTTCATCTGCAATAGAAGGTAACTCCTCATTCTCAACCGCCTGCATCGAGGCCACCGGATTTACTGCAGAAACCTCTACCTGTCCGTCATCTTGCTCTTCAACAATTACATTACAAGGCAGCATCACTCCTATTTTATCTTCGGAGGTAAGCGCTTTGTGCGCAAACTCAGGGTTGCAAGCTCCCAAGATCCGGTATTTTTTAAAATCTACATCCAGCTTTTTCTTGAGGGTTTCTTTGACATCAATTTCTGTAAGAACACCGAACCCCTCTTCCTTCAATAATGCTGTTACGGTATCAATAGCTTCCTCAAATGACTGATCAGTTGTTGCAGAGTAAAAGTATTTCATAACACTGTTGGTTTGATTGTTTTTTGTTATGCATGAATATAGGGATAGAATTTATGGTTGTCAATACAAGTAGATACATATAACTAATTGTACTGATATATTTCCTCTATAAACAAGTATTAAGCCCCCTAACAGCATATAAATAATTTATAACTGGCCAATACAAGAAATTAACTTGTTATGACAGGTATTTGTATTATTGGGATTTTTCTTTAGTTTAAGGAAGAGTAATATTTAACAACGATGCGATTATGGAATTAAAAGAAGGAATCCCCTTACATAAGCAAATAAGTGACTGGCTGAAGCAGAAAATCGAAAGTGGGGCGTTAGAATCCGATGAAAAGCTCCCCTCGGAAAATGAGCTCAGCAGGAAGTTTGATGTAAGTCGCGTTACCGTTCGGCGGGCCCTGCAAACCCTTGAAAACGATCAGCTTATTTATCGCTGTCAGGGATTGGGATCGTTTGTTACCGATCAGCGTACGCATCAATCCTTTTCAATACTCAATGACTTTACCGAAGAGCTGGAGGGATCGGGCATGGAGGCAAGCTCTAAACTTATCTCCTTTGAACAAGTCGATATCGGTGATCGTAAAGATCTGCTTTCATATCTCAATATCAAAAACAAGACCATTGCTGTTCAATTAGAACGTGTTCGTCTGGGCGACGGCGAACCTATTGCCTACGATATCACCTGGATGCCCATCTTTTATGGTCAACTTATTGCGGATTATGACCTGGAAAAAAACACCATCTTTTCTATCCTTGAAGATGAATTTGATATCCCTATCGAAAAAGGATGCTATCGCATTGAAGCATCGATGGCAGACGGACCACTGGCCAAGCACTTAAATATAGATCCGCAAACACCGCTATTATTAATGAATCGTATCTCCTACACGATCGGAGAGAAACCGGTGTATTACCAAAAGCGATATTACCGGAACGATAAGATGGTGTTTGAACTTATGGCTGAAAGACAATCATCGAGGAATACAAATACCAACGACGAACTACCCTTTAAAGAAATGATTCCGGTTTTTAGACAAAACGATAATAAATAACTAACGCTAAATTAAAGAGGTATCCGTCATGAAAAAGAACATGGGAACGATTGATCGCGCTGTACGAACACTGCTGGCTATATTGGTGGGTATTCTATACTTCATGGATATAATTTCCGGAACCACTGCCGTAATTCTGGGAATATTTGCAATTATCTTTTTAACTACCAGCCTAATAAGTACCTGTCCCCTTTATATGCCGTTTGGACTATCAACTCGAAAACAAGAGTAATTTTTACATATACATTGCATTTAAACCTATAAGGCGACCTATAATGGTCGCCTTATTTATTACATCCTTTCCCACCTCCAAGCCTATAGACTCCCAACGTTATTTCTGTATATCTTGTTTACTAAATAGTTACCTACTTAGTAAGGGGTTTATCTATTTCAAAAAAAGCATTACAATACCTAATAACATTTTATTGAGACTGAGCTTTTCTTAAAAAAATAAATTACAGACAGGCGGAAAAGATGTCGAAAAATAACAACCAATATATATCGCTTTCCCCACTAAAGATAACAGTCATTTATCTTATTGTTGCCGCTCTCTGGAT
Source organism: Fodinibius sp. AD559 (assembly GCF_052712805.1). Taxonomy (NCBI): domain Bacteria; kingdom Pseudomonadati; phylum Balneolota; class Balneolia; order Balneolales; family Balneolaceae; genus Fodinibius; species Fodinibius sp. AD559. The sequence continues at coordinate 127,883 of NZ_JBQPVW010000003.1, forward strand.
CGCCTTCACCGACCGTTTGCTTGAATCATTGGTTACAGATGCTAATGCCCTTTCCACATTGCAAACCTACAAAGGATGGTTTTACGTTTTTCTTACGAGTGCCGGCTTATTTTGGCTGATAAAAAAACATGACCAGCAGCTTAAAACAAAAGAGCTGAAGCTGGAAAATCTACTCAGGGATATCCAATCTAAAAAGGAACTCAAAGACGTTTTATTTGAACGCATTCCCGTACTGATAACGATTTACGATCCCGACCTAAAGACATTTGAAGTAAATAAAGAGTTTGAAAAAGTAATCGGATGGTCAAACGAAGAAGTTGAAGAGGAGGATATCGACCTTTTAAAAGCGTGCTATCCGGATCTGGATGACCGGGAAGAAATTGTCGACTTTATGAACAGTCCCGGCGTTGGCTGGAAGGAATTTCATATTACCACCAAATCCGGAGAGCAGCTCCCTATCTCATGGACCAACGTTCGCCTTACCGATGATACTTCGGTGGGAATCGGTATTGACATGACCGACATAAAGGCCTCCCAAGCAAAAATTCGGAGATCAGAAAAACTGCTAAAAAAGATTTTCGAAAGCCTGGAGTCGAGCCTCATCATTGTTGATCCCCGAAGCCGTACTATTGTGGACTGCAATTCTGCCACAAGAGAAATATTCGGCTACAGTGAAGATGAACTTATCGGCAATTCAACCCAAATACTTCACGTCAATGAACAAATGTACAGAAAGTTTGATGAGATGGGTGCTCAGCCTCTTGAAGAAAACGGGGTTTTTCAAACGGAGTTCCAGATGCAAAAAAAGGACGGCACCATTTTTTATTCTGATCATACCGTTACCATGGTTTATGATGAGGACGGAGAAGTTGACAAGGTAGTAAGTGTTGTCAGGGATATCAGCGATCGAAAGAAAAACGAGCTGGAGCTCAAACGACGTCAAGAACGCTTATTGCGATCTCAGAAGATTGGCCAAATTGGCGACTGGGAATTCAATCCAAAAACCGAGAAAATCAGTTGGTCCCAAACCATGTTTGACATTTATGAACGCGATCCGGAAATGGGGCCTCCCAGTTTTGATGAAATTCAAAACAATTATTTCGGGACTGACAGCCAAAAACACAATGAATCTGTTAAGCGAGCAATAGAACACGGAGAATCTTATGATATCGACCTTGAACTGCATACAGATAAAGGAAACCAGAAATATATAAGAGTAATCGGAATACCAACTAAAATTGATGAAGGAGAGAATACAAAATTAAGGGGTATTGTACAGGATATTACGGAGCGTAAAAAGTCAGAAAAAAAGCTAAAGCAACGCAACACCTTTATTGAAACCACGCTTCAAAATCTACCTGTCGGTATAGCCGTAAATACTATCGATGGCGGCAAGACCACTTTAATGAATGATCGGTTTAGCGAAATTTACGGGTGGCCTAAAAAAACACTCAAAGATGTAGAAAGCTTTTTTGAACATGTCTACCAAGATCCCGATTACCGAGCCCAAATAAAGAAACAGGTCATGCAAGATATGGAAAGCGGGCAGCCCGAACGCATGAACTGGAAAGGCATTCAAATTACAACACAAGAAGGAGACAAAAAGTATGTTAACAATAAAGCCATTCCACTTTACAAGCAAAACCTAATGATCTCTACCGTCATCGATGTCACTGAACAAAAAAAACTGGAAAAAGAGCTCCAAAAAGAGAAACAGCGTTTTAAGTTAGTAGCTGATACAACCAGCGATGTTATTTGGGATTATGATATTCAAAATGAAGAGATATGGTGGAGCAAAGGCTTTGAAGATCATTTTGGCTATGACAGAAGCAAACTGGCCGATGACCTATCATCATGGACCAACCATATACATCCCGACGATAAAGTTCGAACTAGTGAAAGTTTGGAAAAAGCTATCAACGGAGAAGACAAATTTTGGCAAGAGAAATACCGGTTTAACATGGCCGATGGCTCTATTGCTCACATTATTGATCGAGGAATAATAATCAGAGATAAAAACGGCGAAGCTGTACGTATGGTAGGGACCTTAAATAATATTACCGAGCGTGTTAAAGCTGAACAACGACTCCGCGAATCGGAAGAAAAATACCGGCATATTTTTGATAATAATCCTGAACCCATGTGGATTTATGATCCGGACACGATGGAATATGTTGAAGTGAATCAAGCGGCTATTGAACACTACGGTTATACCGAAAAAGAATTTTTAAATATGACACTGGCCGATATCCGCCCACCCGAAGATATCGAAAGATTGAAAAACACCATCGAAAAGCACCGAAGTGAAGAAACATATATTGGAGAATGGAGACATCTAAAAAAAGACGGAACACTTATGCATGTTGAGGTAACTGCATCAAATATACAATACAGAGACCAAACGTATCGTCTGGCTCTTATGCATGATATTACTGAACAAAAACGAATGCAGGAAAAAATTATTCAGTCGGTTATTGAGGGCGAAGATCGGGAACGAAAACGTATTGCCCATGAACTGCACGACGGCCTCGGGCAACACTTGGTAGCGGCCAGCATGAACCTGCAATCGGCCAAAGCAGATATTGAAAAATTAAGCGACAAACGACAAAAGCAGTTTGAAACCGGCATATCGCTTCTTAAAAATGCCCTTTCCGAAACCCGGAATATTGCACATAATCTCATGCCCAAAGCTATTTCAGATTATGGGCTTATTGCTGCACTCGAAAATCTCATCAACGACTTTAACAAAAGCACCGAAATAGACTTTCACTTTAACCATAACTATGATGAACTAAAGCTTAAGGATCAGGCTGAAATTAATATCTACCGTATTTTTCAGGAACTTATTACAAATGCTGTTCGTCACTCTGAGTGCACAAGAATAGAGATTACATTGCACCTGAAGAACGATTCACTTAAAATAATGATCAAAGACAATGGGATCGGGACACAGCTGGATGAACAAGATGAAAAAGCTGGTTTGGGATTACGAAGCATAAAAACAAGAGTAAGCAACCTTAACGGTTCGCTCGATATTAATTCAGAACCCGGTGAAGGTATGCAAACTACGATCACCATTCCAGAAGTTAACAACCTGAAATCTAATAATACGGACCATGAGTAATATCAAAATATTATTAGCAGATGATCACGATATTGTTCGTGATGGGATAAAGATGTTGTTGGAAGATGAGGTAGGCTTTACTATCGAAGCTGAAGCTGAAAATGGTCTTCAGGCCATTGAAATCTGCAAAAAGCACGACATCGATTTAATCATCATGGATATTAACATGCCGGAGATGAATGGCATTGAAGCTACCGAAAAGATTAAAGAGTCATTTCCCGATATAAAAGTATTGGCACTTACCATGATGGATGAGGATCAGCATATCCGCCAGATGATTGAGGCCGGCGCCTCGGGCTATATCCTCAAGAGCTCCGACAAAATTGAGCTTGTCGATGCTATTACTACTATTTTAGACGGCAAACACTATTTTAGCGATGATGCCACTCAAAGTGTTATGATGGATCTTGTTAAGGGCACAACTAAAAAAGAAAGCTCTGATCCCGGAAATATTACTGAACGCGAAAAAGAAGTGCTCGAGCTGATTGTAAAACAATACACCAATCAAGAGATTGCAGAAGAATTGCACATAAGCACCCGTACTGTAGATGCCCACCGCCGGAATCTACTGCAAAAAACAGGTGCCAAAAATACAGCAGGACTCGTCACCTATGCTATCAAACACGACTTGGTAGATATCGAATAAATATCGCTTTCTCCCAATCCAAATTCTCGCACGAACCATTTTTTCTATTCCCGTTTATATAGATTTTAAACTTCGGCTTATAGGCTTTTTCACCTATCCCCCAAATAGGCTTTTTAAATTATATCCCATCTATGTTAAAAATAGTAGATTGGGTATATCATCTTAAAAACACTACGGCATGCAAATATTACTCGTTGGCAAAGCGTCTTCTATTACCACTACTATACAAACAATGCTCCAATCAGTAGAAGACTGGTCGGTTCGGTTTTATTCTGATTTAAACAATCTGAGTAAATCAAAAGAATTACAAGCCGACTTTGACCTCTTGGTTGCCAATATTGAGGATTTTGACGAGACTTCTACAAAAGCTGTTTCTCAAATATGTAAACAATTCCCCGACACTCCATTGCTTGCAATTCACTCATATCTTAACAAAACGCTCATTAAGCCGATGATTATTGCAGGAGCTACGGGATACATCCAGAACAATGTATCCGAGAACAAGCTAATTGAAGCTGCACAAAAAATAGCCTCCGGCACAAAATGTATTATAGCAGAATCTACCTAATGCCCAATACGCTTTTTGCGTTATTAAAAATATAGGCTTTTCACCTGTTTCCCGGTCCTACACAATTGATGATTTTATGATCGTATTATCATCAACCCAAGTACTATGACTGACACAGATTTTTCAAACATTACTTTTGACAAAACTTTTCTGAATAGTCTGCTGGCACATGTGGCTATTATAGATGCCGACGGAACCATTGTAGATTACAATAAGGCCTGGAATGATTTCGACGACGCTTCTTCATCAATTAAACGAGTTGATAAGGGCGTTAATTACTTCGAGGTTCTACAACGAGCTATTGAGGAAGGCAACGATTATGCTCTTAAATTTTTATTGGGATTAAAGAACGTTTTAAATCAAAATAAAACGTCTTTTACCCTTACTTATCCTCTAAAAACAGATACCAATTCATTTTGGTTTAACTTGACTATTCGACCCTGCAGTGACGATAACTCGCATTTTGTGATGATCCATGAGGATATCACGGCCTCAATGAAAGCGAAATATGAAAAACAAGAAAACGAGGATCGGTTCGAGGTAAAATTCAAGCAGAGCATTGACGGTATTTTTATTACAGATACCGATGGTAATATTTTGGAAGCCAACCAGACGGCCAGTAATATTTTGGGGTGGGATCAGGAGGAGCTTGTTGAGCTTTCGCTGGACTCTGTCATAAATGTTGATGATCCAACCTATAAAGCGGCTGTTGAGCAGCAAGAAAAATCCGGCACTTTTTCGCTGGAACTCGAATTTATTAACAAACAGGGTAATACCATCCCTACAGAAACAACGGCTCGAACCTATCGCAATCCGGATGGCAAATTACGATCTATTATTTCCTTCCATGATATCAGTCGGCGCAAGGAAGTTGAACACGATCTATTCCAAACCAAGCAATTTACTGAGTCGGCTCTGAATAGCATCCCCGGCGTATTTTTTGTGATGGATCGAAAAGGCAACTTCATCCGCTGGAATGAAAATATGGTGACAAAGCTGGGATACAATGCCGAAGAACTGACTCAGAAAAAAGCAGGGGACTTTATTGTCGATGAATATAAAGAAGAAACCCAGCAATATATTGAACGCTGTATTAAGGAAGGAGAAATATCCGTTGAGACAAAATTAATATCCAAAAATGGACAAATAAAAAAGTATTCGTTTTTTGCCAAGCGATTTATTGAGGATGGTAAAGTATATATTGTAACTACCGGCATTGATATTACCGAACGTAAAAAGATTGAGCGTGAAAATCGCAAAAATCAAATCATGCTGGAACAGCTTTTTGATAATTCTCCGGTGGGTATTACCATTGTCGATAATGATAACAAAATCCAGAAAATAAATGACAGTTTTGAAGAGATTTTTGGATATTCAAAAGACGAAGTAACGGGCAAAAACATCAATAAACTCTTAGCTCCCAAAAGCAAAGAAAATGAGGCAAAAACTATTTCTCTCGCTACGCAAAACGGAGAAAGTCTTCAAACAGAAACAATTCGTTTAAATAAAGATGGCAAAGAGGTTCCGGTTTTAATCGGTAGTGTTCCCGTTAGATTAGAGGACGAGATCATCGCTATCTATGGCATATATGTAGATGTATCTGTACAACACAATTACCGTGAAAAAATTAAAGAGACTTTACAGGAAAAAGAGGCTCTTCTTTCGGAACTGCATCACCGTGTAAAAAACAATCTTGCACTCATTACCAGTCTTGTTGAACTACAGCTTTTTGACGCTACCGATGATACGTTGGAAAATGAGTTGAAGAATATTAAGAATCGTATTATGACAATCGCCTCTATCCATGAGGTGCTGTATCAAAACGGTAATCTTACAACAATCCCCTTTACCAACTTTCTACAAGAATTAGTGAATAGCCGGATGGTTCAGAACCAACGGGATACAAACAATATTCAGATTAATATTCCTTCAGAAGAGCTATCTCTAAATATTAATCAATCCATTCCCAGCGGCCTATTGTTAAATGAAATCCTTTCGCTGATATTCAATTTTACTGATGAAGATAAATGTTCATCCATTGATATTCAGTTACGCGAATATGGCAACAAGGTACATCTGATTATTGAGGGAGATTGCATTGTAAACTGTCCCAATGAAGCCAAAAACAGTAATTCACTGCATAATATTCTTATTGAAACGCTGGTCATGCAGCTGAGAGGAACACTACTTTGGCCGAATCCGGAAGGCGATTATCAAAAATTTGAGATCTTTTTTACTAAAGAACATGGATCCAGCCCCGCAAGTAAATACCTCGAAGTAGCCGAATAATACGCTGATCTCACATACTTAAATTTAAGGGCAGATCTCCACGGATTTGCCCTTTTTCTATTTCTTTTCTCTGAGATTATCCCTCCCGCTTTCTTTATATACAAAAATTGAGTTTTGTCGGTCAATGTTTATCATACCTCCATGAATAAATTCCTTCGAAAAATTCTACGCTCAAATCTCATCCGCTCTACCTGGCGACGAGTTATCCATCTCTGGAAGCCGATGGCAGCGTGGACAATACTTATATGGGGCCTCATCGCCATTATATTAGCCCCTATTTCGTCTGCCGTATTGGGCCTGGACTTTTTCCGCAGTGGACAATTAATAATCGGAAACGAACAACTCATTTCCTGGCTGCTCTCACCCATTGGTGCAACCTATATACTGCTTGGTGCTACTCTCACTCTTACCGGGTGGATACTTCGGTTCGCAGGAATCTTTCAGATTGTAGCTGATAACATCAACAAGCAAGTAGTAGATTTTCGAAATATCATAGTCCGTATCCTCAGCAAAACTCATCTATTATTTCGGCTGTGTTTGTTTATTGTGGCAACAGGGCTCCTCCTGATGTTACCACTGGCGGCAGGCTTGGCATTGATATATGAACTATTACTGGATAGCTATGATATCAATTATTACCTCTCGGAAACTCCAATCGAATGGCACCTTACCATCATTATAGTTGTAATTTGGTTATTAATCTGGCTATCGGGGATCGTTTTTTTAGCCGGTCGATTCCTATTTGCGTTACCTACATATCTTTACAGTCAAAAATCTATAAAAGAGTCATTACAACATGCCTGGCACGTTGGCTCGCAAAAATCAAAGAAACACCTAAAATCCATTCTTACTGCTATCGGTTTTTGGATGATTATTCGATTTATAGCAGACACTATTCTTTTTGCTGCATCCTTTTGGATCACCAGCTGGATTACTGACCTCACAAGTAGCTTGCGAGTCATCGCACTTGCAACAGGAATCTATCTGATGGCCTCTCTCTTACTTGATGCTATAATCTCCTTTCTGGGATTTTCCTATGTATCAACACTCATCACAAAACTATATCTCCAAGACTTTCAGAAACTCGATCCTACCTCAGCTCCACGCTCTCGCTATAAATTCAAAAAGCTTGGCTCCATTTTTAAAAACATCTTCCAACCAACCTATCTTTTTCCAGTGATTGCAGGCATTGTTTTCATCAGTTTTGTTTTTAGCGGCTATATAATCGAACAGATCCCAGAAACAAAGAACAGCCACCAAGTTAAAATAGCAGCACACCGTGCGGGCCCAGCCCCTGCTCCCGAGAATACATTACAAGCACTCGATCTTACGATGCAAACAAAAGCTGAATGGGCCGAAATTGATGTCCAGCTAAGCCGAGACAGTACAATCGTAGTAGCACACGACTTTGATCTTATGCGTATTGCCGGCAACTCGGCTTCTATCTCAAAAACCGACTATAACCAGTTACAACATATTCTTGAGAAGGCCTATTCGAATGGCAAAAGTCATCAACAAAAAATATATACACTCGATGATTTTTTGGCTGCAAGCCATGGAAAAATTGGACTAATGATTGAGCTAAAGCAATCAACTGAAGCATTAGCTCACAAAGTTATTGAAACTATACGAGAAAGGAACATGGAGAATGAAGTCGTTATCATGTCCCTGAATCTGGATACTATTCGCCTGATACAAAAAATAGCTCCGGGTATTACCGTTGGCTACGTATCTGCCTTTTCGGTAGGTAATAAAAGTCAGCTGCCCGTTGATCTTTTAGCAGTAAATCATCGAGCAGTTTCTCCCCTCCTAATAAACCAAACCCAACAACAAGGTATAGATGTCTATGCCTGGACGATCAATCGTGCCAGTATTATGGCCAATATGATTGAATTTAACGTTGATGGCATTATTACAGACAGGCCGAAACTTGCCGTTCAGATACGAGAAGAACTGCAAAATTTATCTGCGACCGAACGGCTTTTACTGCAATTTAACCAGCTTATAACTACTAAAATAGATTAACAAATCAAGAACCTATGAATTATAGTTTTCACACTTATCATAAGTTTAGAATTTACTGATTTTTACGATGTAAATTTGCTTCTGCTTGAAATCTCTTACATAATAGGATTTCTATCGTTAACGACTTTTCAAATAGATATTCATCAATTTAAAAGCTACTCAGACTTATTTCCAATTAAACGTCAAATTATGAAAAAGCTATTTCTTACCGTTGGTATCGTATGTTTACTATTTACCGCATCCCTTGCTCAATCAGATGAACCCTTTGCCCGTTTTCCTGCCATCAGTCCCGATGGCTCTACCATTGCATTTTCGTATCAGGGTGATATATGGACCGTGCCGGCTGAAGGCGGACGCGCCTGGCGGCTAACCCTGCACGAAGCGTATGAAGCATATCCCAAATGGAGTCCCGGGGGCGCCCAGATTGCATTTACCAGCGACCGTCACGGGAATGATGATGTTTTTGTGATGAATAAAAACGGCAGTCAGATTAAACGACTCACCTATCATTCTACCAATGACGAATTAACCGGATGGACGCCCGGCAATAGCGTAATCTTTACCAGTAATCGATTATTCAACCAAGTGGAATGGGAGCCGGAAATTCATACCGTAGGTGCTGAAGGCGGCACGCCCGACCGCTTTTTTAATTCTTTTGGGATGATGGCGGAGATGAGTCCCGATGGACGATTTTTAGTATTTGTCAGAGGCTATAATCGCGAATTTCGCAAGCGGTATCGCGGATCAGCAAATAAAGATCTTTGGCTCTATGATCTGGAAAACGAAAGCTATCATCAACTTACCGATTTTAAGGGAAATGATATGTATCCCACCTTTACCGATAGCCGAACTCTTTACTTCTTGAGTGAAAGAAATGGAGCTCATAATATCCATAAAGTGGAACTAAATGATGATGGCAGCCTAAACTATTCCCCCAACGCTATTACAAATTTCAAGGACGATGGCATTCGTTACTTTGATATAGACGACGAAGAACAGCGTATTGTTTATGAACGCAAAACTGGACTTTTTACCCTTGATCCTCAGGAAGGAAACAGCAACCGCTTGCCTCTCGATGTTACCCAAGACCAACGGTTTTATAATATTGAGCAGAAAACCTTTACCGAAGATGCACAGGAGTTCGACATTTCCCCAAGCGGAGACTGGCTGGCATTTGTAATCGAGGGCGAAATTTTTGTTAAACATAACGATCCCTCCAAACAGCGTTCTGTAAAAGTAACTGACCATCCCTACCGCGATCGTGATGTGGCGTTTTTAAATGATTCTACACTGATATTTGCCAGCGATCGCAACGGTCAATATGATCTATTTTCCATTCGGCCATCCCAAAAAGATGCCAACGATCTCTTTGAAAGCCTTCAGTTTCAAACAAAACAGCTTACTAATACCGAAATGGGCGAACGCAATCCAGTCGTTTCCCCCGACGGAAAGAAGATAGCTTTCAACCGTGGTCGCGGACAACTGGTGGTAGCTGGAATATCAGGACGAGACAAGCTCGGAGAAGAAACCATCTTGGTGGATAATGGATGGGCAGAGGCCAGTGATGTGGCCTGGAGTCCTGACAACAAATGGCTGGCGTACTCTATGCCTGATCTCGACTTCAATCATGAAATTTACATTCATCCCGCAGATGACTCCCGGGAACCCGTCAATATCAGCAAACACCCCCGGCCCGATACTGATCCAGTCTGGAGTCCTGACGGTAGCAAGCTTGCCTTCCTGTCAAATCGTAATAACGGCAATGATGATGTCTGGTTTGCCTGGCTCAATAAACGCGACTGGCAGCGTACACAACTTGACTGGGATAAAAGTGAAAAACCTGAAGTCGTATCACCGAATGATACCGTTGACATAAATGTTTCCATCGATTTCGACGGCCTTTACAAACGGTTACATCAGGTTACTTCGATGCCCGGGGACGAATCAAATATTGCTATCTCCAAAGATGGAGAAACATTCTATTTCGTAGGTGATGATGCTGATGAGGATATCTACAAAGCAAAATGGGACGGCAGTAAGATTTCCGCTCTTACTGATCAAGGAATAAACCCAAATGACCTTCGCTTAAATGCCGATTTAAATAGCCTCTATTTTATGCAACGCGGTGGACAAATCGGGCGCTATAGTCTGGATAAAAATAGTATTGAACAACTGCCGTACCGTGCGAGCATGAAAATAAATCATAATAAGCAGCGCGAGCAGATCTTTGAGGAAGCATGGCGAAAACTAAATGTCAATTTTTATGATCCCAATTTTCATGGGCAGGATTGGACGGCACTTAAAACACATTACAAGCCGTGGGCTATGCAAACCTCAACAGATAGAGATTTTGAAGATGTTGTGAACATGATGCTTGGGGAACTTAATGCCAGTCACATGGGCTTTTACGGATCAGATCGCGCTGAAACGCAAGAAACCCGAACCGGACTTATCGGCGCCGAGGTTGAACCCGCTTCGAATGGCGTACGAGTCGTTCGCGTGGTTCCTAATTCTCCTGCTGACCGAGAGGTGAGTACGCTCAATGTGGGAGACATTATTACCGCAGTTGGAGGACAACAGGTTGCCGAAGTGGATAATTATTACAGCTTGCTATCCGACAGAGTTGATACCCCTACCCTGCTGCAGGTTCAAAATACTGAAGGTGAAACACGTAAAGTTGTTATTGAGCCTACCGGAAGTCTGGGAGATCAACTTTATAATGAATGGGTTGAAAAGCGTAAAGAACTTACCGAAAAATACTCAAACGGAAGATTGGGTTATATTCATGTTGAAGGAATGAACTGGCCCAGCTTTGAGCGTTTCGAACGCGAACTCGTGGCATCCGGTGAAGGCAAGGAAGGGATCGTTATCGACGTGCGATATAACGGTGGGGGCTGGACGACCGATTATCTATTAACAGTGTTAAAATATCGTCAACACGCTTACACAATTCCTCGCGGAGCAACTAACAATCTTTCAAAAAATAAAACTAACTTCCGTGAACACTATCCCTTTGGTGAGCGACTGCCACTGTCCAGCTGGACTAAACATTCCATCACTTTGGCTAATCAGAATAGTTATTCAAATGCAGAGATCTTTTCTCATGCATATAAGCAGTTGGATCTCGGCACATTAGTAGGTGAACCAACATTTGGTGCAGTAATTTCTACTGGCGGCGCCGGCCTAATGGGCGGTTCGTATGTTCGACTTCCATTCCGAGGCTGGTTCGTCAAAAATACAGATAACAATATGGATCGCGTTCCAGCCGTGCCTGATGTAGAGGTAATCAACCCCCCAGATTACAGAACCGGCCAGGATGCTCAGCTAAAAAAGGCCGTCGATGAATTGCTCAAACAAATAGATCAAAAGGAATAAAAGTTAAATTTTAACTGAGTCAAATATTCTCAGCGCTTACTTAGATTTTAGTGTAGTATTCAGAGCATCGATCAATTTGATCGGTGCTCTTTTTTTATGCATAAATGCGACAGCTGAATGTCAATAGCATTGCGTATTTGCAATATTTTCAAATCCCTTCGTAATTAACTGTTTTTTCGGAATAAAATGCTGCTATGCTTGTTCTAATCCCCTCTTAAAAAATCATCAGATAAACATTTGTGGCACATCTCTTGCAATTATATAAAATGTAGAAACGTCAATTAGTGCATCCTTTGAGAAATTATGAAGATGCCTTTAAGCAAATAATGAGAGGTAATTATTATGAAAGCACTCGTTTATCACGGTCCCGGAAATCGCGCTTACGAAGAAAAACCCAACCCAGAAATTCAGGAATCTACAGATGCGGTTGTCAAGATCACAAAAACAACCATTTGTGGCACTGATCTCCACATCATGAAAGGAGATGTGCCTGCTGTTGAAGATGGAACTACCCTTGGTCACGAAGGGGTCGGCATTATCGAAGAAGTTGGTGAAGGCGTATCCAATTTCAAAAAAGGCGACCCTGTTCTAATTAGTTGTATCACTGCATGCGGGAAATGTGATAACTGCAAAAAACAGATGTACTCTCATTGTGAAGATGGTGGTTGGATTTTAGGGCATAAAATTGATGGTACACAGGCCGAATATGTTCGCATTCCACATGCTGATACCAGCCTGTATCACATCCCGGAAGGTGCCGATAAAGAAGCCTTAGTTATGCTCAGCGATATTTTACCCACCGGTTTTGAAGTAGGTGTTCTAAACGGTAAAGTAAAACCCGGTGATGTAGTTGCTATCGTTGGAGCTGGTCCCATTGGGCTTGCAGCGTTACTTACTGCCCAATTTTACTCCCCTGCTGAAATCATTATGGTTGACCTCGATGACAATCGCCTCGAAGTATCCAAAGAATTCGGGGCTACCGACACCGTCAACAGTGGTGAGGAAAATGCTGTTGATAAAATAATGGAACTCACCGATGGCAAAGGAGTAGATGTTGCCGTTGAAGCAGTTGGTATTCCTGCAACGTTTGATATCTGCCAGGATATCATCAAAGCCGGTGGCCAGGTTGCTGTGGTCGGTGTTCACGGTACCAGCGTAGACTTTAAACTGGAAGAACTGTGGATCAAAAATATCACTATGACCACAGGCTTAGTTGACACCTATACCATCCCCATGCTGATGAAAACGGTGGGAGCCGGCAAGTTGGAACCCGAGCAGCTAATTACCCATCATTTTAAGTTAGATGAAATAATGGATGCTTACGACACCTTTGGCAATGCTGCTGAAGAAAAAGCTCTGAAAATTATTCTCGAGAATAAATAAAAGTTGGCTTAAAATCCTGAAGGAAGTCTGCCTACGTTAATCAGGCGGGCTTCCTTTTTTTTGTGCTTATCTTCTTGTCCCTGCTGGGCAAAACCAGAAACAATACGCAATTATTTAGACTTATAACCTCTATGTACCTAACAGGGAATTCAAAAGTGGCTTAGTTTTCCACTTTCAAAAAACGAGCATTAATAGCCACTACAACCGTACTCAACGACATCAGAATAGCCCCCACAGCCGGACTTAATATGATTCCTGCCCAAGCAAATACGCCGGCAGCCAGCGGAATAGCTACGATGTTGTAACCACTGGCCCACCAGAGGTTCTGGATCATTTTACGGTACGTTGCCTTGGCCAGAAAAATAGAAGAAACGACATCCCCGGGATTATTTTTCACCAGCACCAGGTCAGCGGTTTCTACGGCTACATCAGATCCCGCCCCAATGGCAATACCCACGTCGGCCTGCGCAAGAGCAGGCGCATCGTTAACACCATCACCGACCATCGCCACGGTCAATCCACGACGTTGCACTTCTTTTACTTTGTCGGACTTTTCATCCGGTAATACTTCGGCGAAATAATCTTCCAGTCCCAGCTCATTGGCTACGTACTCGGCTACCTGCTCATTATCTCCGGTAAGCATCATACATTGAATACCCACCTCTTTTAATTTATTTACAGCTTCATAAGATTCTTCTCGAATCTGATCACCCAGCGCAATAGCCCCTTCCAGTGTATCATCAATTAAAACATAAACAATCGTTTTACCTTCCAATGCCAGTTCATCAATCTGCTCACGATCAGGAATTTCAATATCCTGCTCTTCCAAATATCCGGGGCTTACTACCGCTAATTGCTTCTCCTCGACCTTACCAATTACGCCTTTCCCGGTAATAGAATTGAATTCCGAAACCTCATAGGTTTCATCCACAGCTTCTACAATACCCTGGGCAATGGAATGTTCGGATCGTGTCTCGATCGAAGCAGCAAGCTTAAGTAATTCATCCTCAGAATAATTTTCTGTAAACAGCCTGATGTTGGTAACGCCAAACTCGCCCTTGGTGAGCGTACCCGTCTTGTCGAAAATGATAGCATCTACGTTACGAGCCTGCTCAAAGGCCGTTCGGTTGCGAATAAGAAATCCCTCATTGGCCGCTCGCGAGGTAGATACCGAAACCACCAACGGTATCGCCAGCCCGAGAGCGTGGGGACAGGTAATAACCATGACGGTAACGGTGCGCTCGATGGCAAATACAAAGTCCTGCGATGACCAGAACGTCCAGCCAAATAACGTCAGCGCTCCGGCGCCTAAAGCCGCGAATGTAAGCCAGGCCGCTGCACGGTTTGCCAAATTCTGTGTTTTGGATTTACTTTCTTGGGCTTCTTCAACCAGCGAAATCACCTGCGAAAGGAAGGAATCTTCCCCGGTTTTGGTAACTTTTATCGTAATGGATCCTTCCCTATTGATAGCGCCACCAATAACCTCATCGCCTTCTTCTTTAGAAACCGGCTTCGATTCCCCGGTAAGCAGCGATTCATTAACTTGAGTTGATCCTTCCATGACCTCACCGTCAGCGGGAATCTTTTCGCCGGGCTTTATCACCAGCCGGTCTCCATTTTGTAATTCTTTGAGCGGCACTTCTTCGGTACTGCCGTCATCTTTAAGACGGTGAGCGGTATCCGGCATCAGCTTGGCCAGCTCTTCAAGGGCGCGTGAAGCACTCATCACCGACCGCATCTCTATCCAATGTCCGGCCAGCATAATGAGCACAAGCGTAGCCAGCTCCCAGAAAAAGAGCTTGCCCTCCAATCCGAATACTACAGTCGAACTATAGCCGTACGCCACGGTAATGGCCAGCCCTATTAGAGTCATCATACCGGGCTGTTTATCACTTATCTCATCATAAGCTCCTTTTAGAAACGGCCATCCGCCATAAAAGAATACAAAAGTGGATAGCAGAAAAAGAAGTGATATATCACCGGTAAAGTCCAACTGTCCGGCGATGCCCATGAACTCCTGGATCATGGGCGACAATAATAGAATGAGTGCAGTGGGTAATAGCGAGATGAAAAATCGCTTCTTAAAATCATCCAGCATATGGGCATGGTGATCGTGATGCCCCTCATCGTGAGATTCCTTCTGTTGATGATGCTCTTGATCCATGGTAATCTATTTTGTGTGATTATTTACTTAGATGTCGGTAAGATTAAGCGATAATACGTTACAACCAAATAAGTGTTTTGTGTAAAATTTTTGGGTATTGAATATTTTTTATCGAGAAGCATCAAGAGCAAAGATTAACCTTCCATTCAACTTTTCTTCATGTAGACACTTTACCTTAACTACGGTTATATTTTTTAGTTTACAATATCTATTTCTTCTTTTGACCTTTTCAACTCCTACCTTCAAGAGCAAAAAAATCCTGATAAAAATCTTGCTATATAGATTTAATCTAAATAGTTTCAGGCGTGCTATTTAGAAGCGATCTATATAAGTATATAGGGCTGTTTTTTTCTTTCTATTCAACAATAAAAGAACAGCTTCCTTTTCGATCTCGCTCGGAATAGCCACTTAAATTAGAATCAGAAATAATACACCGTAGTAGGATTTACGTTTTATGAACTGTCAAAATAATTTTATTCGCCTCACCTTAACTGTACTGCTATTTTTTACTTTTAGTGCTTCTGTATTTGCCCAATCGGCAAAAATTGAAGGACAAGTTACCAACACCGAACAAAAACCTGTATCCGATATTAACGTTGCATTACAGGGTACTTCGTTTGGAGATGCCAGTGATGCGCAAGGCTATTATTCTATCACTGAAATCCCTGCTGGAGACTACATCTTGGTCGTTTCTGCGGTTGGATATGCCAACCAACGCAAATCTATTTCAATCGAAAGTGGAGAAGAACTATCGATCAACATTACACTTTCAAACAAAAATGAAAAACTCCAGGAGATCGTTGTTGAAGGAAACCAAATCAACAAATTTTCTACTGAGTTCAGTGAATATGTAGCCAAGTTACCGGTACAAAACCTGGAAAATCCTCAAGTATATAATACCGTAAATGCTGAGCTGATTGAAGACCAGGTTATCACCAAGTTCGAAGACATTCTCAACAATGCTCCCGGTGTTAACAAACTTTGGGAATCGACGGGCCGTGGCGGCGATGGCGCCGGCTATTATTCTATTCGCGGATTCTCGGTGCAACCTAATATGCTCAACGGACTCCCCTCGCTGACAAACGGATCACTTGATCCCGCCAATGTTGAACGTGTTGAATTTATTAAAGGTCCCTCTGCCACGTTATTCGGTAACACGGTAACCTCCTACGGCGGACTCATAAACGTAGTGACTAAAAAGCCATCCGATAATTTTGGCGGAGATATTTCCTACCGCACAGGTAGCTTTGGACTTAACCGAATCTCGGCAGATGTCAACACCCCCATTAGTGCTGAACAGGATGTCGCACTTCGCATTAATGGAGCGTACCACAAAGAAAACAGTTTTCAAGATGCCGGATTTTTTGAATCCTACTTTATAGCACCCTCTCTCTCCTACGAAGTGAATGAAGATCTTTCTTTCTTAATCAATACTGAACTCTATCACTCTGAGGGTACCAACCCAACGATGCTGTTCCTAAACCGGAGTGCACCGCTTGATGACAACAATATTTCAGAGCTAAGTTACAACAACAAAAACTCCTATACGACAAATGATATCACCATCAGTAACCCGGTATTTCGTCTACAGGGTAAAATGACGTACCATCTTTCTGATTCATGGACATCAGAAACCGTTCTTTCCAGAAGCTCTGCAAAATCCGAGGGGTACTATAGCTACATTTCAACAATCGGTATTCCCGGCAATACATTCGGACGCTATATTAGTGACCAGAACTCCACAACTCTCGGGACCAATATTCAGCAGAACTTCACCGGCGATTTTGAGCTGGGTGGCCTACAAAACCAAATGGTTATAGGCCTCGACTTTCTACGGCAAAATGTTATAAACAACAGTAGCGGATATATCGCTTATGATTCATTCAATATTGACAGTAATAACTCTGTCCCCGCTATTTCCAAGGCAGGAGTGGATAAAATGCTGGCCAATACTTCTGTTTATAAAAGTTCAACAGAACAGCAGGTGTACTCTGCATATGCTTCGGATGTGATTGATATCTTGCCAAAACTTTCAGTAATGGCCAGCGTCCGACTGGATCATTTTGTAAATAATGGCAACCCCGAAACCGAGGCTGACGACTACGAACAAACAACGTTTTCTCCAAAATTTGGACTTGTATTTAAACCCATTGAAGAGAAAGTGTCTATCTTTGCTAATTACATGAACAGCTTTAATAACGTTGCCCCTGTCACCCAGGGCGACGGTACTGTTGAAAGCTTTTCTCCCGAACAGGCCAACCAGTGGGAGGTCGGTGTTAAGTCAAGCCTTTTCAACGACCGCCTTACTGCCACAGCAAGTTACTACGATATTACCGTCTCTGATATCGTTCGCTCCGATCCCAATCGCCCACAATACTCAATACAGGACGGGGAACAATACAGTCGTGGTGTAGAATTTAGTCTGAATGCTTCGCCCGTCAACGGCCTAAATATTACTGCTGGATATAGCCACAACGAAAGCAAAATCACAAAAACGAGCACTCCCAGCCTGCAGGATCGCCGTCCCGAAGAAGCCGGACCTTCTGATTTAATCAATGGATGGATCAGCTATCGTTTCACAACCGGTTCACTCAAAGGATTCGGACTCGGATTCGGCGGTAACTACGCAAGCGATAACTATGTAATTAACCGTTCCAATACCGGGCGATTTACCATTCCGTCTTACACTGTATTAAACGGCTCCCTGTTCTATGATGCCAAGACATATCGCCTCAATCTCAAGTTCAATAACTTTACTGATGAGGAATATTACAACGGATGGAGCACAGTAAATCCACAGCGTCCGCGCAACATCACTGCGGGATTCACTTACAAGTTTTAATTAGGCATGCCATCGTTTAAAGAAACCGTCTTATTTCTGCATCGCTGGCTCGGACTTATTACCGGGCTGGTGGTGCTTATTTTAAGTATCACAGGCTGCCTCTATGTTTTTCAACAGGAAATTTCAGAGATCGTGCGTCACGATACTTACTATGCAGATGAGGTGCCGGAAAACCAACAGCATTTGCCCATTGAAAAACTGCAGAAAAAAGCCGCCGATACGTTAGGAATTGAACACCTTCCTTATGGATTGACCACGTACAAAAATCCCGATCGCAACTGGTCGGCCATACTTTACAAAGGAGGTGTAGATTCATGGACTTATTTCGGAGGGATGGAAGCCCATAAAACAGCCTATATCAATCCCTATAATGGAGAAATTGAGGGGGTTGTCAACGAGAAAAAGGACTTCTTCCAGATTGTAAAAGGCATCCACTGGAGTCTGTTGCTGGCCACACCTATCGGTCAACCTATCGTTGTTTGGAGCACCGTAATTTTTATCATCTTGTTAATTTCAGGAATGATTCTCTGGTGGCCAAAAAAATGGAACAAAGCCGGGAAGCAAAAAAGCTTTAAAGTAAAATGGGACTCAACCTGGCGGCGGATCAATTATGATCTTCATAATGTATTGGGCTTTTACTTTCTGGTTCTTTCACTAATTATTGCCTTTACGGGTCTCTACTGGTATTTCCCTTTTGCGCAGAAAAGTTTGCATTTTTTAGGAACCGGCGAATACCAGTTACCTGATGGTCCCGCAGAAAAAGTGGTCTCCACCATGCCTGATACGACAGCGAATTCCATACCAATGGAGCAAGCTTATCGACAAGCATGGGCAGAATATCCCAAGGCGTATAGTATTGCATTGGTTGCACCAACTGATTCCCAATCGACAATACGCGCAACTATTCGTCCTGATGGACAAACGTATTATAGCAACAGCACACTCCAATTTGATCAATACACCGGCGAACTATTAAGTGCCGATCGGTACGAAAATTATAACACCGGAGAAAAGTTAGTGGCTATGAATTACGATATTCACGTGGGAGCCATTGGCGGATTGCCGGGTAAAATTATCGCTTTTTTTGCCAGCCTGATCTGTGCCAGCCTGCCTGTTACCGGCTTTATCATCTGGTGGGATCGCAAAAAACGACAGTGGGCTCGTGAAGAACGGCTCCAAAAAAGAAGGAAAAAATCAGACGCTCCCAAAGAACGAATACCTGTATAATTAAAATGGACAACACGACTACTATCTTAAGTCAGAGAGAAAATATCAGTATCGAGCAGTACAACTGCTGTGATAATATTATTCTACATCATAAAAACTTGTTGCTAAGATTTACTCCCAAAAGCTTTCAAAAGTTTACCTCTACTCTCCTCGACCTGGATTTCAATGATCGCGCAATTTCTTTTGGGGATGGGACAAAGAGAATGATTATCAACACTCAGCAACAGGAAGTACAAATGTGTTTTAAAAAATCGGAATTTAAAACAATCTGTTATGCTCTTGAAGAGGCATCCGTAATGCTGGAAGTCAACGATATTTTATATACCTAAAGCTGTAGAGTACTATAATCAGTAATGTATATCTCAAAGAAAAATATCCTTGGCATCCATAAATGGCTCGGCCTCATCGCCGGGCTTTTCGTATTGGTCATGGCCGTATCGGGTTCTCTGCTCGTTTTTGATGATGAGATTGAACATTACATTCAACGTGATGTCATTCATTTGAATGAAAACAAAGGGAGTATCAACATGGATGCGGCCTATCAGTCAATACAACAAAAATATCCCGACTGGGGCGTACGAATTACTCATATCCCAGAATCACCAAGCCGTGCTATTGAAGCCCAAGTCCGCCGATCTGATGAGGTACGACGTATTCTGTACGTGAATCCCACAAACGGAACAATACTGCGAGATATCGACGGTAACCAAACGTACTCCTATTGGTTGCTCAATTTACACTACAAACTTCATGCAGGATTTGCAGGTGAACTGGTACTCTTTTTAGCAGGACTCTGTTTTGTAGGGTCACTCTTAACCGGATTCTGGTTTTATCGTAAATCTATTTGGCGGGTTCTTACCTTCAAAATTCGCCCTCGATTTCGAAACCTTCAAAGGAGCTCCTCTGAGCTACATCGTACGATAGGAGTGTGGGCCCTATTGCTAAACTTAATCATGGCTTTAACCGGTATGTTTCTATCGCTAATTGTGGTAGGAACCAATACTTATAACTTTATCCAGGGAGAAGAAAAACAAACCCCCAATCCTCCATCTATCAATGTATCAATCAATAACCTACTTGAGGAATCCCGAACTAATGTGGCGGGCTTCACTCCAACCTACATTGAAATGCCGACCGCGCCGAGAAAATCTATTACCATTTTTGGCCGCATGGATACCGACTGGTCTATCCATTATAAATTTTCAAATCACATCGAATACGATCCAAAAACCGGGGCCGAAACAGAGCGATTCTTAATCCGAGAAAAACACTGGAGCTACAACATTTTAAGTATTTCTTATCCCCTTCATTTTGGGAACTGGGGTGGTATATTCATCAAGTTCCTGTACTGTATGGCCGGATTAGCCCCTCCCATTCTTTCTATTACCGGATTTGTTATCTGGCAGCAACGCAGAAAACGACGAAAACAAATAGCTCAGCTATCACACAAAGAGTAAATAACAAACTCAGAACTGGCTATTCCAATAAATTAGCTTCGAGAGGTTAATTTATTCTTAACTATATCTCCGCCACGAAAATATTCTTTGCAACATCGTTTCCAATCACCTGTTCATCATTCTCAACAAGTACGGTGACCGGTCCATCAAAAGGAGCTTTTTCTTTTATTTTAACTTTTATGCCGGGCAGCAAACCGATCTTTTCAAGATAGCGCAGCAATTCCGGGTCCTGATCTTTTACCCTGCTCACTATATACTCTTGCTCTGCTTCTCCCTCAACAAGAGGTTCTGCATCCATCTCGGGCATCAATCCATCTTTGGTAGGGATCGGATCTCCGTGCGGATCATGGGTGGGATCATCAAGCAGCTGGGCAATTTTATCCTCAAATCGTTCCGAGATATGGTGTTCCAACTTTTCGGCCTCATCGTGCACTTCATCCCAAGAATAGCCCATAACCTCCAACAGATACAGCTCCAGCAAGCGATGATGACGAATAATTTCGAGCGCAATCTTCTTACCTGAATCCGTCAGCCGTGCTCCTTTATACGACTGATAATCAACTAATCCCATCTTACCCAGCCGTTTGACCATATTTGTAGCCGACGCTGATGACACATCAAGTGCATTTGCAATCTTAGTAGTTGATGCTCCTTTATCTTTTGTTTCCAGCGTATATATTGCTTTTAAATAATCTTCAACAGCCTGACTCAATACCATCTTGAATACATTTTATGCTCCATTTCTACTGCCATAATATATGGAATATTTCATATGCTATAACATTCCCCCTATCCATTAATATCCACTCCATATTTCTTCAAGTATTCTTTAAACGATTTTTTACCTGTTAAATCTGCCCCCACGAATGCCACAAGTTTATCAAAGATATCGGCGGGCAAAAATCCCGGTTGCCTTCCTATGGTGTTCCCATCCTGATCCAAGAAAATAAATGTGGGCGTAGAACTAACTCTAAACTCACGTGCCAACTGCTGTTCGGTAAGGGAACGGCCGTTAAACACAATTTTTTGATCCGACTCGATATCAACTTTAACCGGATAAAAATATTTTTCCAGACTGTCCTGCACAGTTTGCCTTGGAAACACCTCCTCATACATTTTTTTGCAATATCCGCACCACTTGGCTTCGGCAAATAGTATCACTTTTTTACCATTCTCTTTGGCTAACTCTTGTGCTTCAGAAAGTGATTTCCAATTAACATCTGATTGAGCTGTTACAGGAAATATCCCAATAAACAATACAAACAACCCGATGAGAAAGCCTTTCACACTCCACGATAATTTCATTAATAGCACCTATTTTTCTTTCTGACCATTTAACTTCATAACCATTATTGTCATATCATCATGCTGTTTTGCCTTGCCAATAAATGACCTCACATCTTGAGCTAACAGATCTAAAATTTCTTTCGCTGGTTTCCGGGCATTCCGTTTAATCATCGTATTTAATCGATTAGTACCATAAAAACTTTGGGATTCACTCATTGCCTCAACGATTCCGTCAGTGTAAAGAACAATCACATTGTTGTCTTCTATGGATAACTCAATCTCTTCTAAATGCTCATCAAAACGATCTTTCGATAAGCCAATGCCAATGCCTTCGGGTTTTAACTCTTCTAAATTCGTATTGTTGCCACCCACTCTCAAAATCGGATTGTGTCCGGCACGCGCAAAACGAAATGTTTTCTTTTTTAAATTGATAACCCCATAAACCAAGGAGATAAACGTTCCTCGCTGTGCATTATCATAAAATAAGCGATTCACTTTCTTCAAAACTTCAGCCGGTGAATCAATTTCTCTACAAAGACTGTGTAAAATCCCCTTAATAAAGGTCATATAAAATGCGGCCTGAATCCCTTTGCCACTCACATCTCCAATGGTTACTGCAATACGATGGTCATCAAGTTGGATAAAATCATAATAATCACCGCCCGTCTCGTATGCCGGCTTACAGATTGCGGCTAAATCCAGACTTTTAAAACGCGGGGTTTCTAAAGGTAAGAATGATTGTTGTACATCACGCGCAATTCTAAGCTCTTGTTTAATGCGCTGTTCTTGTGCCAGCTCTTCGACATAATCCGGCACATAACCTGAAATAGACTGCTCCTCCTCTCCCTTGACAATAAATAGTACTGCTGCGACAGTATTACCAAAAAGGAAGACTAACAACACAATAAATGCAGGCAGATCCGGGGAACCACTTACAATCCAACCGCTTGAGGATTCGAGCATCAGTACAAAAAGAAAATGAGTGAAAAAGACTGTCAGAATATCCCATTTTAGAAAAATGACGGTGAAAACGATACCTAAAATCCCAAATAGTACCATCTCCGGAATAGCCGGACCAACATTTTGGAAAGTAGGTATAATTAAAATAACACCGAGAACGATAGTTAATGAAGCAAACCACTTTCTCTTATGAGAACCATAGAACTGCGTGGCCGCAACAGCAAAGATGCACAATGCAAATAATAAGCTAAACCAAAAGCTATTTAGAAAGAGATAAATAGGTGTCCAGGCTGCTTCGTGAGCGAGAAAAGTGCGTTCGATTTCAAGAAACAGGTTAGGAGCAAAAGAAAGAGCGGCAGTCCAAATCCCACATAAAATAAATGCCAGTACCATTGATCGCAGAATCATTTCTCCGATAGGCTTATTAAAAAACTTTCCCTCGCGGAGATAATCATAGCTGTACAATTTCTGGGGCCAGTATTGACGCATAACTGAATCTCCGACAGCAAATAGGGCAAACACGCCTACCGAAGTAAAAGCACCCGAAAATCCCATTTGTAGTGCCAAGCCGAGCAAGTCCATCGATTGCACATTTACACCCACCAACGAACTTGTTCCCCATTCTTGCAAAAAGATTGTTGCCGGCACAATCAGTCCTGTCAAAATACCAGCAATCAATGCCGATCGGGTGTCGATTGCCCGGGAACGAATCCGGAAGTAAAACAGGATTATCAGGGCAAGGGAGAAAATGAGCACTATTGATAACCTGCTAATTTCTAACAGTCCGGGCATATTTTGTTCAGTACCATTCGGATTGTAGGTAGCATCGAGGTTTATCAACGCACCGCTGGAAAGAAGACGGGCATTAATCCGGAGATCTTGCCCCATTATCGGAGCGGAGGCAGTTACCATTACATCCGCTACCGGCTGTGAATGAACGGTCTCAATTTGAATATCCGAAAATTCAAACTGTTCGGGATTCCATCCCCCTATTTGCAAATAATAATTTGTCAGCCGTTCGATATTAGCACGCCTAAAAGTATGTGAACGCTCGGTATTGGCCATATCTACTGAATCGGAAGTCGAAGAACTGTTGTAATCCTCATCGATATCAAATCGTAGTACTTTATCCCAAGCTGAATCAGGCAAGGTCTTCCACAAATCTAAATCGGAATCAGCATCAAACGCATGGATTAGAGCACTGCGATGTACAGAACGATCCGGCAAACTATTCTCAGAATTTAAAAATTCGATCAAGCGTCCCTGCTCATCAAGCCGCAAAACAATATTTCCATTTCCATCTTGTGCAGCATCAGCATTCTTGTTGGTATTGGAAAAATTTACATCCCAATAATATGGATGTAATCCCGGTGACATAGAGTCTGATACAGTACGGATAAATGCCTGACGACCGTTATCAAGCTGCAAACTGTCAAGTAAGTCAGTATTACTCTGCAAACTAATAGCTGATGCCTGTCGGCTATCAAGAGAATATCCTAAATCACGAATAACCTGATTCGCCGTTGCAGCGACCGAATCCTCAACCATTGTTGTTTGAATAACACTGCGCGGCTCCTGTGATGGATAGCTCAAGAAAAATCCGAAAACACATAATAATCCCACTGCAATAAATACAAAGTCCCCTACTCCAAATGCAGTATTTTTATGAATAATCGACATGCAGTTTTTTGCTGTAAGATATTTCTTTTGTGTTCACGCACGAATATGCCAAATTGTTTCGTAAATTTCTGCTTTCAACTTTATCCGATTAAAAAATGTGTTTGATTGTATTTTCATATAAACAAGACTCCCACTACCCACTAATTTTTGCCGCTAATCGAGATGAGCATTATGAACGCCCCTCACGGGCAGCTCAATTTTGGGATCAAAGCCCAAACATCTTAGCTGGCAGAGATTTAAAAGCCGGCGGTACCTGGATGGGAATCAACAAACAAGGAGAATTTTCAGCGATAACCAATTACCGAGATCCCGACATTGAGAAAGATAATCCACCCAGCCGCGGACAGTTGGTGCTCAATTTTTTACAAACCGATCAGAATGTGCGGACTTATCTTTCAAAATTGCAATCCTATGCTGATCAATACATGGGCTTTAACCTATTAGCAGGATCATTAGATCAACTGGGCTACTACTCCAATCAACAAGGCAATATTCTATTTTTAGATTCGGGGTTATACGGACTCAGTAATCATCTATTGGAGACCTCCTGGCCAAAAGTGCATCGAGCGAAAAATAAATTACACCGTATAATCCAGGATGATTCAATCACCCCCGAACTACTCTTTGATCTATTAGCTGATGATCGCGAAGCACCGGATAAAGAACTACCAGATACTGGTATCCCAAAGGAAGTGGAAAAGAAAGTTTCACCAATCTTCATTAAAAGCGACGGGTATGGCACACGCTGTTCTACAGTTTTATTAGTCGATCATAATAGAGAAGTTACCTTCGCAGAACGTCGATTTAAGCCTGGAACAATGGATGTTGAGGAGGAAAACCGCTACGAGTTTACTATTGAAAAATAGTTAAAAAAACCAATCCGAACCAGAGGTTCGGATCGAGACACAAACCTTACACAAAATAAAATCTCATACATCATCTGGTTCCATACTACTGGTGCGGAACCTAAGCTCCAATCAATATAGATGCTTTAATCCAATGTTGTGTTGACCGCCTCTTTACCTTCAGGCGTATATTCTGCGGGATCGGGAGTTTTTCCAAACTGAAAAATAATAGCCACGATAATGGCAATACCGGCCGGGTAGATAACCCACGCCGGAACGCCAAGTACCATGATTGCAATTAAACTCACAATACTTATGCCTCCGACAATCATAGCATAGGGAAGCTGCGTATTAACGTGCTCGACGTGATCGCACTGGGTAGCAATCGAGCTGAGAATAGTTGTATCCGAAATCGGTGAACAGTGGTCGCCCCAAACAGATCCGGCCAATACCGAACTTACGCTGGCATAAATAATTTCGGCCGTAATTGCATAGTCCAACCCAGTGTTATTGCCAATCTCCCAAGCCAGTGGCACAACCAGCGGCATTAAAATACCCATTGTTCCCCAACTGGAACCGGTAGCAAATGCTGTAAGAGCTGAAAGTATAAACACGATAGCCGGGAGCCAATAAGGATTCAGTGTTTCGCCGAACACACTCATCAGGTAATCGGCTGTGCCAAGCTCAACAGTGAGCGCACTGAGTGCCCAGGCTAACACCAAAATAAGAAGCCCGTCGAACATGGTATGCATTCCCTCCATCATACCTTCGAGCATCTCATCAACTTCGAGCAATTTTCGAGAAAGCGTCATTATAATAGCTACAGTAATAGAGATAAGCGATCCCCAGAGCAATGCTTTGTACGAATCCGCAGACTCAATAATAGCCTGAACAGAACTCCCCTCTCCTGTAATAAACAAGCCACCCACGGTTCCTACGACAAGCGTTATAATTGGAATAACTGCATTCGACCAGTGTGATACCTTTTTAGTCTTCTTATCGTCTTCAATCTTATCCTTCCAGAGGTTATACGTATCAAGTTCCGGATTATGCTTCGCCTTATAAAGATTGATACGTGAGGTAAGCATGGTAGCGAAATCACGTCCCGACCACGCGATCAAAATTACAAATAGAAGCGTAAAGAAAGCATAGAAATTATACGGCAACGAATTCAAAAATACGGCATACGCTGATTCAGTAAAGTTAGGCATTTTATCTGATGCATCAGCGATAAATCCGACCATAGCCCCTATCCAGGTACTTACAAGCGCTATTGTTGCCACCGGGGCTGCGGTAGCATCTACCAAATACGCCAGCTTAGCTCGCGAAATGCGAAGTTTATCAGTTAAGGGACGCATGGTACTGCCTACTACCATGGTGTTGGCGTAATCATCAAAAAAGACTACAAAGCCCATCAATGACGTCATCAATTGTCCCCTCACTTTGGTACGGACATATTTTGTGATGCGCTGAATGACTCCGCGTGTTCCTCCGTTATCGGTGATAATACCAACCATCCCACCAATAAGAATAGTAAAGATGATGATACTCATATGACTTTCATCAGCAGTAGCGGGAACGATATAACCATGGAGAGCCGTAAAAAAGCTGGAAAAAACGCCGCCGAATGAGAGATCACCTGCCAAAAAAGCACCACACCAAATTCCCAAAAACAAGGCAAAAAGCACCTGACGAAAAATTAAAGCAATGCCAATAGCTACGAGTGGAGGCAAAATACTGAACCAACTTCCTGATTCAATGCCTGTTTTAGCAGTTTCTTCGGCAGCTTGTGCAGCATCAGGAGAAGCATAGCCAAAATTCATTAACAGTAATACTGAAAATAATCCAGCTATAACAAACAGTACTTTCCGCTTCATTGAATCAATTTCTTTATTAGCTTTTTCTTATCCAATACCAAACGCACAATTGATCAATGAAAATACAATCTCTGCAATAATTTGCCAGATTTTTTTTTCGAGCCTTACTAATCCTTTTTTAAAAACATAAAACCCTAAGGATTTTGAAGACCCTCAGGGTTTATAACCTAACTCTTTTTTCATTTAAACTATCCCAGCTTTTCGATAGCCGTGTTAATTCGGCGGATGGTCGTTTCCTTGCCAAGAAGCTCAATCGTTGGCGTCAGATCGGGACCGTAGCCCATTCCTGATACAGCTACACGAAGCGGCATCATAACCGGACCAAAACCAACATCGTATTCTTCGATCACTTCTTTGATCTTGTCTTTCAACGTCTTGGCTTCGAACTCGTCCTCGTCGAGGTCTTCAAGTTTATCAACATATGCTTCCAGCAGCTCAGCGCTGTTATCCTTCCACTTTTTAACAGCCTTGTCTTCGTATTCCTCGGGATCCTCAAAAAAGAAGCGTCCCATTGTTACGAAGTCCTCAACCTTGCTGACACGCTCTTTCATCAGCGGAATAATCTGCTTCATATAGTCTTCATCAGGATCAAGTCCGTGCTCCTTGGCAATCTCCTGCACGCGTGGCCACAGCTCATCAGCCGGCTTTTCACGCAGATAATGCTCGTTATACCAGATTAGCTTCTTGTAATCAAACACCGCACCGCCCTTACTTACGCGATCCAACGAAAACATATCGCAAAGCTCATCAAGTGAGTGAATTTCCGAATCATCCCCGGGACTCCACCCTAAATATGCCAAAAAGTTAACTAATGCTTCCGGCTCAAATTTCTGCTCAATATAATCTTTGGTGTTGATTGGAATTCCCTCAGTCTCAGCTTTTCGCTTGGAAAGCTTTCCTCCACTCGGCGACATAATCAGCGGTAAGTGCGCCATCGTGGGCGGCTCCCATCCAAAATATTCGTACATCAAAATATGCTTCGGCGTACTGCTGAGCCATTCCTCTCCACGAATTACGTGCGAAATTTCCATCAGGTGATCATCCACCACATTCGCTAAGTGATAGGTCGGCATGCCATCAGATTTGAGCAGAACCTGGTCGTCCAATCCTTTACTTTCGAAGGAAACGAAACCGCGAACTTCATCCTCAAAACGGATAGTTTCCCGACGCGGAACTTTTAAACGAATAACATATTCTTCGCCTTCCTCCAGCTTCCGCTCGACTTCTTCTTCGGGAAGCGTCAGGCTATTCTTCATCGACATGCGAGTAATGGCATCATACTTGGGCGACGGATTCCCCGATTTTTTTAATCGTTCCCGCATCTGATCCAGTTCTTCAGGCGTGTCAAAAGCGTAGTAGGCATTACCCTGCTCAACAAGCTTTTCGGCATATTGCTCATACATGTCCTTGCGCTCACTTTGTCGATAGGGACCAACATCACCGGGATTTTCGGGACCTTCATCAACTTCCATACCGGCCCATTTCAGAGAACGATGAATATCTTCTTCGGCTCCTTCTACATAGCGAGCCTGATCGGTATCTTCAATACGGAGCACAAACGTTCCGTCGTTGCCCTTCGCAAACAAATAATTATAGAGTGCCGTCCGGAGCCCACCGATATGCAATAATCCTGTGGGTGACGGCGCAAAACGTACACGTACACTACCTTCCATAAATCTTGGTAATTGAATTAAAATAATTTCTGTTCAACACTCTCGAAAATAAGGCTTATGGGGCACTTGTGCTAATCGTAACAAGTGATGAGTAATGAGTGAATAGTAATTTTTAATTCTAAATTTTTAATTCTTAATTCTATCCACATTATTATTAATAATCTTAGTGTCCTTAGTGACTTAGTGGTAACTCAAACATGAAGCTTGCTCTTTTAACACCGCAATTTGCACCCAATCTCTATGATTTAGCTGCCATGCTGCAGGCCGACCAAATTATTCTGCAGGATGTGGAGCGCTGGTCGCGTAAGAGCCGTATTCACCGTGCCCAAATTCGAACTCCGGAAGGGAAACAATGGATTAACATTCCCATCCGTACCGAGGATCGAAAAAAAGCCATCAAAGATGTACGGATGGATCATTCTGAGGACTGGGTTACGCCGTTGCTTCGTACGCTGGAATACAACTACCGCAACAGTATCTACTACGACTTTTATGAACCCGAAATTAAAGCAGATTTTGAATCCGCCTACGACTATACCTACCTGATGCAATTCATTCTCTACATTCAAAGGCGGCTGTTTCGCTTTATGGATATTAGTATTGACTATGAGTTGGCCAGCGAAGTTTCGGCTTATGATTCTAATCCTGATTTGCTCGTACAGCGTTTAGGTGCCAATACATTATTCCAGGAACACGACAGCCGCCACTATCAGCGCCAGGCCGAGCATAAAAGTGATCCCAACTTTGAGCATCCTGAATATCACCAGCATTTTGAGGGATTTGAGCCGTGGTGTTGCATTTTGGATATACTGTTTCAATTTGGACCGGAAAGTTTTAGAATTACCGATCAGCTCGTCGAAAAAGTTGGAGATTGAACGTTAAAAGTTTACCCTTAAATCCTCAATATTTAACTTTGAAATATTCAATCTCAAGATGGACTGCCAAAAACATTTATTTTCGTTATCTGATGACCATCATTACCTCAACTGCTCCTTTTTATCACCACTGCTTAAAAGTGTGGAGAAAGCTGGTATTCAGGGCATTAAAGGAAAAAGCCAACCCTGGGATATAACGCCTGATCACTTTTTTGAGGACAGCAATACGTTGCGATCACTTTTTGCCAAACTCGTAAATGCTCCCAAGGCTAAAGATATCGCTATTATGCCTGCCGTTTCGTACGGACTGGCAACAGTAGCAAAAAATATAGATCCTTCCAAAGGCAGTTCGATTGTTATTGCAGGAGAACAATTCCCCAGCAATGTGTATGCCTGGAAGCAGTTTTGTAAGGAGCACGACTGTCAGCTAAAGTTCGTTGACCCACCGCAAGGGTTCGACAATCGTGGTAAAAAGTGGAACAAGCGAATATTAGATGCCATCGATTCAGATACGCTATTGGTTGCCCTCGGTAATGTACATTGGACCGACGGTACCTGGTTTGATCTAAAAACGATTGGAGCGAAAACTCGAGATAACGACGCATACTTTGTAATCGACGGCACGCAGTCGGTAGGTGCGCTGCCCATCGACGTGCAAGAAATTAAGGCCGATGCCCTAATCTGTGCCGGTTACAAATGGCTTATGGGTCCCTATTCCATAACGCTTGGCTATTTTGGGCCCAGACTGCAAGACGGTATCCCTCTCGAAGAAGGCTGGATTGTCCGTAAAGATAGTGAAGATTTCAGCGGACTGGTAGATTATGAGGATGACTATCAACCGGGTGCCCAACGCTTTGACATGGGAGAACGCAGTAATTTTATTTTAGTACCGATGATGATTGAGGCTATCAAACAGATTTTAGATTGGGAACCTCAAAACATTCAGACGTATTGTGAGCAATTAACAGCCGATCTGGAGAGAGGTTTACCCGACCACGGATACCAAATTGAGGATCCGGAATGGAGAGCCGGGCATATGTTTGGCATCCGGCTGCCAGCATCTGTATCCCTAAAAAAGTTACAGCACCAACTGGATGAAGATAACATCCATGTCTCGGTACGGGGCTCGGCGGTGCGTATTTCGCCCAATGTGTATAATGATGAGCAAGATATTGCTATGTTATTTAATGTGCTTAAGAATATAACGAGCGATACCTAACGATTAATTTTTAAGCCGGAGCAGATTATGACAGAGAAAAAATCAGAAAAACCAAAGCAAAACTATTGGCGCGTCTTCTGGATTGGCCTTGCCTATATCCTGCTGCTGGGATTGTTCACATACTTTTTTAACCTTCCCATTTAAGCGTTATGCACTGGATTGACTGGCTTGTTCTGATTGCATTTCTGGGGTATACCATCTGGGACGGTACTCGTCACGGCAAGCAAAGTGAAAATATTGAGGGATTTTTCCTGGCCAACCGATCGATGCCGTGGTGGGCAATGGGACTATCGGTGATGGCAACCCAAGCCTCGGCAATTACGTTTATCGGTACTACGGGTCAGGCGTATGTTGAGGATATGCGATTTGTACAGATCTACCTGGCAGTGCCTTTTGCAATGATAATTCTGTGCCTGACGCTGGTACCCTATTTTAATAAGCTACAAAACTTTAGTGCTTATGAGGTGCTGGAGGAACGATTCGGACTTTCCACCCGGCTTTTTACCAGCTTTCTTTTTCTGATGTCGCGCGGGCTGGGGCTGGGAATTATTATTGCAGCCCCGTCATATGTTCTTGCCATACTACTCAACCTGCCGCTTTCAACGACCATCCTTATTATCGGGATTACCGCAACGCTTTATACCATGGTCGGCGGCATAAGCGGTGTAATTCGCACCGATGTAAAACAGATGGCGGTGATGATGTTTGGGCTTGCGTTCTGTTTCTATTGGATTCATTATCAGCTGCCGCCCAATGTAGATTTTAGTGACTCGCTCTATCTTGCCGGTACGCTCGGCAAGCTGGACGCTTTGGATATCAGCTTTGACATCAGCGAGAAGTATAATATCTGGACCGGCGTTTTTGCTGCCCTCTTTTTGATGCTTTCCTATTTTGGGACCGATCAAAGTCAGGTGCAGCGCTACCTTACAGCAAAGTCGCTGAATGATGCCCGAAAATCGTTACTACTTTCTGCCTATGCTAAAGTACCAATGCAATTTTTTATCCTCTTGCTGGGCGTAATGCTTTATGTGTTCTATATTTTTGGATCGGCGCCTATAACTTTTCACAGTACCGATCCGGTGGCCGAAATGGAGCAAACCGAACTTACCGGCGAAATGCTACAACAGGAGTATCAGGTAGCCCATTTGCAACGCAGAGAAGCTGCTTTAAATTTACTTGATCAAAAAACACAGGAAAATGCAGCGGCTTTTCGTGAGGCAGATCAACACCTTAACGAAGTGCGCGAATCGGAACTGGAGCGGCAGGAAAAAATTACCGAATCCAGCCGAAATGATACCAATTATATCCTGCCCTATTTCATTCTCAATGAGATTCCTATCGGCCTCATCGGTCTTATTGTGGCCGGAATTTTTGCTGCTGCTCTCTCAAGTATTGACAGTGAGCTCAATGCCCTGGCCACCATCTCCATTGTGGATTGGTATAAGCGACTTGATCCCAAAGATCGTAGTGCGACATGGTATCTGAGATCCTCACGATTTACAACCGTGCTCTGGGGATTACTGGCAACCGGAGCAGCTTTGGCTTTGGGCGAAACGCGATCTATTATTGAACTGGTTAACAAAGTCGGAAGTTATTTTTATGGATCTATTCTGGGCGTTTTTGTTCTGCTACTCTATGTAAAACGTGCCAACGGTGTCGGAGCTTTGACGGGGCTTGTCTCGGGAATGATTACCGTCTTTTTCTTTGATCGCCTTTTTGAACATCCCGAAACAGGCGGCTGGCAATTAATTCTACCCTGGAATGAAACCCCGGAGGGGTTTACCAAAGCTATTGAATATCTGTGGTTAAATCCTGTAGGTACAGCTGTAGTTGTAATTGTCGGAATAACTATAAGTATGTTCTGGGATCAGATTAGTAACAAGTCCTGACGCTAACATTTGTTATTTCCCAACATAGCCCAATTAAAAAAGCCCCGGCTATAAGCCGAGGCTTTGAAATTAATCAGTTGTTTTCGCTTTTAGTCATCCGGGTTTAGGATATTCTCAATCCGTACTTCAACATCAGCCAAGTGTGCACCAGTTGCACGATCTTGCACGCGATTTTTCGTATTCTGAACATCGTCTAACAATATCTGCAGCTGATTTCGAACAATCGGACGAATATCAGACTGGCTTACA
Organism: Fodinibius sp. AD559; assembly: GCF_052712805.1. NCBI lineage: Bacteria > Pseudomonadati > Balneolota > Balneolia > Balneolales > Balneolaceae > Fodinibius > Fodinibius sp. AD559. The sequence goes on from NZ_JBQPVW010000003.1 coordinate 161,537, forward strand.
TTTACATCCGTCCATCCCATGAAATCTTTAAATGCAGCAGGGATATCCGGAAGTTCTTCGGTCATCAAATACTCCATGCGCTCGAGGTATGCGCGCTGCAGATTACGGCGATGCACATCAATTGAGCTATTGCTATTAAGCTCTGACCAGATTCCGTTACGGACGTCATCCATCATTTCGAAGGCATCATACGTATCTTCTGACGATCGCGCATCAAACTCGATAAGCCGAGCTATTCGCTGTGGATCGGTAAGATCGTTAAGTACACTCACCTGGGCGCTTCGCATATCATCAACAACAGTAGATTGGTTAATACGATCAAGGATATCTTCCTCAAGTAACCAGTCGGGTGTCATAAATCCGTAGTCAACGATAAAGTCCATAGCTCGCTGCTGGGTTTCCTGAGGAACAAACGTATATACAGGACCTTCCTGATTGTAGGTTTTATGATTTTCGTAAACACCACCCACATTTTTGGTTACATGCCCCATGTAGCGATTCCATTGGCCAACAACGTTATTGTAAAGCTCTTCGAGCTCGGCAAAATTTGCCCCGTCGCGCTCAGTCCATTTAACCAAATTGGAAATAATACGCTTCAAGTTTGCAATACCAAGCTCACTGGCTTTCATGGCATCATTCCCAAGATCTTCGTTTTGTGAACGCGGATCTATTTTATTACCGGTCTGCTGACCATAGAAATACCGGGGATCATCAGCTCGCTCCCGGGTCCATTCATTAAGCTTGGCTTGCTTCTCCTCTTTGGTCATATCGTCAGGGAACCAAGTATAGCCCCACTTAATCGACCATTTGTCATATTCACCGATATCGGGACCAAACTCTTCAACACCATCACCCGGCTGCGCAATGTAATTGAATCGTGCATAGTCCATAATGGATGGAGCTGTACCATGCTTGTCAGTAAATGTTGGAGATCGAAGCGAATCTACGGGGTAAGCATAGCTGGATCCGTAATTATGCGGAAGTCCCAGCGTATGGCCAACTTCGTGCGCCGATACAAACTCAACGAGCTTACCCATTACTTCATCCTTAAACTCAACCGCTCTTGCTTCCGGATTGGCTGCCGCCGTTTGCACAAAATACCAGTTGCGCAGCAGATTCATCACGTTGTGATACCAACCGATATCACTCTCCAGAATTTGTCCCGTACGTGGGTCATGAACATGAGGTCCATATGCATTCTGGATATCAGAAGCGAAATACCGAATCACCGAATATCGAACATCTTCGGGACTCCACTCAGGATTTTCTTCCTTGGAGGGCGGATCTTTGGCAATAATTGCGTTCTTAAATCCGGCCGCCTCAAAAGCTTCCTGCCACATCTCAACGCCACTTTTTAAATAGGGTCGCCATTCTTTCGGTGTCGCGGGATCAATATAATAAACAATGGGGTTTTTCGGCTCTACCAGCTTTCCATTCAAATAGGCCTCTTTATCTTTCGGCACCAATTTGTAGCGAGTAACATACTGCTGTTCTTTCGCCTTATGATACTCTGTTCCATAATCTGTTTGCTCAACACTAAAATATCCCACACGCTGATCATACGAACGGGTATCCATCGGTTTGTCGGGCAAAAGTATCATACTATGATTAATTTCCATAGAGATCGTTCCCGTAGAAGCATTTGATGGTGGATTTGAGGCTTCATACGTCATCCAATTGCGAGCCTCAATATTTTGGGGATAACTGTTAATATGCTCAATAAAAGAACGATCGGTATCAAGTCTTCTCACACTATATTCTTCGCGCTGACTGCTTTGCAGACCAAGTGCCGGAATATCGCTGGCGTATAATTTCGATACATCGATAACTACTCCGGCCGAATCCTTTCCAAGCGATTTGACGTCGAAAGAAGCAATAATAGGCTCAAAGTTTGAGTTTTGAACCGCTTCGTAAACCGGTAGTGAATCACTGGCTACATTTTCATACGAAACATGTCGCAGCAACACCTTGTCATCTTTCTTTTGCCAGCGTACAACTTGCGTATTTAACTTTTCGCCACCGTAACCAATTTCGTTTTGGGTTTCGGCTATGCGAGAAACGAGTAACATTTCACGACTCAGTAGCGAATCAGGGATTTCATAAAAATAATCCTTATCAATTTTGTGGACATCAAATAATCCTGTATCAGTTTCAGCCTCGTCAGTGATAACTTCACTGTATGGCTTCATACCGTTATCTGATTCTGGAGATGGCGACCCACCGCCTTTTGATTGGTCTTGAGCATTTTGAGTACTGGCGCATGCCCCTAATAAACCGACACACAACACGATAATACTCAATTGCTTCAATTCCTTGAAGATAGAATAACTCATAGATGGTTTTTTATTAATTTAATGTTAGTTAGTAAGAACTATTAAAGTGAAAGCTATAGCGAAATGAATCAACTGTAAATAGTTAATTAGATGTAAAAATATATTTCAGCTACAGTTTTTGAAACTTCTCTTAATTTACAAGATATATTGTAAAGTAATTCGATACGCACCAATTAGTCAATTTGCTTAAGCTTTGTTACCTTAAAACAGCCACAATAACCAAAGAAATATCATTGGAACACCTACTTTACTTTCTAAAAGACTTAAAACAGGTCGGAGCAGTAGCCCCCAGTTCTAAGTTTTTGGCCAAAGATCTTGTGGCCCACCTACAAGAAAAAATTACTGATACCGACTGCAAACCCTTAAATATTCTGGAAGTTGGAGCCGGTACCGGTTCACTTACCAAACAGATAGCGAAACACCTTCGTCCCCAGGACTCTTTAGACATTGTTGAGATCCATAAAAAGTTTTATCAAATCATCGGTTCCAAGTACCGCCTCAAAGATAATATCCGCATTCATCATGCTGATATCTTAAATTTTCATCCCCAGAAAAAGTACGACTTTATATTTTCAAGCCTCCCCTATGAAAATATGCCCGAAGAGATCACTAAGCAGATCTGGGAAAAGAAACTCAAACTCTGCTCTCAAAAAGCGTATATCAGCTATTTCAAATACCTGAAATTTGGTGATTTTAAAAGCGACTTTGAGGAAAAAATTGTTAAAGCCTACAAGCATAACAAAAAGCTTGTCTTTTTAAATATCCCCCCTGCTAAAATCTACACTCTCGAAATCAATCAAACTGATAAAGAGCAGAACCTCATCAAAAACTCCAACGTGGCGTAATTAGAAAAATCCCAAATTTAGCACAGCCAGCAACAAGCTAAATAAAAACGCCCATCCGAAGTTTTCTATTTTCATTCCCTCTACGAGTTCATCCACCAGCATCAACATTAGGGCATTTATGACAAGGATAAAAAGTCCGAATGTCAGTATTGTTATGGGCAGCGTCAGAAAAACCAAGATCGGTTTTACCAGAGTATTTATAATTGCCAAAAGTATCGCTGCCCCAATCGCCGTAAAGAAGCTTTTTATCTGTACGCCTTTTAGGATGTAGCCTATTACAAAAATCCCAATACTATTTACTAATAATGGCCAAATCATAAGAGTTATCCGTTTTGGTGAGCATTTGCCTACCAATACGAATAATACTCCCAAAGGTTATAGCTATTATTCTCTCAATGTTTCAATTTTATCAGATAACTCATCCAGGGCTTGACGACATAACGAACAAAATTCCGAAACTTTTTCTCCTAAATCATCAGATATTTTTTCCGTATTGGCCTGCTCCTCAATATCAAGAATAAGTTCGTGAGCACGCTCCATCCCCATGTATTTTAGATTGGGCTTAATTTTATGGGCTTTTTTGTAGAGCTGTTCCCATTCCTCATCCTCATAATATTTCTCGATATTTTCAATAGCCGCAGGCATATCTTTAAGAAATGCTTCGGTGGTTTCTATAACAATAGAATCGTCACCCATTGCAAGCTCACGCAAATAAGACAGGTCTGTTACTGATTTATCTTCCACAGAAAAACGCTTTTAAATTATACATTTTGGTATGCTGATTGCATATACCAAATACGCATTTCTGTTATTACAATACAAATTAAACTTTATAATTAAGCCGTCTTATTATCCTGTCAACATTACAATGCCCACGAGCACCAGTAATGTTATTTTTAAAATCAATGCCTTCCAATTTTTCATAATAAATATTCCCCAAACTTATTGTTACGCTTTGTCGGAAAAGCAATTATGTAATAAACAATCCTTCCTTTAATATCAAGTTATCAACATTGATATCTTTAAATATACTCATTAATTACTTCCCGATTGTACGTTCAAGAAAGATTTATCGGCATTTTGTTACAGATTTTCCAAATAAATTATATTTCGGGAGTTTTCCACATAGTTATCCACACACAGATACTATATTGTGGAAAGATCAGCTTTTTGCAGTCGCCTGGAGTTAAACACGACATTTATGGAGCTAAATGCCATGGCGACTTCAGCCAACACCGGGTGCATCATTCCCATAATAGCGAGGGGAATCATCACCACATTATAGAAGAATGCCCAAAAAAGATTTTGCTTTATCTTTTTAAATGTAGCTTCACTCAGCTTTATTGCTTGCACTACCGATTGAAGTTCACCTTTTACCAGCACTATGTCACCAGATTCTATAGCCACATCAGTCCCCGTACCGATGGCGATACCCACATCGGCCTGCGTTAGTGCGGGAGCATCGTTTATGCCGTCACCCACCATAATTACTTTATTGCCGTTTGATTGAAGACGCTTTATCTCATCAGATTTTTGATCGGGGAGTACCCCTGCAATCACCTGCTCAACACCTACTTCGTCTGCCACGGCCCGCGCCGTTCGTTTATTATCACCGGTAATCATAACCGTGGTAAATCCCATCTGCTTAATAGTAGCTATAGCCTTTTTACTGTCTTCTTTGATAGGATCGGCAATGGCTATTAATCCAATCAGAGTCCCATCCACTCCAACCAAAACAGTGGTCTTGGCCTGATCTTCATATCGCTCAATATCAGCTTTTGCATTATCACTGATCTCAATATTCTGCTCTTCAAATAACGACTTGTTACCAATAATAACTTCTTTTCCTTCAACCTCTGATCGAATGCCTTTCCCAGTAATAGCTTCAAATCCGGAAGTATCCAACAGATTAATTTCCTGCCCTTTGGCATGACCAACAATCGCCTCTCCCAGAGGATGCTCGGATCCTTTTTCTGCAGCAGCTGCATATTTAAGCATTTTTATTTCATCCCAATCTGATAATATCTCGATATCTGTAACCGAAGGCTCTCCCTTGGTAATGGTTCCGGTCTTATCCAGCACAATCACATCGGTTTCGCGCAATAATTCAACGGCTTTACCCTTGCGGATTAAAATACCGTTTTCGGCCCCAAGGCCGGTGCCAACCATAAGAGCCGTGGGCGTCGCCAATCCCAATGCACAGGGACACGCAATCACCAGCACCGCAATAGCCGCGTAAAAAGCCAGCGCTACCGATCCCATTTCGGGATTTATCCACGGAATAAAACCTGATGCCCAGACTGCAACCTGTCCAAAAAATTCCGGGAAGATCATCCACGCGGCCCACGTAGTAACGGCCAACCCAATAATAACCGGTACAAAAACAGCCGTAATACGATCGGCAAATTCCTGTATAGGCACCTTGGAACTCTGTGCCTCTTCAACCATCCGAATAATCTGGTTAAGAAAAGTCTCGCTGCCAACCTTAGTCGCCTGCACCTTAAGCGTACCATTTTTATTAATTGTGGAACCAATCACTTCATCGCCCTTCTCCTTACGAACAGGCATTGATTCACCCGTAGCAAGCGACTCATCCACACTGCTTTCACCATCGATGACCTTGCCATCGGTTGGTATCTTTTCACCGGGACGAACAATCATCACATCGTCAACGTCCAAATCTTTAACGGGGATAGTCATCTCTTCGCCGTTACGAATGATCGTTGCTTCTTTGGCCTCCAGCGTCATTAAATTCTTAATCGCTTCAGAAGCACGACCTTTTGCTTTCGTTTCCACATAGCGTCCCGTAAGATGAAAGGCCATAATCATCCCCGCGATACCGGCGAAGCTGTGGAACGGCGGTGCCATTCCGAAGACATGCAGTAGGGCTACAAATCCCGTTCCCAACGCTGCCAAAGACCCCATGGCAATAAGCACATCCATATTGGGGGAACCATTAATTGCTGATCTCCACGCTCCTTTTAGGGTTTCCCAACCGGGATAAAATATTACAACTGTAGAAAACCCAATCATCAGTAGCTGATATACCAACTCCCCGCCGAGCGCGTAGCCGGCAAACATTTCGGGGATCATCAGCAAAATAATGGGGATGGTCAGTGCCCATGACCACCACATCTTGTGATAGGCTACATCAAGTTTTTTTTTACCGGTTACATCCGGATCCTCTTTTTCCTCAGCTTCTTCCTTAATATCGTAGCCGGCATTTTGTACCGCCTTTTTTAACTCTTCACGCGAAATCTCACCGTTTTCAAACTCAACAAACGCTTTTTCCGTAGCCAGGTTAACGGAGGCATTGCTAACACCCTCTACCTCTGAAAGAGCTTCTTCTACGCTGTTAGCACAACCGGCACAGTGCATGCCTTCGATTTGCAAAGATTTTTTCATCGCTATATGGATTCTGTTCGAAATTACAGCCTAATATAACAGCTCTCGATAGACCATCCCTTACAATCCATTAAAAGAAATGTGTAAAATTTTTGGATCTGAACACCCTGAGGAAACCTATTTTTCTTCAGTCATTCAATACTACCAGCAAAGGACAGTCCAGTTTATCTTCAATATCATTATGGATTGTATTAAAAAAGCTATCGCGGTTAGAAGTATCTGCTTCAGACAGTATCACTACATCATCTTCTGCTGCAAGTTCATCAACAGCTTCAGCAATATTTGCAACCTCTGCCCGATTTGTTCGAATTTGATCTGAACCTAATCCCGCCAATTCGAGCTGCTGTACCGCATAATCTTCAAGCGCTTCAATGGTATCTCTTTCGTCAGATTCAGATTCACCGCTTACCATTACAATTAAGCTCACTGGCAAATCGCTGGATATAGCCAGATCATAAAGCATTGTTACCAAGTTTGAATTAACCTGACTCTTTGTATAGACGGGAACCAATAGTCGTTTCACAGAAGAAATAGGACGCGCCGTCAAAACCGCCTGGGTGTCATTTTCATCAATAAAAGCATTTAATGTTTCAGCAAAGTTTGGGGTAAAAACAGTGTCACTTTGAAAGTCTATATCCTGACCTTTCAGCTGATCTAACACTTTATCAAACTTTTTATGCGATTCCTCCTCAAACGCTTCGCGGGATTGCTCCGGGCTGGTTTGCTCAGGTACTATCTGATATCCAAGAACATCGAGCTTAAAATCTGTAAAAGCCTCCAACAATGCGCGGGGAACCGGCTTGGGATCTTCTATCTCAATCGGCATCACAATTCTGGGATTAATTATTGCTTGATCCACGACACTGGGCAGCGGCGGTGAAAAGGATTTAGCCGGCACAAAAAGTGCATACCATCCCAGTGCTAATCCCAAAATACCAAGCCCCATTACTTGAGAAATAGGCTCCATTAAAAAGATAAGTCCAAAACTTGCCAATGCCCCAATAATCGGTAAAACAGGAAAAGCTGGAATTTTAAAAGTAGGATTATACCAGTAAGGCTTTTCATATCTAAGAGACATCAAAGCGACACAAATCATCCCGTAAATAACCAAGTGCAGCAGTGAGGCTACCTCGGCCAATACTTCAATTCTTCCCAACATCGTCAGCCCTGCTATAGGGAAACCCACAGCTAATAATGCGATATGAGGTGTCCCAAACCGATCATTGACTCTACTAATGTTGTCCGGCAATAGGTCATCTAAGCTAAGTGCATAGATAGCCCTTGATGAACTTAATATGGAAGCATTGGCGCTGGAAAGTGTTGCCAAAAGTCCGGCCGTAATTACGATTAGCGCTCCAATATCTCCTACTAATGCCCGGGCAACCTCAACCATTGCAGTTTCGCCAAGTTCCGAAAGAGTTTCGGCTGATAATACGCTTGTGGACACAAACAGGGCAACAACATAAAGGACAGCCACAATTAAAACACTCCCTACCAGTGCCCGCGGAATATTTTTATCGGGATTTTTTATCTCACCCGCCACGGTAGCAATTTGTACGAATCCCAGATAGGAAGTAAAAATTAAAGCAGTGGTGGTAAAAACAGGTCCTATTCCATTTGGGGCAAACGGAGTAGGCCAGGCTGTTTCCCCAACTATGCCAGCGGCATTTAACAATCCGTAACCAAAAAGAAGGCTCAACAAACCGGTAAGAATAATCACGACCCTGTTTTGCAATTTCCCGGCTCCCTTTGTACCCAAAAGGTTGATAATCATTAGCAACAAAGCAGTACCAAATGCCACAAGCACAACAAGGTCACCCATCTGAAATCCCAGGCGGTGGATTAAATCAATAGCATATTGACCAAACCCACTCAGGTAAAAAGAGCTGGCAAAGACAAGTCCAACCCACTGTCCAATGCCAATAATAAATCCGGCTAAAGGGCCATACACTCTTGATACATAAAAATACGCCCCACCGCTTTCAGGCATAGCCGTTGCAAGCTCAGCTGTTGAAACAGCTACTACCAAAGCAATAATCCCTCCAATTGCAAATGAAACCATTGCGGCGGGTCCGGCATACCCTGCTGCAATACCCGGGAATACAAAAATACCCGCACCAACCATAGTACCCACGCCTATAGCCAGTGCTGCCCCTAAACTTAAGGTGCGTTCTAAATTTTTAGCTCCGGATTCTTTATTGCCCATATACTATATGGCATCATATGTCTTGCGCGCAACACCTGAAGTTTTCTTAAATTTTGTGGCAGACATACCTACAGTCTTTTTAAACTGATTGGAAAGATACTGCACGCTACTGTAATTGAGTTTCCAAGCTATCTCGCTCAGCGTCAATTCATCATAGGTAAGCAACTCTTTAACCCGTTCAATCTTCAGGTTGATAAGATATTTCTCAATGGTCACTCCCCCGTGATCTGAAAAATACTTGCTCAAATAACTGTAGTTATAATGGAGGTTACTCTCTAAAAATGTAGAAACCTTATCAGGCTCTTCGGAGTTTTCAAGATACTTAACATAGTCAATAAGCTGAACCTTTATCTGTTCAAGTAATGCCTCATCGTTCTTTTGGATAAGCTCGAACCCTTTATCAACCAATTTTTCGCTTATCTTTTCGAGATCTTCAGAAGTGACATCTTCTGCTATAACAACTTGGCCAAGAGCAATAGATTCAACCTCGAACCCCAGATCTTCCATCACCTGTTGCACCGTCATAACACAACGGTCGCAAACCATATTTTTGATTTGTAATGTTGTCATAGATCAATAAAACGCGGCAAATTAAGAAATCGTTTACTGTTCAAGTACCCATAAAAATACAAAAGGGCAAAGCTTTCGCAGCCCTGCCCTTACATATATTCTTAAAGGATAAGGCTATTCTACCGTTACACTTTTGGCCAGATTTCGTGGCTGATCCACATCACAACCGCGATTTACGGCAATATAATAGGAAAGAAGCTGCAGCGGTATGGTCGTCAGCATTGGCGAAAGACAATCTTCGGTCTCGGGAATCGGACAAGAAAACTCAGAAAGATCAATAACCTCATCATTGTCTTCGCCCGTTATCGAAATAATGCGTCCTTCGCGTGCTTTCACCTCTTCGATATTGCTGATCATCTTCTCATTGGTATGATCCGTAGCAGCAACCACCACCACCGGCATCATCTCATCGATGAGGGCAATAGGGCCGTGTTTCATCTCTGCGGCAGGATACCCTTCGGCGTGAATATATGAGATCTCCTTGAGCTTCAGCGCGCCCTCCAATGCCACCGGGAAGTTGTACGTTCGTCCCAAGTACAAGAAGTTGGGCGCATAACTAAAAAGCCGGGCCATATCTTTAAGAGAGTCGCTGTTATCCAGAATCTTCTGCACCTTTCCGGGAATACGATCCAGTTCTTCAATCAATCGCGCCGCATAATCCTCGTCAAGCACGCCTCGTTTTTGTCCCAACAGGATAGCCATCATCGCCAGAACCGATACCTGCGTAGTAAATGCTTTGGTAGATGCCACCCCGATTTCCGGTCCGGCATGGGTATAAACGCCCGCATCGGTATCGCGGGCAATAGTTGATCCTACTACATTACAAACACCCAGCGTAAGCGCTCCGCGTTCTTTGGCCGTACGCAGGGCCGCCAGCGTATCCGCTGTTTCACCGCTTTGCGAAATAACCAGCATTACATCGTCTTCATCAATAAGGGCTTCGCGATAGCGGAATTCAGAAGCGTATTCCACCTCTACTGACAACTTGGCCAGATGCTCAAACAGATACTCAGCAACCAGTCCGGCATGCCAACTGGTACCGCAGGCGGCAATAATCAATCGTTTGGCATTCACCAGCTTATCCAATATATCGGCGATACCCCCCAGCTGTATTGAATGATCTTCTACGTTAATCCGCCCACGCAGACAATCCGAAATAGCGCGCGGCTGTTCAAAAATTTCCTTGAGCATAAAGTGCGGATAGCCGCCCTTCTCAATCTCCTCAATACTCATCGCCAGCTCGTGCACTTTCTTTGTAAGCGGTTCATCTTCGATGGTTTTAACATCATATCCATCCTTCGTAACAATAGCCATTTCACCGTCATCCAGGTAGACCACCTTTTTAGTATGTTCAACGATGGGCGAAGCGTCCGAGGCTACAAACATTTCATCGTCCCCAATACCCAGCAGCAATGGCGATCCTTTTCGGGCAACGATAATACGGTTGGGCTCTTCAACATTCAAAATAGCCAATCCATACGTTCCTACCACCTGCTGCAGAGCCATCTGTACAGCCTGCTCGAATGTAATTTCTTCGTCTTCCCCCTCGCCATTCTCGTAAATCTCTTCGATCAGCTGAGCAATAACTTCCGTATCGGTATCGGTATAAAACGACCGACCCTTATTTTTCAGCTCCTTCTTTAAGGTATTGTAATTCTCAATAATACCGTTGTGGACAAGCGCAATTTTTCCCGACTCACTAACGTGCGGATGAGAATTTATATCATTCGGGGCCCCGTGCGTAGCCCATCGGGTATGTCCAATCCCAACAAGACCATCATTGGGGTCGGCTTCCATTTTGTTCTTGAGGTTTTGGACCTTTCCTTTACCCTTCTTAATATCCAGCTGACCATTAAGCAAAGCGATACCTGCAGAGTCATATCCGCGATATTCAAGGCGCTCAAGCCCTTTTACAATGATATCACTCGCTTTCTTATTTCCTATATATCCTACAATTCCGCACATAGATGTATTGTATTATTGTATTTGTTTCCTGATTCTTATACTGTCTCTCTCAGGCTGATAATTGAACAATACTAAAGTTATCATTCTGGCAGATATTTTGAAACAATTTTAATCAATCTTTTACAGGTATAACCATGCAGCTGTGTTTCTTTGAAGATGAAAAGCTGACCACTTTTCATCCCCTTACATTAACTCGTCCCACTGACGATTTGCGCATCGGCATCCTGACACTTTCGGAGAAATGGGAGCAAGCGCTACATCCTACGAAAACCAACCGAATACTGCGTCCGGAGCTCACAGGGCTATTTGAAGGTGATGATATATCAACAGATGAGAACTGTACCTGGATAAACAGCCGATACCTGCCGACCGAACAACTGGTTACGCAACTCAACAATTTAAGTGGAGGTCAATACCTTACATACGGAGACACGATCATTGCCGCCAACGTAGATGGCGCAACCTCCCGGCAGTGGCTTGAAAATGGGGAACCCGATTTCAACACCCTTTTTGTGCTGGAATCCAATGATTTTTTATCTATTGACAACCTCTGGGATCTATTCCAGCTGAACGGGCAGGAAATCGTTCGCGATATCGAACTGCTAAGAATCAATAACAATATAAATGGCACCGTTTCGGATCACGCCGTGCTCGAAAAAAAAGACCAGATCTATATACAGGACGGTGCCACCATCGAAGCCGGCTGCGTGCTTAATGCTTCAAAGGGACCTATTTTTATTGGCGAAAATGCCACCATCATGTCGGGGACTCATATTCGTGGCCCGGTAGCCATCTGCAAAGATGCTACTGTTAAGATGGGCGCTAAAATTTATGAAGATACTACTGTCGGGCCGGTCTGTAAGGTGGGAGGCGAAATAAACAACTCCATCTTCCATTCCTATTCCAACAAAGGTCACGACGGATTTGTCGGCAACTCCATTATTGGCCAGTGGTGTAATCTGGGGGCTGATACCAACACCTCTAACCTAAAAAACAATTACAGCACCGTGCGTATTCCCGACTGGTCTAACAGCCAGGAGATTGAAACTAACCAGCAGTTTTTTGGAACCGTTATGGGCGATCATACCAAAACAGCCATCAACACGCAGCTGAATACCGGTACAATCTGTGGGGTCAGCTGTAATATTTTTTCGAATGATTTCCCTCCCAAACAAATCCCGTCATTCAGCTGGGTGGGCTCCAACGTCATTCAAACATATCGCCCGGATAAGGCTTTGGAGGCCATGGAAGCCATGATGGCGCGCCGCGACGTATCCCTCACCGAGGAATACAAACAGATGATAGAAGCTATTTTTGACACAAAAAATCATCCCCAATAACTACCGGCAGAAAAATATTTGAATAATAAATAGGTATTGTACAGAAATAACACTACCTTGGGTTGTTATATTTAATTACCCACCCAGTAAGTTACTTCTTTGAAACGACGCGTTAATTCAACTCCTTTCATCAAACAGAGCCGACAGGTGTACACAAAGACACAGTTATATAGTTATGAAACAAGGAAAAATAAAGTTCTTCGACACTAAAAAAGGATTTGGATTTATTGCACCTGATGAAGGCGGCGATGATATTTTTGTCCACAGAAACAATGTCGAGAACCTCGATTACAACCAAGGACTTGAAGACGGCGAAGCCGTTGAGTTTGAGGTAGAAGAAACTCCCAAAGGCTTAAGTGCTACTAACGTAACAAGCCTGGATTACAAATAGATCCGAGATTTTATATTGGATTTTAGAAGCCCGCTTTTTAGCGGGCTTTTTTTATGGCTTATATTTTGTTTGGAAACTTGCCTATACAAGAATGACCCACAAATAAGCCCCTAATAGGGTTTCAAATTAGTGATGAAAACTCCTATATTTGAAACCGCTAAAAATTCAGTAACTCTGTTAGTTTTTAAGCCCAAGTGGTCCTCCTACGCTTGCAAAGCTTCGGAGGATAAATTAATACTGCCTGACGGCAAAATGACAAAAATATAAGCTCAACGCAGCTTTAGCATAGTTGAGCCCAAGTGGCGGAATTGGTAGACGCGCATGCTTCAGGAGCATGTGGGGATTATCCCCGTGGAGGTTCGAGTCCTCTCTTGGGCACTCAAATCCCTGTAAGTTATTGGCTTGCAGGGGTTTTCTACTTATATCTATTCCCCCCCTTGCTCCCTATATAAACCATACTTCCATAGTAATTCAATGAAGAAATATACTATTAGAAATAAATATTTGTCTTACCTCAATTAGCCAATATGACGTCTTGTGATCTAACTTTTGAACATTTGGAAACACAACAAATCCGTATTTCGAACAGTTAATCATTGGATTCTCCCAAGATACCATCAAGAAAAAATATTAGACAGGGGTAATTTATATCAAGGATTTCTCTAAAACCTAATTACAACTTTTCTGCTGCCCCTTCCAATTGTCGATCATTAGCTTATAACTAATTATTATATTTTCTCAAGAAATTTTGCCCATTCTAAATAGTATCAAGCTTGATAATTAAGATAAATTTCTTAAGCAGCACATTGATTAACCGATAAATACATGACGTGGTATAGATTTATGTATTTATAGTTCAAAATACTTCCAAGTAAAGTTTAAAGAAAGTGAGGAATAGTAATCAAAAAAATCATCCAACAATTTTTCCCTTATTTAAAGTTAAGGCAATTGCTGATATAAATATATGTGTTAAAAAAACAATTTTTCTATCGTTAAAAATAAGTAGTTAAGCCATCACGATAAAAACACAATCTGCTTTTTGTAGATAAGTTTGTTCATCGGTCGAATAAAAACCATACAAGAAATTTTAAGCGACGAACAATCATCCCTTAGACTTAAGCTGGTGAATACATTAACTAAACAACTAAAGGGTAAGTTAGAAATTAACGGCGTAAATTTTCCACTTTACGACTCGTTTTCACAAAGGGATAAATTCCTTTGTTAATCCCAATGAAATACACAAAAAATGGACACCAATGTTAAAGTATTAGATCAGGAACGACCGTTTAAATATCACGAATTATTTTTTTCTATTACGGACTCAAAGTCAAACATTACCTACGCCAATGATGTATTTATCCGTATCAGTGGATACCAACCAGAAGAAATTGTAGGAGAGCTACACAAAGTTATTCGGCATCCGCATATGCCAAGATCTGTTTTTAAAATATTTTGGGACCACCTCAACGAAAACAAACCCGTGGCAGCTTATGTCAAAAATCTGGCTAAGAACGGAGCCTACTACTGGGTAATGGCACTTGCTTTGCCCTGTGATGGGGGATATATGTCAATTCGGCTGAAACCAGGTAGCAACCTATTTGATAAAGTACAACGTATCTATAGAAATACCCTGAAATATGAGAAGAAAAAAGAAACAGAATTGGGGAAACGTAAAGGTATGTATCAGTCTGAGGAATATATTATTAAAGCACTCAAAGAAGAAGGATATAGTTCCTATGATGATTTTATGTGGAATGCTCTTAAAAAAGAGATGCGTAATAGGGAAAATGAACTGGAAAAGCAGAATTTTGACTTCTTCGAAGAAGCCCAAAACGTGCCAAGTCATTTGAAAGCACTACAAATGGTCTTGGGAAAACTTTTTACCCGCTTGGAAAGCCTTAGTAACCTACACGATGTTTTATTAGAGCACTCTGATTATATGTTGAAGCTCTCCCGATCAATTTTACTACTTTCCATAAATGCCCAAGTGAGTTCAGCCCGACTTGACGGAAGTGATGATTCAATTTCAGTTGTCGCAGAGAATATGGGCATGCAAACCCAAAAAGGCGAAGAACAATTGCTGGATATACAAGGTCTTGTAAAAGAACTCAACGAATTACTTCGATCACTAAATTTCGATATTATTTCGTCGAAACTTCAAGTAGAGATGGCGAATTCATTTCTACATGAACTTACCGGTGAACAAAACATCGATAATTTCAACCAAGAGATTACCGGTGAGACGACCATAGATCTGCTATATCATGGATTTGTACCAAAGCTAACATCCATTCAAAAAAGTGTAAGGCAGTTGCCTCGATATATAAGGGATTTGCGCTCACAAGTGGATGGAATTGAAAAATTTCTACAGATTTTACGGTACATCCATACCACTGGTAAAATTGAGGTTTCTAAAATGACTCAAAAAGCAAGTTCATTTAAAACTACCTTCCAAGATTTAATTGCTGAAGTTGATTCTGCCCAAACCAGGTTAGAAGAACTTTCTGATGTTCTTTATAATAATGAAATAACAAGCTCCATTTTTGCCGAGAGTGAAACAACCTTACAAAATGCCGTCCTCAAGATTAATGCTAAATAATTTGCAGTGATTTCTATCCTATAAAATACATTATAATTTCAATTCATTATATAAATAGCTTTTAAACTATGTGGCATACTTGCCATACAAATACTCGACCATTAGAACGAGCCCTCCTAAAAAACCGCCTCCCAATATCTGTACGAAGGGCAGCAGCACTATGGCCACTCCCGCCTGTGCATTTTGCGGGATTTCCGGCGTAAAATAGAACGTTTTCAAATACACCGCCAGTGATGTAGCTACCAAAAGAATGGCAATACCCAGCACAAGCCAAGCTTTTAATCCTTTATCATCCACCCTATAGCTTAACAACCCTAAAACTGCATAGGGACTTATGACCAAGCACAGCATTAAAATATCAGAGATAAAAGAACTTACTGTAAACTGGTATGCTACCCCGGGAGCTGCTTCTATGAGAAGCATTATCATTTTTGCAAGTGCCCCCAAGAGCAAAATTATTCTGGATATCCTCGGAATCATACCACTGTAACTACTTGGATCGGTCCGTTCAAATCATCGTTTAAAAAGTAACGTGTTGATGACGTAAACAAATACAATTTCGTTAACATGGCAAAATATGTAAACGGAACAACCAATATATCACCCGTAAAAATTTGTTATCACCCTTCACCCCTGCCCCATTTCACAAATCTACTTTTACACAGTTATTAATTTATCGTACATTAAAATTCATTTTTCACCATATATATTTGATGCATGCGTACAATCGGTATCATTCTTATAGCTATTACCTTTATTTCATGTGCCTCCACGCTTCCGCCTGCAGAGCCGGATCCACAAATGATGGAACAGGCCGATCGTATTATCCTCACTATCGATGAAGCCCCCTCCCAGGCTTATCGGAAATTTGAACAACACCTGGGCAATATGGGATTTACTGTAATACGGTCTAACGAAAAACCGCTTACGCTCGAAACGCGGCATAAAAAGTTTGACCCAACCATCTTAAAACTTTTTGGAAGCTACGCAATGAAGGTAAATGCCACGATCCAAGATTCAACCCTCCAAATAACAGGCACCTTGGTCAGCGGTACCCAAGTAGAAAATGCAGGTGGAAAGAAAAGTCCCGTAAAAGATGGATGGAATAAGTTGGTTAAACTGGCAAAAGAATTTCCCCACCAACAGATGTACTACAGCAGAAATTAGCGGTTACTGTCGGTTATATTTCTATCAGCCAGTTCAAAATATAGAGCTCTGATCGTCTGCTCTACAGGCTGATCGGTCTGTACAGAAATAAAGGTTTCATCCCCCATTTCGCTTGGTGCGCTGTATCGATTTTTAAGCGTTTCAAAATCCTCCAAACGGGCATCCGAGACCACCCCATCTTCCTCATCGCGCTGCCTCAAACGCGATTTCACCACGTCTTCGGGGGCTTTGGCTTCAACAAACAGGTAGTTGACTTCCAGCTCCCGGAATTTTTGAACAAGCTTTTCCCGGGCCGTCCTGTCGCTAAACGTGGCATCCAGAATTACGCTTTTCCCCTCTTTAATATCCTCTTCCATCTTCTCCACAATCGTCTGGTACGTTCGCTCCGACATCGATTTAGTGTATAGCTTATCACGCTGCTTCTCAGGAGTTCGTTTTTGCAGGGCAAGTCCGGCCATGGATTTTCGGATGCGATCAGAAGAATATCGGTCGATATTAAATTTTTGCTCAAAATGCCTGGCAAGCGTTGTCTTCCCTGTGCCCACGCCGCCCATAAATATCAGTACAATGGGCTTAGATCCCAACAGTGCATATCGCAAGGACAGATCAAAATATTGGGATGCCGTCCGGACCGCTTTCTCGCGATCGGCCTGCGGTACCTCCTCCTCTGTGCTCTGTAAACTTTTAACTTTTCCCTTTACGTATGCCCGGTAACACTTGTAAAAATCAATGATCTCCAACAGGTCAGGATCATCCAGCTTGTCGGCCATCTGATCAACGAAATAGCGCCCTTTTTGCCACTGGTTATTAAAGTCGAGATCCATGGCAAAAAACGCTAAATCTACTGCCAAATCTCCATAGCGGAACCGGTCATTAAACTCAATACAATCATAAATCTGTACTTTTTCGGGCGTAATATGAATATGCTCCAGGTGCAGATCGCCATGGCCGTCCACGATGCGCTTTTGTGCAATCCGCCGTTCAAAGAGTTCACTGCGGCGTTCAAAATAGTGGTTGGTAAAATACTGTATGGCCCGGTACATGTTGTCATCAATCGTTTCACCGATAAAATCCTTGGTCTGCTCAAAGTTTTCATCGGTATTTACCTTGATGCTCTCAATTTCTCCGTACTGCAAAATCTGTTCATCGGGCTGCTGGTTGTTATAAAAGTCAGCCAGCTTATCTGCTACGCGATCGAGGTGTGATTTTTTAAGCGTGCCTTTTTCCAGATAGCTGTGCAAAAAGTATTCCTCGGGCAGCTGCTTCATCTTTACCGCATATTCGACCACGGAATCGGATTGCAGTACCTCATCGAATATTTGAAACGAGTCGCCCTCTTTAGTAACCGATACCACTCCCAGGTAAATATCATCCGAAAGCCTTCTATTCAGCTCGACCTCACGGTAACAGTATTTCTTTCGTTTGTCAACTGAGCTGTAATCCAAAAAGCCAAAATCTACCGACTTCTTAAATTTGTAGACGTACGGTGGGGCTAAAAATACGTGCGAGATGTGAGTCTGTACATGCTCAACCGTTTCCGGCTGGTGAGGATAAGCGTTTTTCTTTTGAAGAAATGTTATAAGCTGCGAGTCCATAGTATATTACCTTAGCTTTGGGAGCGTGTTACCAATCATCAGTAATTAGCTAACAATATTTTAAAGTAAGAAATCACCTCCCCAAAAGTGAGCATTCTTACCGATTTTCTTTTAGATAATTCTTTTTTATGGAAACTTATTTTCTATTTGGGTCAACCCTTATGCAAAATTCGGAATGAATAAATTCCCAAATAAATAAGTCATATTAATATTGATATAATCGGCAGTCATCCCTATCCTCATTTATCAAATGCGAAAAATAAATGTGTGAAGTGTTACTATGGAAGAACTGAAAGTAAAGGGCGAAGTGATCGAAATTCTGGAAGAGCAATCCGGACAGGGAAAAAACGGTCCGTGGAAAAAACAGGATTTTATTCTCGAAAAACCCGGCAAGTATCCCAAGAAAATTTGTATCACCCAATGGGGCGATAAAATTGATCAGTTCAACGTACAAGAGGGCGAAGAAATAACCGTATACATTGATCTCCAAAGCCGTGAATACAAGGGCAATTGGTATACCGATGTAAAAGCGTGGAAAGTAGAGCGCGGCGACGAGGTTGGCTCACAAGAAAATGATCCCGATAAAAACGTCATTGATATGTCTGATATGGATCACGATGTGCCTTTTTAAACTTTAAATGACTTGGGTAATCATATATACCGTACCAGCCGTTATTAATGAGAGTATTGCCAAAACGCTATAAGCTTCTACAGCACTGCTGCCATTCCTTTTCATTGCATTTACTGTTTTTTGGATGGGTACTTTCCAAATCCAAACCAAAGCAGCACTTCCTAAGACAATGCTCAAAATTATTAGTACCATAGCGTGATTCCGCAAACTTATTCTTTTTCAGGATAAAATTACAAATCATGATCTTCGTTTGCACCCCCTTAATTTGCACTTTTTGTCTTTATTTACATTCTTGCTAAATAATTGTATCGGGATGTAAATAACACATAACTAAAATAAAAAGAGGAGAGTTTATGAAATGGTACATCAAAGTATTAAAACAGTATGCCGACTTTGAGGGGCGTGCCCGCCGAAAGGAATTTTGGATGTTTTCGTTAATTCATTTCCTGATTGTAATGGCTTTGCAGACCCTGATGGTTATGGTTGGCGGAATGAACCCTGAATCTGGCCTCGGATTAGCAATATCGGGTATATTAGGATTATATGGATTGGCACTTTTTATTCCCAGCCTTGCCGTATCTGTAAGAAGGTTACATGATACCAACCGCAGCGGCTGGTGGATACTTATCGGCTTGGTACCAATTATTGGAGTTATTGTTCTTATCGTTTTCTATGTGCAAGACAGTCAACCCGGAACAAACCAATATGGGGAAAATCCGAAGGGCGGCGTTGATACGGCTGTTGCTTAATTTACCACGCCATTTACAATACGCGTCGGGCTGCCAAAAAGCGATTGCGCCAATAGCTTTTCCCGAGTTTACTTATCATTACGCCGTTCGAGGTTGAGGCATGTAAAAACTCACCGCTATTAACGGCAATACCTACATGCAGGGTCTTACGACCGGTTCTGAAAAATACCAGATCACCGGTTCGCACCGCAGCCCGACGTATACCATTTCCCACATTGAGCTGTTCGCGGGTATTAGTCGGCAGGTCGATACCGAAATAGTCATCAAAAACAATATTTACAAAGCGAGAACAATCTACCCCTTCCTGGGAGGCCCCTCCCAACACATACGGCGTCCCCTTCCAATCACGGTAAGCTTGTATTAGTGATGCTTTGGCCTCATTTAATGATGATACAGCCATAGCTGCATTCGGTGCCGACGATTCCTGATCAGATGATGCCGTATCATCCTCAGCAGATGAAGAAGGATTCCTCTCTCCTGTTCGAGCAGGATTTGTATCTCCTGTAGTAATAGCAGGAGGCTGTGAGGATCGCGGGACCACTCCACAGCTCACAGCAAATCCTCCGATCATAAATATGACTAAAACCTTCCGTAGATCCATTCCCTGCCGTTTCTAAATTTTGAACTTACAATCTCCCTTAAATGATCTATATTTAAGGGTTTAAAGACAACCCTAAATTAAGTGTTTTATTACGATGCAACTTCTGGTAAATATTGATCATGTTGCCACCCTCCGCAATGCACGCGGCGAAGGGTATCCCGATCCTGTTGAAGCAGCTAAAATTTGCGAGCAGGCCGGGGCTTCGGGTATCGTCTTTCATTTACGCAAAGATCGGCGTCATATTAAAACCGAGGATGTGTATCGATTAAAAGAAACCGTCAAAGGCGATCTCGATTTTGAAATGGCTGCTACCGAAGAAATGCTGACTATCAGCAAAGATGTAAATCCCAAACTGGTGACCCTTGTCCCCGAGAGCCGAGAAGAGCTTACCACCGAGGGCGGACTCGATATGGAAAAAGTTTTTGAGGATTTTCGCGATCGGGTATTCCCTGCTTATGCGGATACTGATATTACCACAAGCTTATTTGTGGATCCCAATGAAAAAGATATTGAGCTGGCCGCCAAGCTGGGTAGCGATGCGATCGAACTTCACACCGGTACCTACGCGAATGCAACCACCGAGGCCGACCGTAACCACGAATTAAAGCGACTAAAAGAAGGGGCTGAGCTGGCCCATAACCTGGGCATGAAGGTTAATGCCGGCCATGGATTAAATATTGATAACCTAATCCCCCTTGTTGAAACCGTGCCTCACCTCAATGATATCAGTATTGGTCATGCCTTGGTTTCATCTGCCTTATTTGATGGTCTTGATGAAACGGTGAAAAAATTCTTACTCATTATGAATACTGCTACTAATTAATTGTATTAATTTTCGGAGCTGAAAGCTCCCAATATTTATTACCTCTATGGAAAATACTAAAGATCATCGTTCGGGATATGTTGCCATTTTAGGCAAACCCAACGCCGGTAAATCTACGTTAATGAACCGTCTGCTTGGTAACAAGATCTCGATCACTACCCACAAACCGCAGACCACCCGCCATCAGATTATTGGAATTCATTCCGAAGAAGATCTTCAGATTATCTTCCTGGATACGCCCGGGGTTATTGATCCCAAGTACGAACTCCAGAAGGCGATGATGAAAACAGTGGACCGGGCCCGGAGGGATGCGGATATCCTGCTGCTTATTGTGGACGTGAAGGATCACAATATACCGGGACGCATTTACAAAATGTTTTCCTCCATGAAGGGCAAGCAAATATTCCTGATCATTAACAAGATTGATAAAGTTACTGATCAGGAAGCTGAAGGAGTGGCCCGCAAACTTAAAGATGAGTTCGATTTTGATGACACCTTCTTTGTCTCGGCTCTTAACGGGAACGGGCTGCAAAACCTGATGGATAATATTAAGGATAATATTAAACCGGGTCCGCCCTTCTATCCCAAGGATATGCTGAGCGAACAGCCGGTGCGATTTTTTGTAGCCGAGATGGTTCGCGAGCAATTGTTTCTACTTTACCACCAGGAAATTCCGTACTCCTCCACCATTGATATCGTCCAGTATGATGAACGCGACGATCTGGACTACATCAGTGCCGATATTATCGTAAATCGCGATTCGCAAAAAGGAATACTTATTGGAAAGGGCGGAAAGGCGATTAAACAACTGGGGAAGAATGCCCGGGAGGTTATCGAAGATTTTGTGGGTAAAAAAGTGTACCTGGATCTTCATGTAAAAGTGCGCGAAAAGTGGCGTGAAGATCCGAGCCGCGTACGGCATTATGGGTATTGATACCACCAAAGAAATCCGCAAAGTTTAAAAACTTTGCGGATTTCTATCAATCTCTATCATGTTTATGAGCCTCAATAAAATTTTCTCTCCCGCCAAACCAACTGAGTACCTCTTCTCGGTTTAAGTTAGTTGGCTGTTCAGATAGAAAGCTATGATACGAACTGTATGGCCAGTCAGTAACGTTATCTACAAATCCATGTTTTATTGGATTTCGATGGATACTTCTTTTTAGCAAATCCCATCAACTCTTCCCGACTCTTTATCCTCACCATAAAATGAAAATGATTCGGCATCAGGCAATACGCAAAGGTATCTGCAATAGGCGGAATATACTTTTGATATCTCTTTAAAAAGAATGCGTAATTTGTATCTTCTCTGAAGATGAGATCTTCGGCATTCCCGTGATTATAAACATGATAAATTGTATTCGGCTCAAAAGATTCTCTATTATTCCCCATAACAAGAATAAGTCCTGATGAATATATTAAATAATCTACTCAACGGTTTTTATTTACGAAAACAGAATCTCTACAATGTGCTGAGCTTACTTCTTTCGTTAACATTGCTATTTCCAATTCTCACAACAGCTCAGGATTCCGGCGTACTTACTACTAAAAAAGATTCTCTTCGCGGCTCAATTACCGCCGAACGCGACTGGTGGGATGTGGTCTATTACAATTTAAATGTTACCGTCCAGCCGGAGGACTCCTCCATTACCGGGTATAACAATATCACCTATCGCGTTACCAACGAGCCAAGACAAATGCAGATTGACCTACAAGATCCGCTTACCATCGATCAGATAACACAAAATGGCCAAGCACTTGATTATAACCGGGCCAAAAACAGTTACGCCTACATGGTGGATATGCCCAATGACCTCAAAAAAGATTCGCTTTATACCATCTCGGTTTATTATCAGGGTAAGCCAAAAGTAGCCGAAAACGCCCCGTGGGACGGCGGATTTGTCTGGGAACAAGACTCACTCGGCAACCATTGGATTGCAACGGCCAACCAAGGCTTGGGCGCCAGTGTCTGGTGGCCTAACAAGGATCATCAATCCGCTGAACCCGATAGTATGAGTATCAATATTACCGTGCCCAGTGAAATCAAAAATGTATCCAACGGACGCCTGCGCGATACCACCCGGCACGATAACGGCATGACCACCTGGAGCTGGTTCGTATCTAATCCCATAAACAACTATAACATAGCCGTGAATGCCGGCAACTATGTTAATTTTAAGGATACCTACGAAGGAAAAAATGGCACCCTCGATCTAAGTTACTGGGTGCTGGAACACAACCTGGAAAAAGCAAAAGAACAATTTCAGCAAGTTAAACCGATGATGCAGTGTTTTGAGGATTGGTTTGGCCCCTATCCCTTTTATGAGGACAGCTTTAAACTGGTCGAAACACCACATCTGGGAATGGAACACCAGAGTGCAGTGGCCTATGGCAATGAATATCAAAACGGGTACAAAGGAACGGACCTTTCCGGAACGGGCTGGGGTTTAAAATGGGATTTCATCATCATCCACGAAGCGGGTCACGAGTGGTGGGGCAATAACATCACCACCAATGATGTAGCCGATATGTGGGTCCACGAAGGATTTACCAGCTATTCGGAATCCATCTATGTTGAGTGCCAATTTGGAAAAGAAGCAGCCGCCGAATACAGCCGGGGATTACGGGATCGCATTGAGAATAAAAGTCCTGTTACCGGGCAATATGGATTAAATAACGAAGGTTCTGGCGATATGTATTACAAAGGTCACAATATGCTGCACATGATTCGTCAAATCGTAGATAATGACTCGACCTGGAAAAATATCCTCCGCGGCATACAAAAGGAGTTTCATCATCAAATTGTAACCGCCGACCAGATCGAACGCTACATCATCGAACAATCGGGAGAAGATCTGGATGACGTTTTTGATCAATACATGCACTATGCCGACATTCCAACTTTCCAATATTACATCAATAATGATGTTCTGTTTTACCGTTGGAAAGCCGATGTCGATCATTTTGATATGCCCCTCGAAGTAAAACTTGACGATGATGGATACTCCATGATCTATCCAACATCTGAACGATGGAAACGTTCTAACCTGGAATTATCTGATTTGTCAGATTTTTCATTACATGTTGATTATTATGTAAACAAAGATTCAGTAAATCATGTTGAATAGTTGATGCCAAAGGCAACAAATAAAAAATGGGAGTACAATGACAAAACACACCATAGATAAACTCCAAAAGAATATTTCAGATGGGAGAGACTCCGGTAAAAAAATTTCGAGTATTTTACTTAAAGCCATCGAAACAACAAGCGAGATGGTTGTGGTAACAGATGCGCCGGACAAAATCGGCAATGAGCAAGTTATTTTTGTAAACAAGGCATTCGAACGCATCACCCAATATTCAAGAGACGAAGTTGTGGGCAAATCTCTGTCTTTTTTACAAGGTCCTAAAACGGATCCCGAAGTCATTGAAGATCTCATTCAAAAACTTAATACAAACCAACGCTTCGAAGGAGAAACTTTCAATTATAAAAAAGATGGTACCCCCTATCGTGTCCGCTGGAGTATCGATCCCATTTATAACGAAGAGGGAGACATAACGCATTATGTGTCCGTACAACGCGACCTTACCGAAGATTGGGAGCGGGAACAAAAAATGAAGGAGATGATTGAAGAACGAGAAACACTGATTAAGGAAACACATCATCGCATTAAAAATAATTTGGCCACGATTACCGGCCTGCTGGAATTACAAATAATGAAGACTGACTCCCAGGAAGTTACCGATGTACTATCTGAAAGCATGAATCGCGTGCAATCTATCGCTTCCATTCATGAAAAGCTTTATCAAACAGATGGTTTAGCAAGCATTAAGCTGGAAAGCTACATCCACGATCTTGTAGATCAACTTAGCAAATCAATGGAGAATTTGGGCGGGAACTCAAACATCTCATTCGATTTAAATCTTGCCCCCATATCGCTCAGTACCAGTCAAGCAGTACCATTGGGATTAATTTTAAACGAGCTGATCACCAATGCCAATAAACACGCTTTTGATGAAGATGGCGGTATCATTTCAATATCCTGCTCCGAAAAAGACAATCAGATTCATGTTACAGTCAGTGATAATGGAAAAGGTCTGCCCGATAATCTGGATATACAAAATACAAGTTCGCTGGGACTCAAGCTTATTGAAACTCTCAGCAACCAATTGGATGCTGAACATACATTGCGTTCCGAGAATGGCGTCCATTTTGAAATGAAATTTAATATTGGTGAATAGCTTGGTATACATTCATAAATGGTAATTAAATATCAACTATTTAATACTTGTTTGATTTAAAACAATCACTTATGTTTGATTTGAAATTCAAAAACCAAGACATGAAACGAATTAAAAAACATATTTGTCGCCTCTGTTGTATGTGCATGTGTATGCCGCACCTACAACCGGAGGACTGATTCGTTTTACCTTGTAAAACAGACTCAAAGCCCTTCGGTCGATCCCGAAGGGCTTTTTTAGTTTCTATACGATTGTTCTTTTGATTTAGTGAGCACTCTTATCCAGAAAAGCTGAGGGATCAGGCCCGAAGACGCTTTGGCAACCGTCCCGCACATAACAGTGCGGGGAAAAGGTGCCACTTCCTGCTCCGGTTATCCGGGGAAAGATGAGAGAACAGGCAAACTCATTGCGAGTTTTCTAAGCCTCTTCTGAGATCTTTACCCGACCGGCGTAAGATCTCAGAAGAGGCTTTTTTATTTGCATGAAATTTTAAAAATCCACGGATAAAAGACTCCGGAGAATATTATCAACTAACAACATTATGAAGTCAACATTTAACAACTGGTACGACAAAAAGATGCGGGCGACGGAAGCGCTCAGTGCCGAAACCGATCGCGCCGAGAAAACGCTCGATACTATTTCGACTATTGCTATTGTGGGACTGTCGCGCAGCTTTCATAAAGACAGCCAGTTCGTAGCCCGCTATCTCCAAAATGCCGGATATAACATTGTACCCGTAAATCCCAATGCGGATAACATTCTCGGCGAAAAATCTTATCCGGATCTTAAAAGTATCCCCCATCCCATTGATGTAGTGGATGTATTTCTGCCGCCCGATCACATACATAAAGCAGTTGATCAGGCTGTGGAATTGGAACCAAAACCGAGAGCAATATGGCTGCAGCTGGGAACCGGCGAACAGCCTGAAGAAATTGAAAAAGTGAAAGGAACGGGCATTGAGATTTATGAAAACCGCTGCATCAAAGTGGACCACCAGTTTTTAATACGACCGAAAAAAGAATCAACCAATAACAACTAATCTATAAACCCCAATACTATGAGTACTAACGGAAAAGAAGAACGTAATTTAAAATTTGAAACCCTGCAACTCCATGCGGGACAAGAGCCTGATCCCACAACGGGATCGCGCGCCGTTCCCATTTATCAAACAACTTCCTATGAGTTTGATGATACCGAACACGCAGCTACGCTCTTCGCACTTAAAGAATTCGGCAACATCTACACCCGGATCATGAACCCCACCAGCGATGTCTTTGAAAAACGTATTGCTGCATTAGAAGGCGGCGCCGCAGCTGTTGCCACGGCATCGGGACAATCGGCCCAATTTATGACCATCGCTACCATCGCCCAAGCTGGCGATAATATTGTTTCCACCAGCTTTCTGTACGGGGGAACGTATAATCAATTCAAAGTTACACTGCCCCGCCTGGGTATCGATGTAAACTTTGTTGAGGATGATACTCCTGAAAGCTATGAAGCTGAAATCGATGAAAATACCAAGGCGATCTACGTCGAATCCATCGGAAATCCGCGTGGAAACGTACCCGATTTCGAAGGACTATCTGCCGTTGCTGAAAAACACGGCATCCCGTTAATAGTTGACAATACGTTTGGCGCTGCAGGATCAATCGCTCGTCCCATTGATTACGGCGCTAACATTGTTGTGGAATCCGCTACCAAATGGATTGGCGGTCACGGCACCAGTATCGGCGGCGTTATTGTAGATGCTGGAAACTTTAACTGGGGCAACGGAAACTTCCCAGTGTTTACGGAACCTTCTCCGGCTTATCACGGGCTTAATTTCTGGGAAACGTTTGGTCCCGATGGTCCCTTTGGTAACATCGCTTTTGCCATTCGTGCACGCGTAGAAGCATTGCGCGATTTCGGGTCTGCACCC
The DNA here is from genome assembly GCF_052712805.1 of Fodinibius sp. AD559. Lineage (NCBI taxonomy): Bacteria > Pseudomonadati > Balneolota > Balneolia > Balneolales > Balneolaceae > Fodinibius > Fodinibius sp. AD559. Next base: position 188,917 of record NZ_JBQPVW010000003.1, read on the forward strand.
TCACCATTTAACAGCTTCTTGCTGTTACAAGGACTCGAAACTCTATCACTACGCACCGAACGTCACTGCGAAAATGCTCTTGCGTTGGCCAAGTGGCTCCGTAAGCAAGACGTCGTGGATTGGGTAAACTACACCGGTCTTGAAGATCATCCTTACCACGAACGAGCCAAAAAGTATCTAAATGAAGGGAAATTTGGCGCTGTACTAACCTTCGGCGTGAAAGGTGGATTCGATTCTGCCCGAACCTTTATCGAAAATGTGGAAGTGGCCAGCCACCTTGCCAATGTTGGTGATGCCAAAACGCTGGTTATTCATCCGGCATCTACTACGCACCAGCAACTCAGCGAGGAGGAGCAAGCATCCAGTGGCGTAGAACCGGATTTGATTCGCGTTTCGGTAGGCATCGAGCATATCGATGATATCAAAGAAGACTTCGAAATCGCATTCAGTAAAATTAAGCAACAAGCTTAACCTATAACCCATCGGATGGCACATTCAGCCATCCGATGGGTTATTAAACAATATCAGGATGACATTTTTATCATGAGTAACAAGCAATCACATACTTTTGAGAAACCTTTTGTTACCGAGGACGGAGCTACTATTCCCGATCCGACCATAGCATATCAAACATGGGGTAAGCTAAATCCCGAACGTGATAATGTTATTCTGGTCTGCCATGCTCTTACCGGGAATACGTCCGTCGACAAATGGTTTAAAGGAATTTTCGGTCCAAATAATGCCCTCGATCCAAAGAAGCATTTCATTATTTGTCCCAATGTATTAGGCAGCTGCTATGGATCAAGTGGGCCCAAGTCTATCAATCCTGAAACCGGAGAACCATACCGAGCTAATTTTCCAAAAGTCACCATTCGCGATATCGTGCGTAGCCAACAACAGCTTCTGGACGAGCTCAACATCAATGGCATTAAGTTAGTTATCGGCGGATCGATGGGTGGCATGCAGGCGCTGGAATGGTGTATTACGGATGAGCGTCCCAAGTCGGCCGTTCTTATCGGGATGGGCGAAAAGCATAGTCCCTGGGCAATTGGAATTAGTCATACCCAGCGGCAAGCTATTTATAATGATCCCAACTGGAATGATGGATTTTATTCCGAAGAAAATCCTCCTAAGGATGGATTGGCGCTGGCGCGGATGATTGCCATGAATAGCTATCGGCACCCCTCCGATTTTGATAAAAAGTTCGGGCGCAGAGTCCAAGACGAGCAGTCCCAATACGAGGTGGAGTCGTATCTCAATTACCAGGGCCAAAAACTTGTCAATCGGTTTGATGCGGTCTCCTACGTTCGCCTCACCGAAGCGATGGATTCTCACGATATCAGGCGAAGTCGCCCGCGAATCCAAGAAACGCTTTCAGCATTAACTATCCCAATTACTGTTGTCGGCATCGACAGTGACATGCTTTATCCCGCAGAAGAGTGCCGGGAATTGGCCAACCTATTGCCAAATGGACGTTACGAGGAAATATCTTCTCCACACGGACACGATGCCTTTTTGATCGAGTTCGGGCAACTCAATTCCATTGTAAAATCATTGCAATCAGAACTTTCAGAACAAGCGGTTTAAATTCAAATGTCATACAGAAAAATACATACTCTCAAATTCGGCGGTTCTTCATTACAAAATTCAACACTAATCCGTCAATCAGTCAAAATTGTACGCGAGCGAATGCAGCAAGCACGCCCTGTTGTAGTGGTATCGGCTATTGGCGGAGTTACTGACAAGCTAATTGAACTGGCTGATCAATATCATAAAATTAATCACACATCATACCAGATTATAAACGAGCTTGAAACTCAACACCGACGTATCTTTGACGAGTTGGCACCTCCGGGAGATCCTAAACGGGGTGATCTGCAGGATCTTTTCGCCGAATTGAGAATGACTCTTGAAAACAAAAATTTGAAGGGTAATAATTTTAACGCCTGGAAAGATCACATCTTATCGATTGGTGAGCGTGCCTCGGCACTTATCTTTGCCGCTGCTCTATCTCAATTTAATATTGATTCGGTGGCATACGAAGCATCTCACTTTATTAAAACCGACTCCACCTTTGGTAAAGCACGAGTACAACGCGATGCCACCCACAAACTGATTCAAAAATTTCTTCATCAGTCAAAATCAGTCCCTGTGATTACCGGTTTTATTGGCTCCAACGATCAGCAGCAAATTACCACACTCGGTCGGTCAGGATCCGACTACTCGGCCGCACTTATTGCTGATGCTCTTGATGCCGATCATCTCGAAATTTGGACTGATGTAAACGGTGTACTCACGGCCGACCCGAACTGGGTACCGGATGCAGAATCCATCGAACAGCTCAGCTTCGGCGATATTGCTGAACTCTCATCTCACGGCGCCCGCGTCATTCATCCTAAAACAATTCAACCCATCCAAAACAAAAAAACTACTGTGTTAGTCAAAAACAGCCACAATCCCCAGCATCCCGGCACACTCATTACATCAGACTTTAACACCAATGGCTCTCTCAAAACCATCACTATAACCGGTCCGTTTGTAAGACTACAAATTGATCAAGCACACGCTTATGATCTTTTTGTAAAACTGAACGAATGGAGCGTTGGACATCCTGATGCCAAGCCCATAGAGTTTACACAGCAAACTGAATTTGAAGCAGCTCGATTTTTATTAAAACAATCATTTTTTGATGAAATAAAAGAACAGCTTTCTGCGTGGTCGGCAAATCAAAATACGCTCTTTAATCTTGATGATAACCTGTATAAACTAAAAAAGTTCAGCAATCAGTTTAATGAGGGAGAACAACTATCCGGACGGATCATTTCATTGCTGGATAACAATGGAATTCAACCGTTGCACACCCAACGAAACTACGATGAACGATTCATCTCCTTTTTATTGCCCGAGGATGAAGCGCGTCTGGCAGCGCATTTGATTAACAATGCAATTTCAAAAACAAAGCCTGCTATCGACCTTTTTGTAGCCGGCACCGGGGCGGTCGGGGAAACACTTTTGGAACAACTTAATGAACTGGAAACTTCTGATTTTCAATTTCGATTGCTTGGTACCTGCAACAGCCGAAAAATGCTGTGGAATACAGATGGAATCGACTTGGATGCAGAGCTTAACTGGGATAATGCGGAACAAACAAAGTGGGATAATCTACTGAACAAAATAACAAAAAATCGCCCGCGAAATTTAATTTTTGTGGATGCCACCGGCAGTGAAGAGGTCGCACGGCTGTACCCCAAGCTGTTTGCCAACGGGATCCACGTAGTTACCCCCAGCAAATTGGCCAATACGTTTGAGCAATCATATTTTGATAAGCTGAAAAATCTGACCAAGAAACACCGTAACTCATTTAGATATGAAACGACCGTTGGCGCAGGATTGCCGGTCATTTCTACTATTAATGATTTACAATCCGCGGGTGATCACATTTCTGAAATATCAGGCGTGGTTTCTGGAACGATGACCTACCTGTTTAATCAGCTCGAACAGAGGGTCCCATTCAGTAAAGCTGTTATTGATGCCCGCGAAAAAGGGTACGCCGAACCTGATCCGCGTGATGATCTTTCCGGAGAAGATGTAGCTCGCAAATTCCTGACGCTGGCACGAACACTTGGCATCAACATAGAGCGAGAAGACCTACAGGTAGAATCATTAATTCCAAAAGAGCTTAAAGATGTTGACGGGAATACCTTTTTAGAAAAGTTATCGGATTATGATAACGAATGGAACCAACGCATTCGTTCTGCCCAAAAACAGAATGAGACACTCCGATACACGGGCAAACTTAAAGACGGTAATATTACGATTGGAATAGAATCGGTTCCTCAGGGTTCTCCGCTCGGGCAGCTTAAAGGAACCGATAACCTAATCCAGATTTATTCTGAATTTTACAATCAAACGCCCTTGGTTATTCAAGGTCCGGGTGCCGGTAAAAAAGTTACGGCGGCAGGTGTGCTAAGCGATATTCTTAACACTGCGGATCGGCTAACCTAATACTAATCAACATTTTATAAAAGTCTTTAACCAACGTTAGATTGCTCTTAAAAATATGCTTTTTTGTTTCAGCTTATGTAATGTAGTTGAAGAACAATGACAGTTAGGTTTGAAAAGGGAGTTATCACAACATTCATCCAAAAAGAGCAATTATTCAAAAAGTGAGTAACCCGTTCACAAGAGTAGGAAGATTTAAATATTCATTGAGAATTACTGAACAACGTAACTGTCTATATATAAATATCTACAGCAGCTAATTACATTTGTATGATGGAGTGGCTATTGGGGTAGTCAACTCTGTAAAAGTAAAGGGACTGATCGGAAGATCAGTCCCTTTTTATATTGATGGCTTTTTTGTTCGGTATCTATCTGTGATAAACATCCACGCTCATCACCTATACGATTGAATCGTAGGTGTTTTGGCTACCGGATATTATCATCAAAATTAAATTCTTCCGGAGGGGATATCCCTTTTAAATGCTTTACAAAATAATCCCATCGCATATTCATAAAGTACCGCGAATTGCCAAAACCGTGACTTGCGTTGGGAAACACCATCAGGTCAAAATCTTTATCCGCTTTGATCAGGGCATCGACCATAAGCAGCGTATTCGTAGGCGGAACGTTATCGTCCATTAATCCATGGGCAATTAACAGTTTTCCTTCAAGATTTTCAGCCAACAGCTGATTGGCCTGTTTATCATAATTATCGCCCTGCTCATACAGACCAAGCTCATCTTTATCTATATTCTCTTTCTTTTCTAAAAGCCCGTGCCATTTCTCACCCCAGTCGGCCTCATAATTTCGGTTATCATGATTACCCGCGCCAGAAACCGCAACTTTATAAAAATCGGGATACTCCAGTATAGCACGCGTTGAAGCAAATCCTCCACCTGAGTGTCCCCAGATTCCTACGCGCGTAGTATCTATCCAAGAATGGCGATCGGCCAACTGCCTGATTGTAGCTATTTGATCCGGGAGTCCATTATCTCCCATATCACCGTAATAGGCATCATGGAACGACTTGGTTCGACCGGGCGTGCCCATGGCATTTACTTCAACAACAATAAAACCCAATTCGGCCAGTGACTGCTTGTCCGATCGCGAAGCCCTAAACCCAAATGATCGAATACTGCCCGATTGGGGGCCCGGGTACAAATAATTCAATACGGGATAGGTTTTGGTCGAATCAAAATTAGTCGGCTTATACATCAATCCATACAGGTCTGTTTCATCGTCACGGGCTTTTACGGTAAACTGCTCAGGCGCTTGCCAGCCCATTTCTTCTAACTTGTTGATGTCAGCTTCTTCCAGCTCCATAACGATTTCGCCCTTTAAATTTCGTACCACTGAAACCGGTGGCAAGTCAACGGTTGAATATATATCGGTAAAATATTTTCTATTGTCCGACCACGTTATCTGGTGATGCGCATTTTTGGGCGTCAGATTCGTCAACTCCGAACCATCTAAATTCACCTTATATAAATAGTAGTAATAGGGATTTCCCTCCTCTCGATTCGATCCCGTAAAATAGATCGTGCGGTTTTCCTCATCCACGTAATGCAGATCGAGCACGCGCCAATCGCCTTCTGTTATTTGCCGTTTCATCTCACCGCTCTCCAAGTCATATAAATAGAGATGGCCCCAGTTGTCGCGCTCCGAGAACCAGATCACCTCATTGGATTCTTCAAGCACCGTCCAGCTTTCCTCGCTATATCCCGATTCAAAATAGGTATCGACTTCCTCCTTCAGTATATCGCGCACTTCACCGGTCTCAGGATCGGCTTCACGAAGTTGGGCAACTTTGTGATCGCGGGATGAGGATACAAAAAACAGCTCCGAACCATCAGCACTCCACGCGTTATCCAAAAACCGTCCGTCCCAGTCGGCAATATGATCAGAAATGGTGGAGCGGTGAAAATCAGGCTCCATATCCAAATCAACCACTTTGGGATCTTCTTCATCAGCATGAACAACTATACGCTCAATTTTGAACACCGTACTGTCACCGGGTAGCGGATACTTCCATCGCTTTAAATCAGAGTGTCCTACTTTCGTATTATAGAGATACATCTCTCCTACGCCGCGGCTGTCGTGCCTGAAAGTAGCTATCTTTTCAGAGTTTGGTCCCCACAACAACACCGGGCGATCATTTCTATACCAACCGGCATTATTGGTGGCGTAGCCATAATATTCTTTCCCGTCGGTTGTGAGCTGCGTATGTTCATCGGTTTTGGTATTGCGCATCCACAAATTATGATCTTTGATATACACCGCCTTTTCCCCGTCGGGTGAAAGGATTTCGTTGTCTTTTTTAGTCTGCGGCAACTCCTCGGTTTCATAAGATGATAAATCAGTCTCAAACCGTTTTCCATTCATGCGGTAGGTATAAGCGTTTGCATCTTCATCATAAGAAATAGACTGCAGTGATAGGGTTTCCGGATCAACACTCCGGTCTATATTATTTGACAACGTATCGGCCAATCGCTGATGATCAAACGCCAACTTCTTTTCCCCGGATTCGGGATTAGCCCTGTAATACTTGGTTCCCTCATCAGTCTGAATATTATAGACAAGAACACCGGAGCTCCAATTCTGCCCTGAAACATCATTCAATACTTTATCATGAGTATTCTGCCACAAGAATTTTTCGGCCCGCTTGTAATCCTTAACAGAAACTATCTCGTTTTTTTCGGATTCAGAAACAGATTCCCGGGTAGCATCCTGCTGCATTACGGACTGCTGAGACGAACAGCTCAACATGATGAAAGAGACCACCAAAAGGACAGCAGAAAAAGAGGTTTTAAATCTTAGCATATCGCAAACAGTATTTTTTAGGTGTTCAAATATAGAGTCGATAAGGATAGCTGAAATTTCAATGGGAGGCAAAACTCTACCAGGCTTTTAGTCCATGCCACTCGAAAGTTTACATTTTTCCAAATCCCTACCACACTCTACCACACTTTCCCCATTTTCTAACACTTTAATATCTTGACCCGATTATACTTATAAAAGTGCCTTTATATATAAATAAGGACACTTTTCCCATCTATCATACACTATATGATATCCAGCCATACCAATTTCTACATCTTTCTGCAATAAGTGCTTGACAAATTACATCCTTTAGGGGTACATTGTGGGGTGAAGTGGGAGAATGTGGGAGTTCTAAATCCACTTGTCGAATTCGATAATATTTGCTGTTAATTCTGGGGACCATATGCCAAGTTTCAAGGGTCAATACGAACATAGTGTTGATAATAAAGGACGCGTTAGCTTCCCGGCTAAACTGCGTAAAGCTCTCAACCCCCAGGCCCAAGAGCGTTTTACTATTTTAAGAGGTCTTGAACCCTGCCTTTATCTGTACCCAGAGGATGAGTGGCAGAAAGTAGAGAATCAGCTCTCCCAAATCAACAGCTTTACCAAAGAGGGGCGCACGGTTAAGCGCAATTTCCTGCGTTTTGCCGAAGATGTGAACCTCGATAATCAGAATCGCATTCCTCTCCCTTCACAATTAACAGATTGGGCTGGCATTGATGGCAAAGCCATTTTTATCGGTAGCGGCGAACGTATCGAAATATGGTCGCCCGAGAAACTGAATGAAATCGATTCTGGCCTTGACTTCGAATCGTACCAAGAACTTTTTGAGCGCGTGATGGGTGACGATGATAACCATAATGATGAACAATGATACATATCATGAGCATCAGCCGGTACTGCTGGAAGAATCCGTAGAATACCTTATTACGGATCCCAGCGGGATCTATATCGATGCTACACTTGGCGGTGGTGGACACAGCCTGGCATTGTTATCTCACCTAAATGACGACGCTCAACTTATTGGTATTGACCAAGATGACGAAGCCCTTGCAGCAGCAAATGAACGCATCGGCGACGACAAGCGATTTTCTTCCATAAAAGGCAATTTCGGTTACCTCTCCAGGCTATTACCCCCAGAACTCCATGGGGAGGTAGCCGGAATCCTTCTTGATTTGGGACTCTCAACACATCAAATAAAAGAAGCCGAGCGCGGATTTACGTTCCAAAAAGAAGGTCCGCTCGATATGCGCATGAGCAACCTCCGTGGTATTACAGCATACCAGGTGGTGAACGAATACTCCTACGAAGATCTGCGTGATATCATTTACCACTATGGAGAGGAGCGTAACAGTCGAAAAATTGCCAGTGAAATTATAGACAGACGACCGATTGAAACGACCACCGAACTGCGCAATGCCGTTGAAGCCGTGGTAAAAGGCCAATACCAAATAAAAAGTGTGGCCCGAGTTTTTCAAGGAATCCGAATCGAAGTTAACCGCGAGCTGGATATGCTGCGCAAGGTGCTTGAGCAATCGCTTGAGGTACTAAAAATGGATGGACGCATTGTCGCCATCAGCTATCACTCGCTGGAAGACCGCATCGTCAAGAGATTCTTTAAAGCAGGCAATCACGAGGGAAAAATTGAAAAGGATTTTTACGGCAATCCGCTCACTCCCATAGAAGAAATTTCCGGCGGTATCATTCGTCCCACAGAAGAAGAGATCGAAAAAAATTCTGCGGCACGCAGCGCAAAAATGCGTGTTGCCCAGAAAATAGAAGAACCGGAGGTGAGTTGATATGCTTATAAAATCTCCGATGAAAAAAGACAAAGTAAAAAAGAACAGGCGATCTAATAATAAAAAATCGTCTCGTTCCTCCAACCGCATCCTTATTAACGGAAGTAACGGCAATAAACGAACCAATGGATCAGCAAAAAAGAAAAAGGGCATATCTTTTCCCAAGCTGAAACCCTGGAAAGTAATTGTTGGAGCTATCGTCTTGGGAGCATTGGGTATCGTTTACCTCAATCACGTATTTGCTACCCAGCAGCTGCTGCGCGAGGTCAATCAGCTTGAAGCCGAATATAATCGCGTTCATCGAATGCATACCGACTACAAACTTATTTACGATCGAATGATTGGTCCGGCCGAAATTTATGAAAATGCTCAAGAAGCAGGCTTCATTAATGGCGGACCAGCTGAAAAAGTAATTGAGGTGGAAAAGTAGATGAAAAATACTCGTTCTGCCATATTAAATCGGATGTTTATGGCCTTTGGCCTGGTACTATTGATACCTTTTGCCATAGGACTGCAGCTTTTTCGCGTCAATTTTATAGAGGGTGATGAGCTACGCAATCTCTGGAACGAACAGGCTATTGATTATATATCCATACCTGCACAGCGGGGTAATATCTACGACCAAGATGGCAGCTTGCTTGCGACGAATAACGTAGTATTTAAGGCGGCCATCGATCCTAAAATTGAAGGGCTGACCAATACACAAATTGGTCAAATTTGTGATACGCTGGCTAAATACACCGGTAAACCTTCACGATTTTATCAACAAAAAATTAGGAAAGCTCCCAACCGGTCACGATATGTTGTTTTAAATAAAAGCATTGATACCGAAGCCCACGAGGCGCTGCGCCAACTCAATATTCGGGGCGTCATCCTGGAAGAGGAATATAAGCGAATGTACAATTTTGGAACATTAGCAGCCCATACCCTTGGATTTGTAAATCACGACCTTAATGGCATGACGGGCCTTGAAAAAGAATATGATAATCAGCTTCGTGGTGAAGATGGCGTACAGCAAGTTCGACGCGATCGCAACGGACACATCTATGCCTATTTGGGCGCACCTCGAAAGCAACCACAGCAAGGGCATTCGCTGCATACAACCATTGATTCTCACATTCAAGCTATTGTAGAAGAAGAACTTAAAGCCGGGATTGACAAAACCAGATCCACCAGCGGTTCCGCTATTGTTATGGATCCCCAAACAGGAGCCATTAAAGCGATGGCTAATTATCCCACATTCAATCCCAATAATCCTGCCTCCCTTAACAGTACGAACCGCAGGAACTTTGCGATCTCGGATATGATCGAACCCGGCTCTACTTTTAAGCTCGTCACATCCATAGCGGCCGTCGAGCAAGAGAAGGTACAGTTCGATGAGCAGTTTGAAACCCCCGAAGACGGCAAAACATTGATACACGGGCAATGGATGCGCGACCACGAACCAATGGGAACCCTTTCGTTCCCCGAGGTGATTCAAAAATCATCAAACGTGGCCACGGCCCAAATCGCTATGCGCCTGTCAAAAGACGCATTCTACCAATATGCACGAAATCTGGGATTTGGCACTCTCACTAATATTGATCTCCCAAACGAAGAGAGCGGACGACTCCCGAAACCGTACGAGTGGAGTCAGGTTACGCTGCCCTGGATGTCAATTGGATACGAAGTACAAGCTACCCCCATTCAGATTGCACAAGCATATGCTGCCTTTGCCAACGAAGGAACAATGATGCGTCCCTATTTGGTAGAAAAGATTACAAATGGCCAAGACGAAATTGTTCAGCAAACGAACAAAATACCCGTACGAAAAATTGCCAAGGAGTCTACCATTAACAAACTGTATCCCATTTTCAAGGATGTTGTTTCCGATTCGGGAACCGCTGAATACGCTCAGGTCGACGGACTTTCGATTGTAGGTAAAACCGGTACGGCCCAAAAGTATATCAATGGTCAATATCGTAACGAATATCGATCCTCGTTTGTGGGTGTATTTCCGGCAGATGACCCTAAATACGTATGCCTTATTGTGCTTGATGACCCCGATACCTATCCCCCATACGGTGGTGTTACGGCGGGACCCATTTTCAGAGAAACCGCCAACCGCATTGCCGGGCTGGATAATGAAATTGAAAAGCACATACTGCAAAAAGAACAAGAAGATGACGTTTGGGCTTTTGCTCCCAACCTAAAAGGGTTGACAAAGAACGATGCCAAAGCACTGCTACAAAAACAACAATTGCCTTACAAATTACAGGGCAATGGCGATTGGATTACAAACCAAACTCCCGCAAGCGGAACTGAATTAACACCAGACGATGAAATTGAATTAACGCTATCTAACACCATTGCTGAAACAGAAGTACAGGAGTTACCCGATGGATATTCTCTGATTCCTGATGTGGGTGGAATGAGTATGCGCAAAGCAATGGTACTGCTAAATAACCGCGGTTTCGAAACTCAAAAAATTGGCTCCGGAACAATATACAGGCAGTTTCCCCGTCCCGGTGATATGATGAAACAGGGACGTACCGTAACCATCCGCGGCAAAGCAAAACCACTGGAATCGCTAACAGCAAATAAATCAACCGAGTGACATTCGATAAGCTTATATCGCTTTGTAAACCGATCGACGTCTCCGGACCGGAGCCGAATAGCATCGGTATGCTCCGTCAGGATTCCCGAAAGGTAGAAGCGGGCGATGTGTTTATTGCTATTAAAGGGTTCCAGGTTGACGGGCACTCCTTTATTGATGATGCCATTGCCAATGGCGCTTCTGTAATTATTTGTGAAGACCCATTTTATTCTGATGATGACGTATGCGTTGTTGAAGTTCCGGATACGCGTTCACTGATTGGCCCGTTAGCACAGGCATTTTATGACAATCCTGCTAATAAGTTGACGCTCATCGGTATAACCGGAACCAATGGTAAAACAACGGTTGCCAACCTGGTTTATCAAGCACTACAAAAACTGGGAGCCAAGCCATCCCTGTTGGGAACGATTGCAAAACGCATCGGTGACCAAGAGATGGAAAGCAAACTTACGACTTCAGATCCCATTGAATTAGCCAGCGATATGGCTCAAATGGTTGAGTCTGGATCAACTCACTTGGTGATGGAGGTTTCATCGCATGCACTCGACCAGCAACGGGTTCATGGTGTCGATTTTCAGATTGCCGCATTCACCAATCTAAGCCACGACCATCTTGACTATCACGATGATCTGGAATCATATGCGAAATCAAAAAAGAAATTATTCGATAATCTTAATCCCGATGCAACGGCTGTTATTAATGGGGATGACGATTATGCCAGTTTTATTGTGATGGACTGCCCGGCCTCCGTCATTGACTTCAGCTTTAATAAGGCCCTTGAAGTTGATTGTCAGGTGCTTTCAAATACGATGAATGGATTGGTAGTCCGCATTGGCAAAGTTATGATTGAAAGCCCGTTAGTGGGTACTTTCAACGCCTATAATTTGAGTCAAGCCTTTTTGATTTGTCGTTCGATGGGATATCAAAATGAAGAAGTGAAAAATGCATTGGAAACTTCTACCGGAGCCGCCGGCAGACTGGAACGCGTTGAAGGTTCGGGCAAAGACGGTAATCCTGTAGTATTGGTGGATTATGCTCACACCCCCGATGCCCTCGAAAATGTGGCCTCAACACTGGCTGACATCAAAACCAAAGGCCGAACGTTGCATATTGTTTTTGGATGCGGTGGCAATCGTGATAAAACAAAGCGACCGAAAATGGCAGAAATTGCTGAATCGTATGGCGATAACGTTACCGTCACGTCCGATAATCCTCGTAACGAAGATCCCGATGCTATCATCGATGACATAATGCAGGGATTTGACAATCCAGAATCCATCACACGAATTACAGATCGCAAAGAAGCTATTGAACAAGCCATTAAGGACGCGGACGTCAATACCATGATTTTAATTGCCGGCAAAGGGCACGAAACCTATCAAGAAGTTGCAGATAAACGTCACGATTTTGACGACCGTGCTATTGCCCAGGCAGCATTAGGTAACAGAAAGGTGAATCCTAAAAATGAGGATACCTAATGCTATACGAACTCTTACATTGGTTAGAAGTTAACTATCAGCCGCCCGGCTTTGGCGCATTTGAATTTATCACTACGCGGGCGGCTATTGCCGCAGCCATGGCTCTGTTTATCAGCGTGATGATTGGCCGACGTATTATTGAATGGCTCGAAAAGATGCAGCTGCGCGAAGTTATCCGCGAAGATATTGGACTGGATACACACCTCGGCAAAGCACACACCCCTACTATGGGTGGACTGATAATCCTTCTGGCCATTCTTATTCCGGCAGTTTTTTGGATGAAGATGGATAGCATTTATACCTGGATGATTATCCTCGTTACGTTCATTCTGGGCGTAGTCGGCTTTGCTGATGACTATATCAAGGTAGTTAAAAAGGATAAGTCAGGTCTAAGCGGAAGACTCAAAGTAGCCGGACAGGTTACTGTAGGCTTATTACTCGGGCTTACGCTCTACTTTTGGCCGGAGTTTCAGGAATTCAATACGCTGTCCACTGTGCCATTCCTAAAGAATGTAAACATTGATTACGCCGTATTGGGAGAAGCACTCGGCTGGGTCATTTATATCCCAATGGTCATTTTCGTAATAACAGCTGTAAGCAACGCCGTGAACCTAACCGACGGTCTTGATGGCCTTGCAGCAGGAACATCGGCTATTGCCGGACTAATTCTCGGCATTTTTGCTTATGTATCCGGCCGAACCGATTTCTCAGATTTCCTCGATATCATCTACCTGCCGGGAGCCGGAGAGTTAACCATATTCGCGGCATCATTGGTGGGGGCCTGCATGGGATTTCTGTGGTACAATGCTCATCCCGCCTCCGTGTTTATGGGAGATACCGGTTCGTTAGCGCTGGGCGGGTCTTTTGGAGCCCTGGCTCTTATGCTGCACAAAGAACTGTTACTGCCTATTATCTGTGGAATATTTTTTGTAGAAACCGTTTCAGTAATTATCCAGACAACCTATTTCAAATATACAAAACGAAAATTCGGTGAGGGGAAACGAGTCTTTTTAATGACTCCGATCCACCATCACTTTGAGAAAAAAGGACTACCTGAATCCAAAATTGTAATTCGCTTTTGGATTATTGCCGTGCTTCTTGGAATTCTAAGCCTCTTAACCCTCAAGCTGCGATGAGAGAAGTTGCTAACAAACATATCGTTGTTGTGGGAGCCGCCCGAAGCGGGCTGGCTGTGGCATCGCTATTAAAGCGAAAAGGAGCCGAAGTATTTGTGACCGATCACGGTACCATTGACGAATCTGTAAAGAAAAAACTAAATACACTGGGCATCGATTTTGAAGAAAACGGACATACGAGTAAAGCAGAAGGGGCATCTTTTTTAGCCATCAGTCCCGGTGTACCAACCGAAGCACCCTTGGTGCAAAAGTATTTAAATAGTGATAAAGAAGTGTATTCGGAAATCGAAATAGCCAGCTGGTTTAATAAAAGTCCGATTGTGGCGGTAACCGGAAGCAACGGAAAAACAACGGTAACAAATTGGCTGGATCATACTTGGGAAAAAGCCGGGCGCGACCATATAACCGGTGGTAATATCGGATACGCCTTTTCTGATAAAGTAGACCAAACATCAGAAAACAGCGAAGCCCTATTGGAAGTCAGCAGTTTTCAGCTGGATCATATAGATACCTTCCACCCGAATATAAGTGTGTTGCTAAATATTACGGCGGACCATCTGGATCGATATAATCATAATTTTTCAAGCTATGCAAAATCAAAATTTCGAATTATAGAAAACCAAACTGGTGAAGACTGGTTCATCTACAATTATGATGATCCAACAATTGCCAAGCATATAGATTCGCTTAAAAAAAAAGAAGATGCTCCTCGGCTTCTGCCCTTTTCAACCAGCGAAGATCTTTCAGAAACAGATGGAGCTTTTATTCGAAATCAAAACATCATTTTAAAAATAAATAAACAAGAAGAGGTACTAATGCCAACTCGTGATGTTAAACTTTCCGGTAAGCATAATTTAAGCAATGGACTTGCTACGGCTCTTGCCGCTCGTGCTTCCGAAATTAAAAGTGATGTCATCCGTGAAAGCCTGCGTACTTTTGAAGGTGTAGAACACCGCCTTGAACTGGTGCGCAAGGTCAACGGAGTAAAATACATTAACGACAGTAAGGCAACTAATATCAATGCAGTGTGGTATGCCCTGGATAGTTTTGATGTTCCTATGACCATCATCTTGGGCGGACGTGATAAAGGAAATGATTACTCAGAGTTAGTCAATCAAATCCAAGAGAAAGTCCACACGATTATTGCAATGGGAGAAGCTCAACCAATGATCGAAGAGCAGCTAAAATCGGTCGTTCCTAATTTTAAAACTGCTGAGGATATGAATCACGCAGTACGATCGGCCAAGGAGGTAGCCAAGCGCGGCGAAGTAGTTTTACTGAGCCCGGCATGCTCCTCTTTCGATATGTACGACAATTACGAACATCGAGGAAACGAATTCAAAAAAGCAGTAAATCGACTTTAACAACTCAGCCTTGAGTTTTCAGCTATCTATATATCATCAGATAGCTGAAAGCTGAAGACTGAAAAACAAAAATTATGTTATACACAACGCCAAATAAAAACATATCATCCATACTGGGCACCAGTACAGATGACATTGATACCCCCAAGCAAGGGAGTGACCGTATCCTGCTGGTATCAGTAATTCTATTGATGATATTTGGTGTTCTGGCAGTGTACTCATCCATCGCCTTTTTTGCCGAGACCAAACATACTACGGCCGGCAATCTTGTTGCAGGTCATGCGGTAAAAGTGGGTATCGCTTTTCTGGCCATGCTCATTGTTTCGAAAATTGACTATCACCTCCTGGCCAGGTTTAGCCGGTTGGGCGTAGTATTTAGCTGGATACTGCTAATTGCCGTCATGGTATTCGGGAATGAAGTATTCGGTGCCAAACGATCACTAAGTATTGGCGGTGTTTCATTCCAGCCGGCGTCGTTTGCAATACCGGCACTACTCATTCACATTTCTGTGCTTTTAGAGCAAAAGCAGGAATACATAAAAGATTTTAAACGAGCTTTTCTACCCATCATGTTTTGGGTGGTTATTACCTGCGGCCTTATCGGTATCGAAGACTTTAGCACTGCGGCCTTGCTGTTTTCTCTGTCCCTACTGGTCATGTTTGTCGGACGTATTAGTATGATGCAGCTAAGTACGCTGATACTGATCGGCATTATGGGGGGCGGTGTTCTCATTTGGCAATCTCCTGAGCGACAGAGCCGCATCGATCAATACGTGGACCAAGTTGTAGAAATAAACAGCACCAAATTTAATATCGAAGAAGGATACCAGGCGCAACAGGCCCATATTGCTATTGCAAAGGGCGAACTATTCGGCGTAGGTATTGGCAAAAGCACACAGCGCAATTTTCTCCCGGCACCCTACAATGATTTCATCTTTGCGATCATCGCTGAAGAATACGGCCTATTAGGGTCTGGACTGGTCATACTATTATTTACAGTCATTCTATTTCGAGGTATTGCAAAAATCGCTAAAAATGCCCCGGATATCATGGGAATGCTCATTGCTGTAGGCTGTACTCTTACGATTGTCCTTTACGGATTTATTAATGCCGGCGTTGCCAGCGGGTTACTTCCGGTTACAGGACTACCGATGCCCTTTGTGAGCTATGGCGGAACCAATATTCTTTTCGCCGGAATTATGATTGGTATCCTCATGAATATTTCAAAATACGATAGCAGTAAAAAAGCAGTGTTTTATGCATAGTGCTGTAACAAAGGACATATCATCACAGGACAAACCAGACTCCGCTGCTATGGGCAAAGTAAAAGTGCTCATAGCAGCCGGAGGTACTGGCGGTCATGTATACCCGGCCATCGCCATCGCCGATGCGCTACGGGATTCCTCTGCCAATACTGAAATACTTTTTGTTGGTACGAAAAGTCACATGGAATGGGAAACCGTATCCAAGGCAGAATATGATATTACCAGTATCTGGATCAGTGGATTTCACCGACGATTTACAATTAAGAACCTGTTATTTCCTGTAAAACTGGCAACAAGCATTGCTCAGAGCTTATTTATCATCAAAAAGTTTAATCCTGATGTAGTAATTTCATGCGGAGGATATGTTGCCGGGCCGGTAGGATGGGTGGCAACAAAAATGAGTATTCCTCTTGTCATCCAGGAGCAAAATAGCTTCCCGGGGATAACCAACCGCATGCTGGCTAAAAATGCAGAACTCATTTTTACTGCTTTTGGTGATGCCGAAAAGTATTTCCCAAATGAAAAAACGCAACTGGCCGGTAATCCCACGAGAAAATCGCTGGGTCGGACCAACCGCAAAGAAGCATTGCAAGCATTTAACTTTAGCAACAATAAGAAAACGCTGTTGATACTCGGCGGAAGCGGAGGTGCGAGAAAAATCAACCAGGCAATGCAGAAACATATTAAAACACTGCACAACGACTTGGGACTTCAAATCATCTGGCAATGTGGAAAGCGCTATTATGACAAGCTCCGCAGTGATACAAAACCACAGAACTTTGAACATTTGAGGCTTAAAGATTTTATCCATGATATGCCAGCTGCTTATGCGGCTGCCGATTTAGTGATAAGTCGAGCAGGAGCTCTCTCCTGTTCGGAACTCGCTCTAACTGGAAAACCGAGCATTCTCGTACCATCACCTAATGTTGCCGGTGACCATCAAACTAAAAATGCACGATCTATGGTTGATAACGGTGCTGCAAAATTAGTGACTGATGACCAGTTGGTAAAAAGACTGCCGAATGCTGTTCAGGAAATTATTGATGATGAACAGCGACTTAAAGAAATGAGCAAAGCAGCTAAAAACTTAGCACAACCAAATGCTGCCGAAGAAATAGCAACTGAAATAATAAAATTGGTCCGTAATAAAAAACAAAATTAGTGTCACCTGAATTTATTTCAGGATCTAAATAATCCTGTTGAATAGATGCTGAAACAAGTTGAGCATGACATGTTCGAGATAAAATAAATATAAAATGAGTAAGCAAATACAAACACAACCTATTTTCGGTCGAACCCGCCATATTCATATGGTAGGTATCGGTGGAATTGGCATGAGCGGCATGGCCGAGATATTGCTCCAAAAAGGATATCACATTACCGGTTCGGATGCCAATATGGGGGAAACTATTGAACGACTGCAGGAACTTGGAGCCGAAATATCTATCGGGCACGATGCAAAAAATATAGAAGGAGCAGATGTGGTTGTGTACACCAGCGCGGTAAAAGCTGAAGAAAATATTGAAACCAGCGCCGCCCTCGGTCAGGGAATCCCGGTAATTAAACGCGCCGAAATGCTGGCCGAACTCATGCGTATGAAATACGGCGTAGGTGTGGCCGGTACTCACGGCAAAACGACCACCACAACCATGATTGGACACGTTATACAGGATGGCAGCTTTGATCCTACCATCATGGTAGGCGGCAAAGTGCACAGTTTTTCCGAAACAAACGCCGTGGTTGGAAAGGGCGATATTATTGTTGTTGAAGCAGATGAGTTCGATCGAACATTTTTACGACTTACTCCGAGCTTAGGCGTTATCACCAACATCGAGGCCGAACATCTGGATATTTATGACAGCCTCCAAGATGTGAAAGAAGCTTTTATAGAATTTGCCAATAAGGTTCCGTTTTACGGCGCCGTGGTGCTTTGTCTGGATGATCCCAATGTACGAAGTATCATTCCCGAGATTGAACGCCGCACCACTACTTATGGATTAACACCCCAGGCACAAATACGTGCTGTTGATATTGAGGTCGATCACTTTAATAGTAGATTTACGGTTATCAATGAAGGGGAAGAACTCGGTAAGATTAATCTACAGGCTCCCGGTGAACACAATGTAAAAAATGCGCTGGCTGCTGTAGCTGTAGGACTTGAGCTGGACATTGATTTTGAGGATATAAAATCCGGACTTGAACGGTTTGAAGGGGTGTTCCGCCGTTTCCAATTAAAAACAGAAAAAGACGGCGTAATGGTAATTGATGATTACGCACATCATCCCACAGAAGTACAGGCTACACTTAATGCAGCACGAAAAGGATGGAAAGATCGTCGCATTGTAGCCGTTTTTCAGCCACATCTGTTTTCGCGGACCCAAGAACTTTACAAGGAATTTGGACTCTCATTTTTCGATGCAGAAGTATGTGTCATCACCGATGTTTATCCATCCCGCGAAGAACCCATTGAAGGCGTAACCGGCAAACTTATTGCTGATGTAGCAAAAGAGTACGGGCATCGAAAAGTGCATTATGTAGAAGATAAAAACGACTTGCCGGTGAAACTAAAAGATATTGTAGAACCGGGTGATGTGGTCATCACCATGGGAGCCGGCGACATTTATAAATACGGCGAAGAATTTGTAGAAGCATTGGAAGCAGGAATATCAAAATTGAAATAAATATTAACACAGCTTCAAAGCATCTAAATGACTGAAAACAAGCAACATAACGAATCTCAAAACAGCAACGCCTGGCCGTGGATTGCCGGTGCGGTATTTGTTCTGGGATTAGCAGTTATGGCCGGGCTGTACTGGAACTCAACGATGAAGGTGCAGGAGGTTCAGTTTGAAGGCAACCATTTTGTGTCGGTTCAAGATCTGCAACTGGTGGAAGTTCCAACAGGCATTAGTCCCGACAGCATAAATTTTGGGGAAATCAGAAATCGATTTGAGGAGTTACCTTATGTCAAACATGCTGATATCAGTGTAGAACCAAGCGGTACTATGAATATCAGTATTTCTGAACGACAGCCGGTTGCCCTTTTAATAGATGATAAGAAGAAAATTTATATCGACGATGAAGGAATCAAGCTACCTATTGTATCGGGAAAAACTGTTGATATACCGATTCTCTATGGGTTTAGCGCTACGCCTATGCAGGATACACTGCAAAGCAAAGCTTTTAAAACCGCTTCTGATTTTCTAACAGCTGCTCGCAATAATGATGTGGCCGATGCTACGATAAGTGAAATAGCTTGGTCTTCGTCTAATGAGGGTATTGTAGCCCTGACGAATCAGAATGGTGTAAAACTAATTTTTGGAGAAGGAGATTTTGTTACTCGACTTCGTAACTGGGAAGCATTTTATGGCAAAGTCATCAAACAAGAAGGAATTGAAAAAATGCGTTCAGTCGATCTGAGGTTTGAAGGACAGATCGTAACGCGTGAAAAATAATATTGAAGCAAAGTGTCATGCTGAACTTGTTTCAGCATCTAAAACAGAAAATTGAATGATTACAGATCCTGAAACAAGTTCAGGATGACATAGAAAAAAGAGTTTAATCAATCACATAATAGTACGTGGATAACATTATGGAAGAACAAGAAGATAGAATTGTCGTTGGTCTGGATATTGGCACTACAAAAGTATGCGCGATTGTTGCATCTATCGATCCACAGGACAGAATAAATATCCTGGGAGTAGGTAAAGCACCAAGTGATGGACTGAATCGCGGCGTAGTTGTGAATATCGACAAAACGGTAAATGCCATCCAAACAGCTGTTGAACAAGCTCAGCTGGCTTCAGGTATTGAAGTTAATTCTGTAAACGTTGGCATTGCCGGAGACCACATCCGCAGTATGCGCAGTAAAGGAGTAATTACCATCAACAACCGCGATAATGAAATTACGGTAGATGATGTGGAGCGACTGCTTGAAGATTGTCAGCGCATTATGCTACCGACCGACCAACAAATTATCCACGTGATACCACAGGAGTTCGTTGTTGACGGACAGGATGGCATCAGCGATCCTGTGGGCATGAGCGGCATGCGCATGGAGGCCGAAGTCCACATCATTACAGGACTTGTCTCGGCCGCCAAAAACATTTACCGATGTGTTGAACGCGCCGGCTACCAGGTCGCCGATATTATTCTGGAGCCGCTTGCTTCTTCCTATTCCGTACTCGATGAAGAAGAAAAAGAAGCCGGTGTAGTACTGGTGGATATTGGTGGCGGTACTACGGATGTAGCTATTTTCCAGGACAATACGATTCGCCATACGGCCGTCATTGCCATTGCAGGTAAAAAGGTAACTGATGATATCCGGGTCGGATTAAGTGTGCTCGATGACCAAGCAGAAAAGCTTAAACGGGAGCACGGCGAAGCCTATGTAGATTTGATCGAAGAAGATGAAGCCATTACCGTGCCCGGCATTGCAGGACGTCCACCGAAGGAAATTACAAAAAGCATTCTTGGCAAAATTATCCAAGCTCGCATGGAAGAGATCCTGGAAATTGTGGCCATTGAAGTAAAACGCAGCGGCTACGCCGACAATCTCAGCGCCGGGGTCGTACTCAGCGGCGGCGGTTCGCTAATAAACAATATATGTCCCCTAGCCAACGAAATACTCGGCATGGATGCCAAGATTGGCAAGCCGATCGGGCTCAGCGGCGGACTTATTGAGGAAGTCAATAACCCAATTTATGCAACGGGTGTGGGACTGGTAATGCATGCTATCAAAACCGGTTCCGGCCCTACAAACCAAGCTATTGTTCCGTCATCCACCAAAGGTTCGAGCGTGGAGAAAGTGATGAATCGTATCGCTGAACGGATGAAGAGCTGGTTCAAAGAACTTTAAAAAAATGCCGACAGCCATATCTGCTGTCTCAAAGAGAAAAATATATAGCAATCAAATAGCAATAAATAGTACACAGCAATCTAAAAAAGGAGTAAATATTATGTCTAACCTCAACTCTCGTTTTAGTTTTGACATCGACGGTCAAGACAATGCGAAAATAAAAGTGATAGGTGTTGGAGGCGGCGGAGGTAATGCCGTTAACAACATGATCGAAAAAGGCCTGACCAGTGTAGAGTACATCGCTCTTAATACTGATGCACAGGCCCTAAAAAACAGCATGGCTGACCTTACCATCCAGGTGGGTGCCAACCTTACCAATGGACTTGGTGCCGGGGCACGCCCCGAAATTGGCAGGGAAGCCGTGGAAGAAAATCGACATGAAATTGAAGAAGCCATCGAAGGCGCCGATATGATTTTTGTTACGGCCGGCATGGGTGGCGGAACCGGGACGGGTGGCGCGCCTGTAGTTTCAGGTATTGCCAAACGCAAAGGTATCTTAACAGTCGGTATTGTAACTACTCCCTTCGACTGTGAAGGTCCCAAGCGGATGAAATACGCCCTTGAGGGTATTACTGAACTCAAGAAAAATAGCGACACCGTAATTGTGATTCCCAATGAGCGGTTGATGGATATTGCCGATGAGGATACCACCTTGCTCGAAGCATTTGAGCAGGCTAATCAAGTGTTATACAATGCTACCCGCGGTATTTCGGATCTTATCCTGATGCCCGGACTCATCAACCTTGACTTTGCTGATGTGCGTACAACCATGCTCGACGGTGGTGCTGCCATTATGGGGGCTGCCAACGCAACCGGTGAAGATCGCGCTGAAATTGCGGCTCGTGAAGCCATCAATTCGCCTCTACTCGATGGCGTAAGCATTAACGGTGCGCGCAATGTATTGGTTAATATTTCGTCTGGAGCAAACCTTGGAATGCAGGAAACCAATACGGCAACCAGCATCATCCAGCAAGAAGCCGGCGAAGACGCCGAGATAATTCTCGGTACGGTGCTCGATGAAAGCTTTGAGGATGAGCTTCGGGTCACCGTCATTGCCACCGGATTTGACCTGGCTGAAAGTAACAAAGAAGCCCGCGTAGCTCCCAATGAGAAAAAGAAAAAGGCCCAAAAGAAAGCGGACAATGAGGAACTGGATATGCCAAAAGCCAGTGATGTTACCGGGCACAGTCGGTATTCTGCAACGAATGAACCTTTTTATAAAGGTGAGAAAAATCTCAAGCAGATGGATCAGCCGGCATTCCACCGACGTGGACTTAAAAACGTGCGACCCCTAAACGATGATGAGAAAGAGGAAAAAGAAATGCAGGACGAGCAGGAAAAAAGTAACGAACTACTCAATAATCGTCGCGAGCGAATCGACAAAACTGATTCTGATCAACCGGCGTTCCTGCGCAAAATAATGGATTAATTGTTGATTTGAATCCTGTTTAGATTGCTATGTACATAACGGATGACTGATAACTATCAGCTTCATCCCAATCCCTTTACTCTGGGATTTTGATTGCTATAAACAATAAAGGAGTCCTTTGATCGGGACTCCTTTTTATTTGCCTTCCCTTTAAAACTTTATAGATATAACAAACTTATAATGAAATCGTAAACAAGAACTGTTTTCCATAAAGAATCATTTTTTGTACTGTTAAAGCCTTAACATTCAACAAAAAGTCATCACAATGCGGTTTTCAAAACTTTTTTTACTTTCGCTTCTAACCTTTCTCTTCTCTTTCCATTCACTTACAGCCCAAGATCAAAAGCAAAAACTCGAACCTGAAGATTATGACCAATGGCAACACATTTCTTCAACTGATCTTTCTGCAGACGGGAACTGGTTTTCTTATAACATAAGTCTGGAAGATGGCGATGGATGGTTAATCATCAAGGAGGTCGGGGCGGACTCTACCGATGAACATAAATTTATGCATGGAGAACGAGTTGACTTTTCTCAAAATAACAAATGGGCCGCTTTTCTGATTGGGGTCTCCGAGGATAAAAAAGAACAGCTCAAAGAACAGAAAAAGAAGGTTCGCTTCAAATTGGGGCTCATGAATTTGGAAACCACCAATGTAGATACCTTTCAAAATATTCAGGAGTATACTTTTTCCGATGACGGGAAATACCTGGCTATGAAAAAATATAAGCCCGAAGAAACCGAGAACGATGGAGCTGACCTGATCCTGCGTGATCTTTCCCAGGGAACAAACCAGTTGATTGGAAATGTCTCGGAATATGCCTTTAACGATACCGGATCACATCTGGCTGTCCTTCTTGATTCGAATGAAAAACTTGGAAACGGCGTGCATCTTTATGACTTGCCTTCCAATCGAGTTACCGTTCTGGACAGTGATACAACAACCTATAAAGATCTAAGCTGGCATGAGGATGAAAATGCATTGGCATTTCTAAAAGCAAAAGAACACGAGGATTATGAGGATGTCACACACCGTATTTTAGCATTCAAAAATCTCGATGGAAGCTCCCAAAGGTTCGAATTTCATCAACAGAAAAACAACGCTTTCCCAGAAGATTTTCGTATTGTTGATTACCGCTCACTGGAATGGTCAGAGGATGGTAACACCCTGTTTTTTGGGATTAAAGAGTGGGAAAAGGCTACGACGCCAGACACAACAAAAGCTGAATCAAAGGATGATCTTGATCCCACTAACGTAGAAGTATGGCACTGGCAAGATGCTGATATCCAGCCTAAACAAGAGGTGTTGGTCAATCAGCTCAAAGAAGAGAACCACCTATCGGCCTGGCATCTTGATGAGAAATCTTTTGTCCGGCTCGGCACCGAACAGTTTGATCAGCTTAATTTAACAGGTGACCAGCAACATGCCGTAGCATACGATCCGCATCCCTATGAACCACAATTTGAGGAAGACTGGCGGGATGTCTATTTAGTAGACGTCACCACGGGTGAATCCCAGCAAATTCTGGAGCGTCAAGAGCAAGTACGCACATCTCCCGATGGCAGATACCTGCTCTATTTTAAAGATCAGAACTGGTGGACCTACGATATTGAAAATCAGAAACATCGCAATTTAACAAATGATATTGATACACGATTCGAGAATTATACAAACGTAAATGGACGCGAACACCGTAGACCGTTCGGAACGGGAGAATGGTCAGAAGACGATTCCTGGATGCTGCTTTATGATCGGTATGATACCTATAAGGTTTGGGCGGACGGCAGCAATTACCAAAAAATTACAGAAGGCAGCAACGACAAGATCCGTTACCGACAAGTTCGCTTTAAGTATGACAATGATGGGATAGCACCTGATGAAAATATTTACTTCTCTATGTACGGTGATAAAACCAAAGATCGTGGATATGCTCGTATCAAAGACAACCAAACTGCCGAGACACTGATTTATGATTCCAAGATGTTTAGCAGTCTTGGCAAAGCCGATTCAACAAAAAATTTCGTTTATCAAAAACAGTCGGCTACCGATTCTCCCGATTATTTCTATGTTGATAATGACTTTAATGATCCGATTGCACTTACGTACACCAATCCGCAGCAAGATAAATATCACTGGGCGGACGATGAACTGATTACCTTTACCAACGAAAATGGTAAAGAGCTCGAGGGACGCTTGCTTTATCCGGCGGATTATGATCCCGATAAATCCTATCCGATGATTACCTATATTTATGAAGAGCGATCACAGACGATGCATAGCTACAGTCCGCCGTCAAAGAAAAGTCCATATAACTTTCGTCGCTACTCTTCGGAAGGCTATTTCGTTTTTCAGCCGGATATCACCTATGAACTGAGCGATCCGGGTGTATCAGCGGTTGAAAGTGTAGTTCCAGCTGTAGAAGAAGTTATTAACACCGGCATGATCAATGAAGAACAGATTGGACTTACGGGACACTCTTGGGGAGCTTATCAAACCACCTTTATTATCACCCAGACCAACCTGTTCAATTCTGCCGTCGCAGGAGCCCCGCTTACGAATATGATCAGCATGTATAATTCGATCTACTGGAATACGGGTACCACAGATGCCAAGATTTTTGAAACGAGCCAAGGCCGATTTCCTGAACCCTGGTGGAAAGACTGGGATAAATTCGTAGAAAATTCTCCCATCTTTAATATGGAAGGCGTCCAAACGCCGTTGCTGGTTGAGTTCGGTACCGACGACGGAGCCGTCGACTTTAACCAGGGTGTGGAGCTATATAATACAATGCGACGCATGCAAAATCCTTTTGTGATGCTCGTATATGAAGGAGAAAATCATGGATTGGCGCGCGAAGAAAATCAAATTGATTACGCCACCCGTGCCTTTGAATGGCACGAACATTATCTGCTTGGCAAAGAAGCTCCGGAATGGATTACTGATGGGCTTCCCTACCTGGAAAGACCGGCAATGCAAGAAAAAGAAGAGCAACAAAACGAGTGATTTGTAATCTCGTCAGGTGGCATATCATGCTACCTGACGATTACTTAAAGTATTTGTTCTTTACTGCTATGCAATAATATTACCTTTACACGGTTTGCTGCGGAACCCGTATCTCAATCATTGATGTTTTCTTATCGACAATTTCAATCTCTCCCTGTAGCTGTTTAACCAGCGTGCGGATTAACTTAAAACCCAGTGTATCTTTCGTTACCTCTTCAAAATTATCCGGTAGCGGATGACCGTTATCCCTTACTTGCAAGAAAAGCTCATCATCTCTCATATCCAGCGTTACAAATACCACTCCCTTCGGCAGATCAGTAAAGCCGTGCATAAATGCATTTACCATAAGTTCATTCAAAATCATGGCAAGAGGTACGGCCCGCTCGATATGGATATCAACATCTTTGGCATTCATTGATACTTCGATCTGCTGTTGTGCAGTTTCAAACGATTTTTGTAGCCGATTGGAAAGTTTTATTGCAAAGCTTTTTAAGTTCACTTGCTCAAAGGTTTGCGATTGCACCATTGTCTCATGGATTAACGCCAGTGAACGAATCCGAGAATAGGAATCTTTTAAAATCTCATCATTTGATTTTTCCTCCTCCCCCTTTAGCTGTAGCTCGAGCAAAGCTAATACCATCGTTAAATTATTGCGTACCCGGTCATGAATCGTATCCAGCACGATATCACGTTCATCGAGCGCTTCTTCTAACTTTTTTTGACTCTTTATCAGTTGATCAGTCTTTCGATCCACTTCTTCTTTGAGATTCTTATTCCAACTTCCTACCAGATAAGTGCTCCCCGTCCCTAAGACAAGCACCAAACCGATAGATATCCAGGAAATAATCTCCAGGGAATCGTTTGATTGTATAATTCTTTCTCCAACACCGGCCTCCAGTGCATTAACTTGCTGATACAATGTTTCGGTACCTAAAATCTTAGCAGCAATAATAAAAAGTAATAGCACTACGGTAACACTTGCTATAGAAGTGTAAATCCATCCCAACGTAACATTGGGCAATGGGAAATCAGGAAAAGTTCTCTTGCGGAATCGTCTCACTAAAGGAGTGAACAAATACAAAATAGGACCAATAATAAAGACTGATTGTAAAAACATACCCGTCCACCATCCCTTCCAAAGAGTTATGGTTTCAAACGCATTTAATCCAAAAAAGTCGCTCCATACAAATGATCCCAGTGAACTTGCAATAGCCGCGAAAAATGATATGACTACAAAAAATGCGATACTCTTAAAATCCTGTAAGGCAGGATCAAACGGCAAGCAATAATACGCCAGTCCATAAATAGCTAACCCCAACACAAAGGCAATCCCAAATAGCAGTCCCCAGTAATAGGTTATTGAAGCCGAAAAAGTGATAACAAATCCAGATAAAAAAAGAGGTATAAATCCCCATTCAAATCCCATCCAAAACAGTAGTAACGTACCCAGTATTAATGGGGGATAAAACAAAAAAAACTGGTTTATAGTCGTCTGGTCTTCCTCGAATAACAGAAATTCGGTTGGAGATATCCAAACTACAGAAACGATGGATATGGCTATAATAAACACCCATACTACCAACAATGATACTACTCTTGCTGATGTAGGATTATACTCTTTTAATAAATAATCAAGCGGCAGAGGCAACCAGCGATCAGAAGCAACATTATCTATCAACTGTTTCTCCATTTTTTATCCCAACCAATTTTTAATCACACGCTTAATTTTATTCAATCTGTGAAATTTATGCTTTGAGTCCAAAAGTAATCTCTATGATAAATATCTCTTTGAGTCATTCGGCTCAATAATAACTACTTATCCAATCGGCTTTTCAGATCAAAAAACTTCGATAATTAATTTAATAGCCATGGCAATAGCCAATACCGAAAACGCATACTGCAAATAACGACGATTGATTTTCAGATTAAACAGAGCCCCGAGAAATCCACCTAACAATCCTCCAACCGCCAGCGGAAAAGCCGCCCCAAAATCCACATAGCCCCAATGAAATTTCGTGAGTGTTCCTATCCCGCTTTCAACCAATCCGAGCTGCACCCAGCCCGAAAGAGAAATCAAAACAATAGCCAAAGAAGAAATACTAACTGAGCGAGCAAAGCTTTTTTTAAAGACTAAATTCAGCAACGGCACCATTACACCACCGCCGCCAATACCGGCCAAAGCAGCTACCAATCCCCCAAGTCCACCGGTAACAAACGATTGAGGCAACGTTACAGCTGTATCATTTTGCTCAATTTCTTTTTTATTTCTTGCACCTCGGCGATAAAACATATAAGCCACATATAACAGCAACAGACTAAAAAAAATGACAAACTCTTGCTGGCTGTAGTATGACGATGTAATTACAAGCTTGCCCAAGTACACTCCACCCGCTCCCATCAAGCCAATTGTCATACCCTCTGACCAATAAAAGTTCTTCTGTTGAAATTGACGGACAGAGCTTCCAAAGGCCGCAATAAAAGTACAGAAAAGCGAGCTTCCAATAGTTAGAACCACAGGATTTTCAATACCCGCATCGCTAAATACGATAAACAAAATAGGCGTAAACAGGATGCCGCCGCCCAAACCAAAAAGCCCAGCGACAATACCTGCCACAACTCCCAATAGTAAAAGTATCAGTAATTCCATTATATTTCCATCTGTCCTTGCATCACCGTACAAGCTTCACCTGCTATCTCAACACGGTTATCCTTGTGATGGCAATATACCGTTCCCCCGCGCCGTGAGACTTGTCTTCCTACCAACTTCTTTTTCTCCAGCCGCCTGCCCCAATACGGCGTCAACATGGTGTGAGCCGAGCCGGTCACCGGGTCTTCATCCACCCCGGCATTGGGAGCAAAAAATCGCGATACAAAATCAAAGTTATTACCGTCAGCGGCCGCCGTAACAATAATACCGCGCACATCTGCTTTAGCCAACGCTCGAATATCCGGATCTAAATTACGAACTTGCTCTTCAGATTCTACCACATACAAATAATCTGTATCCCGATAGAGTTCTTTAGGCGGAACCCCTACAGCCTCCTCCAAAAAGTTAGGACTCTCTGTCCTATTTAACTCTGCGGCCGGAAAGTTCATCACCAATCTATCTCCTTCTTTCCGTACCATCAATTCACCACTGTTGGAATCAAAACGAATGATTTGCTGACTATAATCCAGATGCTCAAAAAGTACATGAGCTGAAGCCAGCGTGGCATGTCCGCACAAATCTACTTCGGTGGTAGGAGTAAACCAACGTAGCCGATAGCCCTCATCCTGCTCGACAAAAAAGGCCGTTTCCGAAAGATTATTTTCCATTGCTATCTGCTGAATCAGCTCATCAGGCAACCAATTATCCAGCGGACATACCGCGGCAGGATTACCCTCAAAAGGTTCTGAGGCAAAGGCATCAACTTGGTAAATTGGTAACTTCATATCGATTTCGGTAGTTAATTCTTTGATTACATCTCCCCCTCGAGGGGAGTGTCCTGATTTATCAGGACGAGGGGTATTTATGATTTACACCTCCCGATCCAATCCGTGTTAGCAGATTGGCCCACCCTCCTCAAGGAGGGATTTTTCATTGTGACTTCAATTAAGAATAATTTTACTCTTTTCAAATTCATCATTTCCGCGGGAAGAAGCTTATATTAAGAACTATTTAAAACTATCAATCTACTTATACATTTACAGATTCTGATCCCGGAAGCCTTCGGGATAGGATGACAGGAGACAAAAAACAGATATGCACTTATTCCCGGAACATCTGAGCGATAAAATTGGATTTGAGTCAATTCGTGAAGCTACCGTTAAAAAAGCTCAATCGGATATAGCGCGCAACCGGCTCAAATCCCTAATGCCTTTTTCCGACCGGCAGGTTATTGAACGCAGGTTGGCACAAACCAAAGAGATGATGGATCTGCTGCTTAACGACTCGGCTTTTCCCTTGCGCAACTTGCATGATATCCGCGACTATCTCGATAAAGCCCGGCCAGAAAACAGTATTATACCACTGGAAGCTTTTGTAGAAATTCTGGAACTCAGTATTACCGCGCGTGTCGTTAAATCCTACATCGATCAGCGCAAGGAACACTATCCTGCCCTCAAAGACATTTCGGTTGGACTTATTCCACTGAAAGATTTGGAAGAAACCCTGCAAGATGTTCTTACTGAGAATGGGGAACTTCGAAGCGATGCCAGTCCCAAGCTGCAATCCATCCGAAATAAGATTAATAAGCGAAAAAATGATCTGCGTACAACTATCAATCGGGTGATGGGGCGGCTTTCCAAGGAAGGGATGACCTCTGATGAAGGTGCCACCATCCGCAATGGACGAATGGTGATTCCTGTTCAGGCCGAGTACAAACGGAAAGTACAGGGATTTGTGCATGACGTCTCCTCATCGGGCCAAACGGTCTACCTGGAACCGGTAGAAGCACTAGAAATCAACAATGAAATCCGTCAGCTCGAATCCGAAGAAAAACAGGAGATCGAACGCATTCTCCGCGAGCTAACGACGCATGTTCGGCAACAGAGGGATTCCATCCGTCAAAACCTGAAAACATTAACTACCTTCGATATTATTTTGGCCAAGGCGCAGCTCAGTATCGATCTGGATGGATTTGTGCCCGTCATTTCAGAAACATCTCATCTCTATCTAAAAGAAGCTTACAACCCTCTGTTACTGCTTAAAAACCGGCAAATTCCCAAAGAAAAACAGGAGAAAGTGGTTCCATTGAATATGGAACTTACCGAAGATGAGCAATGTCTCGTTATTACGGGCCCAAATGCCGGCGGTAAATCGGTCGCACTCAAAACGCTGGGCTTATGCAGCATGATGATACAGTCCGGATTTGCCATTCCAGCCCGAGACAGTTCAGAGATTCCCATTTTCAACAGCATTTTTGTAGATATGGGCGACGATCAATCCATCGAAAATGACTTGAGTACATTTTCATCGCGTCTTGAATGGATGAAGCATACCTTGGATAATGCCGATGACCAAAGCCTGGTTCTGATTGATGAGGCAGCAGCGGGAACAGATCCCGAAGAGGGCGGCGCACTGTTTCAATCCCTTATTGAAATCCTGATGGAACGCAAAGCTAAAACGCTGGTTACCACACACCACGGCTCACTCAAAGTTTTTGCCCATGATCATAAACATGCCGTGAATGGCTCGATGGAATTTGATCAGGATACACTTTCTCCCACCTATCGATTTAAAAAAGGCGTACCCGGTAGTAGCTATGCGTTTGAAATTGCTGAGCGGATGAAGCTTCAAAACGAACTTCTGCGTCGATCTCGTAGACTCCTCGGCGAAGCTAAAAGCGACATGGAAACGCTAATTACTGAACTCGAGTCCAAAACACAGGAAGCTGAAGAAATCAAAAGGAAGTACGATCAGCTCAAATCCAAAACGGAAAAAGAGCGGCATCGTTACGAAGAAAAACGCTCGGCCATCGAAAAAGAAAAAGAGCAGATTAGAGAGAAAGCGCTCAAGGAAGCCAAAGAAATAATGGACTCCGCTAACAAAAAAATTGAGGAAGCGGTACAGCGAATCGTCGAGCAGGGACAAAAAGATGATGAAACGATTAAAGAAGCCCGTGAAGAGGTAGAAACGCATCGCAAGAAAGTGACCTCAGAACTCCAAGAACTGGAAGAAGAACAGGAGGGGTATCAGGATTCATCCGACAAGCCGGAAGTGGGTGACTTAGTGCGTTTAAAAGACACCAACACCACAGGAGAATTAAAAGATGTAAATGGTAAAAAAGCCGTTATATCTGCCGGTGGGTTACGCGTCAAGACAAAATACAATAAGCTCATTAAAGTTGAGGACGCTTCAGATCGCAAACCTACAAAGCAAAAGGTAAAAGTTAATTTTGAGGACGGAAGCCGATTTAAGATGGTAAAGCCCCAACTCAGCATTCGGGGCATGCGCGGCGATGCCGCAATGAAAGAAGTGCAGCGTTATATTGACGATGCTGTGGCCGCCGGTAGAAGTGATGTTCAAATTATCCATGGCAAAGGTGAAGGAATTCTCAAAAAGCTGGTACACGAATACCTCGACAAACGCAAAGAAGTTCAAGGGTATGAGATGGCTCCTATTTCACAGGGCGGAGCTGGCTGTACTATTGTGAAATTTAAATAGTATCAGCCACAGATTAACACAGATCTTATCTGATTATATTTCTTTTTCAATAATCTCCCGAATTGAATCCCAGCTTCCCTCGGCCTGTTCATCAACGGTAACATCCTCTGTTTCCAGTTTATCAGTTACGGCCTGATCCCCGGAAATAATATAGGGATCACTAAAATTGGCATTCGGAAAAGCTGCCAACGTTCGGTTCACTGAACGACGAGAGTGAAAGATTACAAACTCAGGTTGATGTGCTGCAAAGTCTTTTCGATACTCCTCCAGTTTATTTTCTTCGGGCCCTTCCAACGTGAACAGCACCAGTTCATTAACCTCAATATCCAGCTCACGAAGCAGAGCGGGCAGATCTTCCGCGGTTTTATCTCCGCAGGGATATAGCGTTTTGCCAATGCGCTTAATCCGCAGCATAAATTCCAGCAGGTTAATCGCCTTTCCCTCGGAATGTGGATGCACCGCCGGAATGCCCTGTTCCTCCAGATAATTCGCAGCATGCTGATTGAGCGCCAAATTGAGCTGATTACGCGCCTTCTCCATCTTATCAAACTCTTGCAACCATTTTACCCAAAACTGGGCATTGCGCTTACTGCCGTGAACGATATTCTCATATTCTTCGAGATTCTCCAAAGCATCCAGAATATCCCCATTATCTTCCAGCGCTTCATAACGCTCCAAGGGATAGTGCAAAATGGATACGGGTTTCTCCTTAAACTTCGATCGAAAGACTTCAGTGTCTTCTCTTGCTGCTGTTAATAAAATTGATCGACTCATATTATCAAAAAAAAAATTAAAATTTAATTAAGCTCTTAGAAAAGAACAGATCTTAAAACATATATCCTACACCAATATATATACGGCTCACATCTTCAGAAAATCCAATTTCCCCGCGCAAAATAAAATCAGGGTTAAAAATAGACATCGCTCCACCGAATCCCACGGTTTGATGGTATCCCTCAAATAAATCATTTACATCGTCTGTTTCAGTAAATACTCTTCCCGCATCAGTAAAAAGCTGTCCCCCAAATTTAAGACCGTAAAGCTGCGGGAATCTTAACAACCATGTTCGTAATTCCAGCGTATAAGCCAATGACGTATTGCCTTTAAAACGATTCAGTGGATAACCGCGAAGCGTTTTTTTATTACCGAGTGTAGAGAGTTCCCAATACGGGGTATCGCCCATAGCATGACGTGCTTCCAATCGATTTGCCACTGTCAACCAATCAAACAGGTAAAAATATTGTCGCAGTTCCAAACGCGCCGTAGCTAAACCATAATTCCCAATCCACTTTGGGGCTGCACGAAGTTCCAGCTCGGCCCTGTTTCCATGATGGGGATCAAATTCGCTGTCGCGATTCTCCCAAATCAATCCCGTATTTAAATTGTTAACCCAGCCCCCCTCACTTCCGTTGGGCGTTTCTAAGGCAAAAGATGATTGAGCATCACTTATATAGGGAATATGATACTCGGTAGCTCCCCCCAGCTGGAGATCGAGCTGCTTTCGTCCCCACTCATATATTGGTTTCCGAATGCGGTAATCAAAGCTAAATCCTATCGATCTGAAAAAATAGTATTCATCATCCCATTGGGCATCAGAAAATGTTGTTCCATTTCCAATCCCAAAAAACTGATCCTGCGTATAGCGATAAAAATAAATATCTGCTATCGATCTAATATTTTGACCGAAGGTCTGGGTTTGTTCATATCGCGCATCCACCTCAATAAAACCTTTTGTGGTAGCTATAGCTGATGTCTCCAGCAAATTATTAAACGGCTGTTGGTTTCCGCGGTAATCGTACCGGCTAAAGATCAGTCCACCCAAAAATCCTTCATTAGAACTATAGCCCGCGGCCGGTACCAGTGCCGTCGATACAGAATCGGGCCCTACATGGGCATCCATCATCTGGGCATTACCCGATGAACTTATTAAGAATAATATGAGAAATGATAGCGATGCGTAGCGAATCAAAATGACGATATTTTATGAATCGAGGTGGCCTTCTTCTTCCAATATTTCGAGGGTTTCCACAGCACGACGCAAATGGGGGATTACGATACTTCCACCAACAACAAGCGCAACATTTAATGCATCAATAATTTCATCTTTGGTAGAGCCATTTTTAGCACATTGTTCCAAATGATAATCGATGCAATCATTACAACGCAGTACTGTGGAAGCCACTAATCCCAACAGCTCCTTGGTTTGGCCCGGAAGTGCTCCATCTTTGTAGGTATTATTATCAAGATTAAAAAAGCGTTTGATCCCTAAATGATCAAGATCAAATACCTTTTCATTTGCTTCTTCACGCTCTTTACGAAATTGTTCCAGTCGGTTGCTTTCTATTTTGCTCATCCTTTTACTACATTCTGTTTGAAAAAAGACCTGTTAAGATACGACATATTCTCAGGAAGTTTAATCATAATTCCAAGCCGGTAGCTAAAACTCCATTTTACCTGTGAGCAGTAAAACAAAACATCCTGAACATAAGCTCGTAGTTCTTGGTGATAGCGTCAGCCAGGGATTTCAAAACGGGGGTATATATCGGACTGATCTGAATTTTCCCAATTTTTTGCGCCAGTGCTGGGAACCTGCACCGGATTTTAATCAGCCACAATTCACTGGACAAGCAGGTATTCCACTTAATCTCGAAGTATTGGCCCGTGGTCTTTCCGATGAGTTCGGTGACTCTATTGAATGGAACGAATATCTACCCGCCATCACTCATCTCTACTCAACACTGCGGCGGGTAAAGCGCTATTGGGAGGGAAATAGAAAATCCCTCAAACAAGATCGGGAGATACCCTACCACAACCAATCGATATGGGGTTTTGCCATGAACGATACCTGGATGATTACCGAACAGAACAGTCGGGAATATATTGAAACCCAACCCGAGACATACTCCATGTTTGATATGCTCCCCGATCACGCCATGTACGTTACTGCGCGATTGGTACTCAATCCATCATTCGATAATAAATTCAGTCAATTCACGCAGCTCGATAATGCAGAATACCTGCAAAAGCACGGGGGCATCGAAAACCTCATTGTTTCAGCGGGACATAATAATGTTATTGGTGCAGTATCCGACCTGAATTTTGAACTTTCCGAAGAAGAGGATTTGGATGAATTCCCATCCAAACGTAACTATACGGTCTATCGTCCCGAACATTTTGAGCAGGAGTATCGCAAGCTGGCCGAAAGGGTGAGTAAAATTGGGGCCGAACGCGTCATCACCCAAACCATTCCTTATGTCACAATTCCTCCTGTCGCGCGCGGAGTCAACGCAGATAAATCCCGCGAAAAGCATACCGGCTACTTCGACTACTATACGCGCTTTTGGATTTGGGATGCCGATTTTGATCCCGACAAACATCCCCATCTCACTAAAGAACAGGCTATCTCACTTGACCAATATGTGGATGAGTACAACACCATTATTCGAGAAGTTGCAGACGAGTACGGCTGGATTACCGTGCCCCTCAATCGATATGTGAGCGGTATTGCGCGCAGGCGACTGGGCGGACGAAAACGCATTCCTTATCCCGAAAAATTTCGAGATGCCTTGAAGCGAAATCCCGCAACCAAACATCTCGTTGACGGAGATGGCTTACCCCAATTAAGTACCGACTATTTACGCATTCACCGGGATTCAGGGAATGTCTACAAAGGAGGTATTTTCAGCTTAGATGGTATTCATCCTACCACCATTGGCTACGGACTTATTGCACATCTGTACAAAGATACAATGGAGAAACACGGTATTAAATTTCAACAACCGCTGGACTGGGATCATATCATTGAAAGTGATACACTGGTCACCGATCCGCCATTCATTCTCGTAGATCTCCGTAAATTTTTACGCTTCTTATCACTTGGAAGACAGGAAAAGCTTTCCATGGTTGGAAACGGATTACTCAATCAGCTTATGGATCTATTTTCTGATCGGGATTAATTCTAACCACTTATGCGAATCGCATCTTACGTCAACCGGCCCATCAAGGAGCAACAAAAAAGGCTACTTTTATTTAGAATTAGTCTAAATAGTTCCTTATTTTCTCCTCGTTACTAATTGGAATTAATATAAATAAAAACAAGCATTGATGCATTCCTCAAATCGCACCCAACTGTTAATAACTGTACCTTTGTTGGCTATTGCACTGCTGATTTCTTCTTGTGATATCAGCGACAGTGACGGCGACAACAATTCTACTATCGAACCTCCCGAAAACTACGAATTTACTCGTGACGGTGAATCCACCGTAGCTTATCCCGGCCAAACCGACCGACTGGACATGGTTGAAGAGATGAAAGAATATATTGCTACAGCTCATGGCGGAGCAACCCTTTATGAGCAAGCACTGAACGACATGTTTAAGAACACAAACGGAGATGGAGGAGGAAACTTTTCGTTTACTTCAGATCGCGATCTTAAAAGCAAAACCTTCAAACCCGACCTCGATAACAATCTTTTCAAAGATTTTTTTGCTAAAGCCGCTGCTGCCAGTGAAAACGGGGAAGCAAGTAATGGAGTTCCAGGTTTGTTGCCACGTGGCGATGGTCATATTCTGGTAGATGCCAAAGGCCGTGAATTTACCCAACTCGTAGAAAAGGGATTGATGGGCGCTGTATTCTACAACCAAATTTTCAATGCCTACCTAACCGATGAAAAAATCGGTCCGGATGTTGAAAACAGCGAGACCGAAGAAGGAGCTAACTACACAACCAAAGAGCACCACTTTGATGAAGCTTTTGGATACTTTAATGCGCCCGCTGATTTTGAATCTGACTGGCCGGATTCGCGAAAAGGTGAGCTACGGTTCTGGAGCAAATATTCCAATGGCTCTGACGCCCAGCTCGGTTTTAATGACACCATTATGGATGCCTTTATTCAGGGAAGAACAGCCATCGTTAACAACAACCAAGACAAACTGAATGACCAAGTTGATGTACTGTATGACTCGCTCGAGCTACTCGCTGCAGCAACTGCTGTTCATTACATCAACAGCACGATATCTAACTTCAACAATACAGGCGAAGCATTTCATGCTCTTTCTGAAGCCTGGGCTTTTGTAAACGCGCTAAAATACAGCCCCAACCGCAAAATCACCAATCAACAAATTGATCAAATCCTCAATACCGATTTTGGTGAAAACGGTAACTTCTGGAAGGCAAAAAAAGAGGGTTTAAACAATGCTAAATCTACCTTAATAGAAACTTATCCTGATCTCGAACCCGTTCAAGATCAGTTGTAAGAATTTCAATCACAGAACCGGATCCTTTTGAGGATTCGGTTCTTATTTAATTCAGCAATCCTATGCTATACTTTCGAACCCCATTTATTGTTACGTTACTTTTGATCTTTATCGGAGCATGCAGTAGTACATCATCCGATGAACAGTCAAACTTTAATCGGGCAGCAATGCTCGAAAATTACGGCAATAACATTATCTTACCAGCTTTTGAATCGCTGCAAACTTCCGTTAATGATTTTCAGGTAGCAGCACAGGATTTTGAAACTGAGCGCACATTGGAGAACTTAGCAACACTTCAGAAAGCCCTCAAAAATACTCGGTTGGCATGGCAGGATGTAAGTCCATTTCGGTTTGGTCCTTCCGAATCCATTACCTCATTAAATACCTATCCGATTGATACCGAAAAAATTTCTGACAGAGTGTCCAGCGGCAAATACTCATTTGGCACCATAGGCAGTGCCAATGCCGAGGGCCTTCCCGCACTCGGCTACCTGCTACACGGTGTGGGCCAAACCGATGAAGAAATCCTGTCGATGTACACCATCGACGCAGATGCCGAAAACCGCCTCAATTACCTTCTTGATAATATCGCATTCATAAAAGATAAAGTAGATACAGCCACAGAAGACTGGAAATCTTCAGGCGGTGATTACATCGGCATGTTTTTAAGTGAAGAAAATGCCGGTACCGATGTGGGAAGTTCATTAGGGATGCTTATTAATAGTTATGTAAAACATTATGAGCGCTTTTTGCGCGACGGAAAGATTGGTATTCCGGCGGGAGTACGAAGCGCGGGAACTCCTCGTCCCGTAGCTGTTGAAGCATATTATGGGGGCTATTCCACAGAATTAGCCGTTGCCAATCTTAAACAAATTGAAAAGACATTTACCGGCGGTAACGGCCGAGGACTGGACGACTACCTTGAAGCCCTGAATGCCGGCGATTTGTCAAACGAAATACAAACACAAATGGATGAAGCACAATCTGCACTCGAGGGACTCAACGATCCCCTTTCGCAACAAATTGAAGAAAATAATGATCCTGTTTTGTCCACCTTTGAAGAAATGCAGCAGGTCGTAACACTTATTAAGGCAGATATGACCTCCATTCTCGGCATAACTATTACCTACCAAGATAACGACGGTGACTAATGACCTATGTTGCCTGAAACAATAAAAAAATACTTTACTTCACGGGTATCCATTGCTCCGTTGGCGGTATTCCGATTCCTTTTTGGATTTATCATGCTTATCAGCATCATCCGCTTTGCCGCCAACGGGTGGATCTACGAGCTGTATGTAAAGCCCGACTATTTTTTCACCTTCTACGGCTTCGATTGGGTTACCCCATTGGGTGAAACCGGTATGTACCTGCTTTTTTTGGGGATGGGACTCGCAGCCCTGTCCATTATGCTGGGCTATTTTTATCGCTTCGGCATCGTTTTCTTTTTCCTGGCTTTCACCTACGTTGAACTCATTGATAAAACCAACTATCTCAATCACTACTATTTTGTCAGTATCATCAGCTTTCTGCTGATGTTAGTACCGGCCAACCGTTACTTCTCTCTGGATGTCCTTCGAAAGCCCCAGCTACGCAGAAAGTATGTCCCCGCCTGGACCATCAATATTTTTAAACTACAACTGGGTCTTGTTTACTTTTTTGCCGGGGCAGCAAAGCTCAATCCCGACTGG
The DNA here is from genome assembly GCF_052712805.1 of Fodinibius sp. AD559. Classification (NCBI taxonomy): domain Bacteria; kingdom Pseudomonadati; phylum Balneolota; class Balneolia; order Balneolales; family Balneolaceae; genus Fodinibius; species Fodinibius sp. AD559. The sequence goes on from NZ_JBQPVW010000003.1 coordinate 227,760, forward strand.
CTTATAAATGCTATGCCCATGCGGATCTGGCTACCCGCCAGGGCCGATCTCCCACTAATCGGTCCGCTACTGGAATATACGTCTACAGCCTACATCTTCAGTTGGGCGGGAGCACTTTACGATTTAACGATTGCTTTCTTCCTGCTCTGGAAACCTACCCGCATCTTCGCCTATATCACCGTTATTGCATTTCATCTTCTGACCTATGCCCTCTTCCAAATCGGCATGTTCCCCTTTATCATGATTCTGTGTACGCTGATATTCTTTTCCGCTGATTTCCATCAAAAAATCATTGCCAAGATTTCCCAATTGGGCAACCTCCTTCCTTTCGATTTTCAAGCTTCCGAAACTACATTACAAAAAGAATTTCAGCTTAATAAAAACAGTAACTCGATTATTGGAGGTATTCTAATCCTCCACTTTGTCTTGCAATTTCTGTTACCCTTACGCTTTGCATTATATCCCGGCAACCTGTTTTGGACCGAACAGGGCTACCGCTTTTCGTGGCGGGTTATGCTGATGGAAAAAGCAGGACATATCACTTTTAACGTAACGGACAGGGAAACGAATCGACAATGGCAGGTTCAAAACTGGAAACACCTTACGCCCAATCAAGAAAAAATGATGGCGACGCAACCTGACATGATTCTGCAGTTTGCTCACTATCTCGAAGGCAAATATCAGAAGCAGGGCATCAAAGATGTAAAAATTACCGCTGATAGCTACGTTACGCTCAACGGCCGCCGCAGCCAGCTCATGATTGATCCCAATATGGATCTAACCGAACAAGAACGCGGGTTCGCACATAAGGATTGGATTTTACCCTTTAATAAAAATCAACAAAACTGGTTTAAGAATCTGCAATGATCAAGCTTCGTGTATTATCCTTTTTACTTTTTTTGACCATTTTCTCTGTTAATATAGTATATGCTCAAAGCTTTACTTTATCTGGGACGGTTACTGATAAAAGTGGTGATCCTATTGAAGATGTAAGCATTTTTCTTTCTAAGGATAGCTCAAAAACCGGTAATTCCCTGCCTGTTCAATATCAATATAAAACCTTTACCAATCAGCAGGGGCAATATATTATTCCTGACTTATCGGCTGGCAAATATATTGTTATAGCCTACTATCCCGGCAAACAAACACAAAGCAAAACCGTAAGTATCACTAACAGCGATACCGAAAAGAATTTTCAGCTGAAAGGTTTTGAAAATGAAATGCAAGAGGTTGTTGTTGGTGGTAAACAACAGCAACAAACAAACGGAATTACCCGGCTGCAATCTGTTGAAGGAGTAACCATCAACGAAAGCAAAAAAAATGAGGTTCTTGTCCTCGATGACATGGTTGTTAACAAAGCAACCAATAACAGCCGACAGGTCTATTCCAAAGTGCCGGGACTTAATATCTGGCAAAGCGGTGATGCCGGTATACAAACCAGCGTGGGTGGACGCGGGTTAAGCCCCAAGCGAAACTCTAATTTCAATACCCGGCAAAACGGATACGACATCGCCGCCGATGCCCTCGGGTATCCCGAAAGCTATTATACACCTCCTGTACAGGCCTTGGAACGTATCGAAATTATTCGCGGTGCGGCTTCCCTGCAGTACGGGACCCAATTTGGCGGTATGCTTAATTTCGAATTTAAAGACGGGCCCGAAGATACGCCCTTCGAGCTAAATACCAATCAATCCTACGGCTCATTCGGGTTGTTCAATTCTTTTAATAGCGTGGGAGGCACAAAAGGTGATGTCAGCTATTACGGCTTTTACCAGTATAAAACCAGTAATGGTTGGCGGCCGAATTCACAACTCGATCAGCATACCGGCTATATTTCCTTTGATATAAATCTGACCGAAAAACTTACGTTGACGCCAGAGTATACCCACATGTATTACCTGGCGCAGCAGCCCGGCGGTTTAACCGATGCCCAATTTTACGATGATCCCAGCCAATCGAACCGAGAGCGTAACTGGTTTAAAGTAAACTGGAATATTTTTGCCCTTGATGCCGATTATATATTTAACAGTAAAACCAGGCTCAACAGCCGCTTTTTTGGCTTGCTTGCTGGCCGCGATGCCCTTGGAAACCTGCAGCGAATAGATCGAATTGACTTCGGGGGAGAGCGCAACTTGCTTAAAGATGACTTCCAAAACTGGGGCAACGAAACGCGCCTCATTCACCGCTATAACTTTCTCGATGGGATATCTGTTTTCTTGGCCGGTACGCGTTTTTATAACGGCTATACCCATCGCCGACAGGGTAATGGTCCAGATGGTAGCGAACCCCGATTCCGATATCTCAATCCCGCAAATCTCGAAGGATCTGATTTTGATTTACCCAGTCAGAACCGATCAGTTTTTGTTGAAAATATTTTTAACATTACCCCTAATTTTAGCATTACTCCGGGATTACGATTTGAATATATCAAAACTGAAGCCGAAGGGTACTATCGCAATATCATTCGCGATTTAGCAGGTAACATCTTGGTAGATGAACGCATCACCGAAGACCGCAGTCGAGAGCGATCGTTCTTTCTTTTTGGTATTGGATCAAGTTACCGACCCAATGCTTCGCTCGAAATTTACGGAAACTTCTCCCAAAACTATCGCGCCATGAATTTTAATGATATCCGCGTAGATGTGGGCAATTTAGAAGTCGATCCTAACATACAGGATGAAAGCGGCTTTAATGCCGACTTGGGCATTCGCGGTCAGATTAACGATGTGTTTCAATACGATGTCACCGCTTTTCATCTTTCTTATAAAGATCGCATCGGTACCGTACTACGCACCGAACCAAATCCCAAATTTAATGATTTAATCGATCGTACTTTTCGATACCGCACCAATATCGCCGATGCCAAAATTTACGGCATCGAATCATTTGCCGAGGCTGATCTACTAAAACTTTTTGACTTCGATACAGAAACCCGTCTATCAGTATTTACAAATCTCGCACTTATTCACGCTACTTATACCGATTCTGATGAACCCGGCATTGAGGGTAATAACGTAGAACTGGTTCCTCCGCTGAATTTTAAAACGGGACTTACCTTTTCAAAGAATGGGTTCGAAGCCTCCTACCAGTTCAGCTATGTGGCCGAACACTTTTCTGATGCTTCCAATGCACGCCGCACTCCTACTGCTATCGAAGGTATTATTCCCTCTTATAAGGTGATGGACTTATCCGCCAAATACAGCTTTAATCGATTTACGCTGGGTGGAGGCGTAAACAACATGATGAACGAGAAGTATTTTACGCGTCGCGCTACCGGCTACCCGGGACCGGGTATCATTCCAGCCAAAGTTCGCAACTTTTATATTTCACTGGGGTTTCAACTTTAAACTATCCCATATTCAAAATATATACAAAAAGGGAAAAATAGCTGACTTTTAACAACTCAAATCTTCAATTTTAGTTCAAATTTCATTCAGGTTTGGTACATATTATCACCTTATACTACCTATGTATTTTTCGCAAAAAAAGTTTTCTTTATATCTTATTACAGAATTCGTTTAAGCCTTTCCTTATACTTTAATTCACTTTCCAACACAAATAGAACTCATCATATCTCTGATAGTATTTTAAGAATAATGCTGAAATCATATCTGTATCCACTACTTGCGTTACTTCTCTTTCTTGCACCAGAAACGTTACTTGCACAAGATTCTACAAAAACAATTAATGTGTATCTGGATTGCCGCCGGGCGTGCGATGAAGGGTACGTTCGAGACGAAATTAATTTTGTCAACTATGTGCGAAATCAAGAAGATGCAGATGTTCATCTTCTGATAACGAATCAGCGGACTGGTAGTGGTGGAGAAGAATACACCCTCAAATTTATTGGTGGAAATGAGTTTAAAGGAATGGATCGAACCCTTATATATTTTTCTGCGGAATCAGATACTCAAAATGAGGAGCGAGTTGGACTTAACCGATACATTAAAAGAGGCCTTTATTACTATCTAATTGATCGACCAATAGCTGATGATCTAAATATTAATTATAACGCTACAGAAGAGAGTTCCCAGTCTGATTCAGAAGCTGATAATTGGAACTACTGGGTATTTAATATCAGGGCTGACACTGATATTGAAGGGGAAGAATCTGAGAAAGAGTTTTCTATTAGAGGGCGTATAAGTGCTGAGCGAATAACTCCGGAATGGAAAATCGAATTTGATATAGACCAATATTACGAACGCCAAACATTTGAGGACGACGAAGAGTCCAGAACCTTTATTAGAGAAAGTCGCGGCGCCGATCTGTTATTAGTTAAAAGCCTTGGGGACCATTGGTCAGCGGGTATTTCCACAAGAGCAGGTCATTCTACCCGGAACAATTATGATCTGCGTATCGAAGGAAGTCCTGCTTTGGAATACAGTATTTTTCCTTACCGTGAATTCACCGAACGCCAAATTACATTTATGTACCGGTTAACTGCTGGTTATTATGATTACAACGATGTAACAATTTATGGCAAAAATTCTGAACAACTAATGCGACAACAGCTGAGTTCTGATATTGAATTTACGCAGCCTTGGGGTGAATTTGAAGCAAGTATAAATGCCTCTGCCTACCTTCATGATTTTAACAAAAATCGACTTGATACAGAAGCCCAGCTTGACTTTCGGATCTTTCGCGGACTCTCATTTTATATCTCTGGCGAATATGCTTGGATCAATAACCAACTTTCCATATCTGCGGGAGAAATAACCGACGAGGAACAGCTACTTAACCTTCGTCAACGGCTTACTTCTTTTTCGTATGAAGTACGTTTCGGACTCGAATTCAGCTTTGGCTCTATTTATAACAATGTAGTTAATCCTCGTATATAAGCTTTTATAAATTAATTAAATAAAAAAAGCCCTGCCAAAATTGACAGGGCTTAAGTATGTTTAATCTAAAATGATCTCTAAATAAGCCCTACTTCACGAAGTAGATTCAGTGTCCCCTCTAACTGTTGTAGCTGTTCATAATCGTACTCCGGACTCAATTGTGTCGCCTTTTTAGCATCCAGCATATAGTCTGGCAAGGTAACATTATCCATAACCGGATACTCATTTACAGATTTAGCAGCATATTCTTGCGCCTGCTTCGAAAGCAGAAAACTCAAAAACTGCTGTGCTAACTCACCATTATCAGCCGTCTTAAGCTGAGTAGCACCAGTTACAAGTGCAAGATTCCCAATATCGCCTTCCTCAAAGTGGTAGGTTTCAATATTTGCATCGGGATTGGGACCTTCCTCTCCATAATGCTCGTGATCTTCGAAATATCCTTCCTTACCGCCGTGTTTTGTTTGAATAACATAATAGTGGTTGGTCAATCCTAAATCAACCTCTCCAGCTAAAATTGCCTGTACCATAGGAGTGTTAGAACTGTAGGCTTTTGGATTCAGATCCTGCATATTATTCAGCCAGTTTTTAGCTGTCTCATCCCCTTCTGTAAGTCGCAGCGCCGTAATAAAATCATAGAAGCTGGAATAGGTGGGGGTCCATCCAACTCGATCCTTGAACTCTTCCATCTTAGCCAAGTCAAGTATGGAATTAGGCAAATTTGCCGTATCTACAGCAGTGGGATTATATGCCAGCACGCGAAATCGTACAGTCACCGGAATCCACTTACCAGATTTTGACTGATAGGCCGAAGGTTTTGAAGTCAACGAGTCGGGCAAGGTCGTCAACATTCCCTTCTGTGAAGCATTTGCAAGTGCACCCGTTGTATTCGCCCAATAAACATCGGCTGGACTTTGATCGCCTTCTTCGCTCATTACAGCCAGAAGTTCAGCATCATTGCCATAACGCACCTCAATATCGATACCAGTTTGTTTTTTAAAATCCTCAACAAGTGGGCTTACCAACGCTTGACTACGTCCAGAATACACCACTAACTGATCACTGGTCGTCTGTCCGCATGAACTCAGAAAGAAAGCAGCAACACTCACTGCTAATATTTTTAATACATTTTTCATAATATACAAATCCTCAATCTTCACTTATCATTTATATTGATTACCTATCATTTCTTTTCTTCTATCCTAACACAAAATTCTTAATTAGATTGAATCTAATTAAGAAGCAGAATGTATTGAATTTATGGTACAATGACCAATAATAAACCATCGATAGGAATACTTGGCGGAGGCATTTCGGGATTATCAGCAGCCTATAAATTATTCCAAAATAATATTGCTGTCACCGTCTATGAGAAGGATAATCAAGTGGGTGGAGCTATTAAAACTTTTCGGAAAAACAGCTGGGTGGTTGAAGAAGGCCCCAACACGCTAATGATTAAATCCCAGAAGGTTTGGGATTTGCTTGAGGACCTTGACCTCATAGATAAAAGCATTGAAGCCGGGAAAACGGCCAAGAAGAGATTCATTGTCAAAGATGGCCAACCAACGCCCCTCCCTATGTCGTTGGGAAGTTTTTTGACTACCGATCTCTTTTCTGCCGGAGCAAAATTGCAATTACTGAAAGAGCCTTTTATTCCTCAATCAAATAAGGAGGATGAATCCATTGCTGATTTTATTACTCGTCGTCTTGGAAAAGAGCCGTTAGATTATGCCGTAAATCCCTTTGTATCCGGAATCTATGCAGGCGATCCCAAAAAACTATCTGTCAAGCATACTTTTGAATCGCTATGGGATATGGAACAACAACACGGCAGTTTGTTAAAGGGGATGTTCAAACGTGATCGCAGCAGCAATTCCCCCAAACGGGCATTACTTTCTTTTGAAAAGGGAAATCAACAGTTACCACTGGCAATAGCTGATGATCTGGGCAAGGCTGTACAGACCGAAACAGAAATACAATCTGTTGTTAAACATGATGAAAAGTGGATTGTCAAAGGGCAGCAAAAAAACGATACTTTTACTGATGAACACGATATTATTTTATCAACCCTTCCGGCATACTCACTCTCCACTATTTTTGAAGATTCTCTATTTAAGCCACTAAACGATCTACCCTATGCTCCACTCAGTGTCATAGCATTAGGATTTACTGATAAGCAAATTCGCCATCCGCTTGATGGATTTGGAATGCTCGTTCCTGAAGCCGAAGACCGAAAGACATTGGGAGTACTGTTCTCCTCATCTCTATTTCCCGGTCGTGCTCCTAAAAATCATCATCTGCTTACTTGTTTTATCGGCGGCGCGAGGAATCCGCAACTTGCGGAAAAAAACAAGCAAGAATTGCAAAAAATCGTATTATCTGAGATTAGTGAACTGCTGGATATTACTGGAGAGCCGGTATTTTCCCATTTCCGCTTTTGGCCCAAAACGATTCCACAATATGAGATGGGGTATGATCGATTCCTTAACTATATGAATAGAGCTGAAGATCAACAAAAAGATCTATTTATCGAAGGTAATTTTCGGGGCGGTGTATCCGTACCCAACTGCATATTATGCGGATTTGAAACGGCAAAAAAGATACAAACGTTTTTGAAAGGACAGTAAATTTCCTCGGAGCCCAAAAACTCCAATTCTGTTAAAAATTTAGTACCTTCATACACGAAATTAGCAAGTATTATTTTCTAAGAAAATCCGAAATAAAAGCAACCTATTATTATGGCTAATGCATTTTTTGAAATTCGGGAACCGGAAAATGAGTCCTACAACTCGTATGCTCCAGGTACTCCCGAACGCGAAGAACTCCACAAAGAACTGGATCGATTAAAAAATAAAGAGATTGAAATACCTGCCATCATTGGCGGTAAAGAAGTGAAGACGGATCGCCAGCAAGATGTGGTCATGCCCCACAATCACAGCCACAAGCTGGGAACCGTTCACCTCTGCGGTGAAGATGAAGTGGAGATGGCTATTGAAACAGCTCTTGAAGCTCGTAAAAAATGGGCCGATATGCCATGGCAAGATCGTGCCGCAATCTACCTTAAAGCTGCAGATCTCATCACCGGTCCCTATCGCTACACGATGAATGCTTCTACCATGCTGGGACAATCAAAGACCCCCCACCAATCAGAAATTGAAGCTGTGGGAGAGTTTGCTGACTTCTTGCGCTTTAACGCTTATTACCTGCAAGAGATCTATAAAGATCAGCCCTACTCACCGGACGGCATGTGGAACCAGATGGAATACCGTCCGCTTGAAGGCTTTGTCTTTGCTGTTACACCCTTCAACTTTACCGCTATTGCAGGGAATTTGCCCCTTGCTCCTGCGCTATGTGGAAATGTATCACTCTGGAAGCCGGCGCTATCCTCTATTTATTCCAGCTACTTTATCATGAAAGTATTGAAAGAGGCCGGCATGCCCGATGGTGTGATTAACTTCTTGCCGGGCAACGGTCCTGATGTTGGTGATCCAGTCCTGAAAAGCGAACACCTATCAGGATTACACTTTACGGGATCTACTGCAACCTTCCAGCACTTGTGGAAAAGCATTGCCGAAAATATTGAGCATTACAATACCTACCCACGCATTGTAGGCGAAACAGGCGGTAAGGATTTCATTTTTGCTCACGAATCTGCTGATGTCGATGCTGTTGTTATTGCAGCTATTCGTGCTGCATATGAATATCAGGGACAAAAATGCTCAGCGGCTTCGCGGATGTATCTGCCGGAATCAATCTGGCCGGAGTTCCGCGAGAAATTTCTCGACGAAGTCAAGGATGTGAAGTATGGCGACGTAGAAGACTTCACCAACTTCATGGGGGCCGTAATTGATCAAAAAGCATTTGATAACATTACCTCATACATCGATTATGTCAAAGAGTCCGATGACGCTGAGATTGTGTATGGTGGTAGCTATGACGATTCAGAAGGATACTTCATAGAACCGACATTGGTTCAGGCACATGATCCAAAGTTCAAGACCATGGAAGAGGAGATCTTTGGTCCGGTGCTTACGGTTTATGTCTATGAAGATGACAAATTCGACGAAACGCTTGAGCTGTGTGATAATACCTCACCATATGCATTGACGGGCGCTATTTTTGCTCAGGAGCGTTTCGCCCTCAATAAGATGGCGGATTACCTGCGTCAGGCAGCCGGCAACTTCTATATCAACGATAAACCGACTGCAGCTATCGTCAACCAGCAACCGTTTGGTGGAGCACGTAAATCCGGAACCAACGACAAAGCCGGTAGTGCTGCCAACCTGATGCGCTGGATTTCGGTCCGATCTATTAAGGAAACGACGGTCCCGGCCAAAGATTGGACATATCCGTATATGGAAGAAGAATAGTCCAAATAAAGAACGTTCCGCACGAGACGTACGGAACGAGCCAAAATGAGTTAAATAGATCCTGAAATAAATTTCATTGCAGGATGAAATTCAAGTATTAAAGGCTCCCACCCTTAGGTTGGGAGCCTTTTTTAATTTTAAAAAATAAGACAACTCGTTCCGCAGTGGAACAACCAAACGAGAATACTTTTATCATATTAGGAATCAATTCCAAGATCTTCTTTCAGATTGTTGAATGAATCCTTAACGCTATCAAGCTGATCGTCTATGCTCTCTTTAAGGTCATACCAGTTTTCATCGGCCTTGGCCCTTAACTCTTCCAAATCATTTTCGAGCTTATCCTTTTTATCGTTAAGGCTCTCCCACTGTTTTTGGAGCTCAGATTTTTTCTCTTCTGATTCTCCATCAATTTTCTGCTTCAACTCCTCCATTTCATCTTCCATTTCAGCAACTTGCTCCTCAACATTATTGAGAAACTCCTGCTTTTTAACCTCAACTTCCTTTTGAGCAGATTGTACCGTTTCTTTGACCTCCTCTTTGGCCTGTTGTGTTTCTTGCTCCGACTTTTCGGTGCATCCAACAACTCCTACACTAAAAAAAGCTACCAATAAATAAGTTGTTAATTGCTTCATGACAGAATAGTTTATTTAGCATTTCGTTAAATAACTTCACACTTATTGTTTAATTCCAAAACCCATATTGTGTTCCACAATGATATTGGGTTTTCCTTTTTAGATATTAAACCAAATTTCTTTTTAGGCAAACACATAACTATGAAAATCAGTATTTTGGGCTGCGGTTGGCTTGGCCTGCCTTTAGCCGAACGGCTCCGCGATGAAGGGCATCAGATTAAAGGATCAACAACCAGCAAAGAAAAACTCCAACTACTTAAAGGAAAAGAAATACAACCCTCTCTACTTAAGTTAACACCGGACTTACACTGCGAAAATTGCGATGATTTTTGGGATGCCGATGTGCTCGTTCTCAACATTCCACCCGGTCGAAGCAAAGATAATGTCAAAGAATTTCATCAACAGCAGATACAAGCAGTTATTGATCAACTTACCAATTCATCCATAAAATTTGTGGTGTTCATCAGCTCAACATCCGTATATCCGGAAAATGGAGGAATTGTAAGCGAAGAAGATACTGAAAAGGGAAAAGCATCCCGTGCTTCTGGAAATGCTCTTTTAGAAGCTGAAAAAATGCTTCGAAAGGAGTCGGAATTTGAGACTACAGTTATCCGATTTGGAGGGTTATACGGTCATGACCGCCATCCTGTAAAATACCTGGCCGGACGAAAAAATATATCCAAAGGTAATGCTCCGGTAAACCTCATCCACCAGAAAGATTGTATTAATATTATCCAAAAGGTAATTGAAGAAAATATAACCGACCAAACGTTCAACGGTGTTTCCGACGGACATCCACCTAAAAAAATGTACTACCCCGCGGTGGCCAAAGCGATGGGTCTGGAACCCCCTACTTTTCAGGATGACGAAAGTAAAGAGTACAAAATTGTTTCAAACCGAAAACTCAAGATGATGCTCAATTATAAATTCAGCCATCCCAATCCTATGGATTTTTAGCGTTCGAACCCGGTGGGTTATAATCCATTGCAATCCACTTTGCCTTCTTACCGCTTTCTATTGCTTTATGGATAAAATGCACGCCGCGTGCCCCATCTTCCACGGTAGGAAAGTCCAGCGCTAACTCATTCGGGGCATCTCCTGACCGCCGAGCTGTAATTACCTCGGCCACATTAGAATAGACATTGGCAAACGCCTCTATAAAGCCTTCGGGATGTCCTGCCGGAACACGATTATTATAACTTGCCGCATCCGAAAGATAATCGTTTCCCCTTTTATAAATTTCCTCCGGCTTATCAGGATATTTCAATCGTAAATAATTGGGGTTTTCTTGTCTCCATTCGAGGGCTGCCTCATCCCCATATAATCGAATTTTTAAGGCATTCTCTTCTCCTATGGCAACCTGAGATACATACAGAATTCCACGCAATCCATCTTCATAATGCACCAAAATACTGGCATCATCTTCAAGCTCACGCCCTTCGCCAAATGTGTGAATGTCCGCAAATAATTCTTTGAGTGTGGCCCCTGTAATATAGCGCACCAAATGCTCAGCATGGGTTCCAATATCAGCTACAGCCGAAGATACTCCCGCCACATTGGGATCTAACCGCCAAATATCATCATCCTCTACCGAACCAGACAACCATCCCTGGGGATATTCCACGACGACCTTCCGTAGTGTTCCCAGCTTCCCGTTCTCCACCAAAGCTCTTGCCTCCTTCACCATCGGGTAACCGGAATAGTTATGGGTAAGTGCGAATATTGTATCGTGTTCATCCACTAATCGACAGAGCTTTTCAGCTTCTTCAATGGTATTCGTCATTGGCTTATCACAGATCACATGAATACCCGCCTCGATAAATACCTTACACACATCATAATGCAGATTATTCGGCACGGTAACACTCACAACATCGATACGCTCGTCTTCAGGTAACGAAGCTTCTCTTCGGGCCATCTGCTGATAGGATCCATATACTCGTTCATTGGCGATACCGAGCTCCCGGCCCATTTTCTTCGATTTCCTGGGATCTGAAGAAAAGGCTCCTGCCGTGAGCTCCATCAACCCATCCAAATTAGCGGCCATCCGATGCACTTTGCCAATAAAACTTCCCGGACCCCCGCCCACCATTCCATACCGAACTTTTCTATGTAGATCCATGTATAATTACTTTGGGAATTACACTTCTTATAAACACTGTAATATATAAATCTTTTTATCCGTTTGACGATCTACTCAAATCATATATCTTATGTACAAAATGAATCAAGGATTTAGGTGTTATGGAAAAGAAGTTACATAGTTACGAATCAAACGATATTACAGTAGAGTTTGATAGTAAACGGTGCATCAATTCTGCGGAATGCGTCAAGAATTTACCTTCGGTTTTTAATCCGGATGACAAGCCCTGGGTTACCCCCGAAGAAGCTTCTGCCGAAAAAGTAAAAGAGGCTGTGCACCACTGTCCTACTGGGGCCTTGCATTATAAAGACGATGAAGAGGAGCTTCCTGCACGAGAGAATACAATTACTATTGTTCCCGACGGGCCATTGTACCTGAGAGGCGATATCGAGATTCAAAATGCGGAGGGAGAAACACTACTCGAAGATACAAGGGTCGCCATTTGTCGCTGTGGCGCATCTGAAAACAAGCCCCTTTGTGATGATACACACGAGGACGTTAACTTTGAAGCCCCGGCCTCATTTGATAAGGCTAAACTGCATCCTACCAAAGACGGAGATCCATCCCAAAATAAACTGATTTTAAAATTGATGGATGACGGACCGATTTTGCTTGAGGGCACTTATCGCGTACATTCTATAGCAAACGAAGCTGTTAACAGTTCTAAAAATGTGGCCCTATGCCGTTGCGGGCAGTCATCCGGCAAACCTTTTTGCGATGGTACTCATAAAGAAGTGGATTTTGAGGGATAAGCTGATATTTAGCCTTCTTTTTAGCCCATAGATATTCTCCTCTATCTGAGGTAGAGAAACAGATACCTTCATAACAGCTTCATCTACCATTTTTATATAGAGCCAGTCAAAAAATATCAATCAGTATTCATTATAAAGAATATTGATCAGATGGAGTCCAGATAAAAACTTTAGACTATCTATGCAGAAACTATTTTTGATTATTGGTTCAATTGCTATGGCTCTTGCTGTGGGATTAGGTGCTTTTGGCGCCCATGGTTTAAAAGAAATACTTACTGATGAAATGCTGGATATTTTTGAGACCGGCATCAAATATCACTTTTATCACGCTATTGGATTGTTAGTTGTTGGCCTTGTAGCGCAACTAATACCAAATTCCTCATTTCTGCAATGGTCTGGCTGGTTGATGCTTGCCGGAATCATCATATTTTCGGGAAGCCTATATATTCTTTCTATAAGCGGCATTCGCTGGATAGGAGCCATAACCCCAATTGGAGGCTTATGCTTTATTGTGGCCTGGATATTACTGGCCCTTGCAAGTTGGCAAAACCTATAAGAATTCCATACCAACTATCACAGACTCTCAAAAAACACTTGCAGTTCCCAATCATTATTATATTTTAAGACTAATTATTAAAAAACGTCTCATTTATATTGAGACTATCATCTATCACAAATAGACGCACAGTTATACTAAATTAACCGAAACTAATTTTTAGTTTTATATCGAGTAATACATAAACTGTAGGCGTTTTTTATAAAACAACTCTTTACTAAGCAATCATTACACATGAATTTAGAAGACTTCAGAGAATTTTGCCTGTCATTTAACGGTGTAACCGAGGAATTTCCTTTTGATGATGAGAAAAACCTTGCCTTTAAAGTAATGGGCAAAATTTTTGCTATCACTGATGTTGAGGAGTTCGACGGTATAAATCTAAAATGCGATCCGGTAAAGGCCGCCATGCTTCGTGACCTCTACAAAGACGTAAAGCCCGGTCAACACATGAATAAAAAACACTGGAATACTATCGCTCCCAAAGGCAAACTTGATGATGAGATTATCAAAGAATGGATTAAAGATTCGTACAACTTAGTGGTGGAGGACCTATCGCGTAAGAAACAGAAAAAGCTTGAAAAGATGGAAGATGAAGATTAGGAATCTTTTCACTTATTGCTTGTAAAAAGATTTTTAATCCTGTTGAGGCTTTTCTTTTCAAAATTCCATACAAATTCAAACTGTCCCATTATAAAACCAAACAGTAGAAATAAAAGCTGATAGGCCGGGAATACGATAAGCGCCCACGCTATAATCTCTAACCATAGTGGAGTTGCCGATCCAATACCGATCCAGTCAAAAACCAGTTTTCTCACATAAAGCGTTGATAATCCTGTTATCGAGAAAATAAACAGAATCAAAAGTAAGCCGCCGAACGTATCAACGCCCCACCTTTTTTTCATTTTTTCAATAAATTTGCCCACAACGACCCTCATATTATGCGTTATCCAGGGCTACTTTTATCGATTCGTCAGCAGCTTCAATAGTTTTTGTAAGATGATCTTCTGTAAGAGAATTAGCTAAGAAAAGAGCTTCGAACGGTGATGGTGGCAAGTAGATGCCCTTCTCCAACATCTGATGGAAATATGCTTTAAATAACGCCTGATCCGTCGTATTGGCTGTTTCGAAATCAATAACTTCTTCTTCCTCTGTAAAGAAAACACTCAACATGGAACCGACCTGATTAAGTACAAAAGGCACCCCATGTTCTTCTAAAACATCTTTCAACCCCGTGGCCAGCTTTACTGCCTTTTCTTCCAACTCGTCGTAATGCATGGGATTCTGATGCAACTCCGAAAGCAGTGCATAACCGGCGGCCATTGCCAGCGGATTGCCCGAAAGTGTTCCCGCCTGATAGACATCACCTACCGGAGAAACAACATCCATAATTTCCCGTTTGCCCCCAAAGGCCCCTACCGGTAACCCTGCACCGATAATCTTTCCATAGGTCACAAGATCAGCAGTAACACCGTAACGCTCTTGTGCTCCACCCATTGCTACTCGAAAACCGGTCATCACCTCGTCAAAAATAAGGACTACATTGTGAGCATTACACAACTCACGAAGACCGGACAAAAATCCTTTTTTCGGGGGAATACAGCCCATATTCCCGGCAACAGGTTCTAAAATAATAGCGGCAACTTCTCCCTCATATTCATTGAGCAGCTTCTTGACGGAATTCAAGTCATTGAAATTGGCTGTCAATGTATCTTTTGCTGTTCCCTCTGTTACACCGGGACTGCTGGGCTGACCCAACGTAAGTGCTCCGCTTCCTGCGTTGATTAGAAACGAATCTCCGTGGCCATGATAATTGCCTTCAAATTTGATGATTTTATCTCGTCCGGTATAGCCGCGAGCCACACGAATAGCACTCATGCACGCTTCCGTTCCGGAATTTGCCATGCGGATTTTATCCACGCCCGGCACCATCTGTTTCACCAGTTCAGCCATTTTAACTTCGATCTCAGTCGGTGCACCAAAAGAAGTCGATTTTGCAGCCGTTTCTTTAACGGCTTTGATCACCGGCTCATAGGCATGACCCAGAATCATCGGTCCCCACGAACCTACATAGTCGATATATTCTTTACCATCTACATCAGTAAGGATGGAACCTTTGGCCTTTTCCAAAAATACGGGTGTCCCACCAACTGATTTAAATGCCCGGGCAGGAGAATTTACACCACCGGGAATAAATTTCTGTGCTCGTTCAAATAATTTTTTACTCTTTTCTAACATAAATCCTCAAATAAATTCTATGTCATTTCGATTCCAACATGGTCGGGTGAGAAATCTTTGTTTTAATCATAGAAAACATAGATATCTCCCTCACAGTCGAGGTGACTATTTTGTATTGTTTAATACCTTCGATGCTGCCTTCGCAAAATAGGTAGCAATCAGATCCGCACCGGCACGCTTAAATCCGACCAGTGCCTCCATCATGGCCTCTTCTTCATTCAACCATCCCTTCTCGGCAGCAGCCTTTAACATAGCGTATTCTCCGGAAACATTATAGACCGAGACCGGCACCGAGACGTTCTCTTTGACGGCTCTAATAACATCCATATACGGCAATCCGGGCTTCACCATCACAATATCGGCCCCTTCCTGTTCGTCAAGCTTCGCCTCTTTAATAGCCTCCTGAACGTTAGCAGGGTCCATCTGGTACGTTTTTTTATCTCCGAATCCTGGCGCTGAATCCAGCGCATCACGAAACGGCCCATAGTAACTGGAAGCGTATTTCGCGCTGTACGCCATGATACCGGTGTGCTCAAAATCTTCTTCATCCAACGCTTCGCGCATGGCCCCAATACGACCGTCCATCATATCCGACGGAGCCACCATGTCGACGCCGGCCTCAGCATGACTTACAGCCATTTTTGACAGCACTTCAACAGATTCATCATTCAAAATCTCTCCATCCTCGACAATGCCGTCATGACCATAACTCGAATATGGATCCATTGCAATATCGGTCATTACTAACATTTCAGGGAACTCTTCTTTAATTGCCCGTACGGCTCGCTGCATTAGTCCATCGGGATTGAGCGCTTCGGTGCCCTTATTATCTTTGAGCTCGTCAGGCACTTTGGCAAATACCAAAACTGATCGGATGCCAACGTCTTTTAACTCTTGGATTTCATCCATCAGCAGATCCAACGTGTAACGGTAATAGTCCGGCATGGATGGAATTTCGACCTTTTCGTTTTCACCCTCCATTACAAAAACGGGGGCAATAAAGTCAGCCGGTTTCAGATTGTGCTCGGCCACCATATTGCGCAAAGCTGCCGAATTTCGTAATCGTCGTCCGCGTATATATGGAAATTGTCCGTGTGTCATAAAATAGCTTCAAATCATTAATTGTCATTTCGATCCCGACATAATCGGGTGAGAAATCTATGTTTTTAAACAAAGATCTCACTCCGTTCGAGATGACATTTAGTTTAAAATTTTATTCTCCTTTCCGTATTTAATCCAGTCAATAGGGTTTTTAAGTCGATCAATAAGATACGCCTCACGGCTTCCTTCTTCGATATTAAAATCGTAATCCCACCGGACGCGCGGCGGCAGACTCATCAAAATTGACTCCGTTCTGCCTTCAGTTTTCAGGCCAAATAATGTACCACGATCATGAATTAAATTAAACTCAACGTAACGACCGCGCCGAATCTCCTGAAAATATCGCTGGCGATCAGTATATGATTCATCTTTTCGCCGCTCAACAATCGGAACATAACTTTCTAAAAACGCATCCCCTACTTCAGTTGTAAAATCGTACCAATTCTCAGCCGAACGCTCTTCATTGGGACGCAGATAGTCAAAAAACAGTCCACCGATTCCGCGTCCTTCCGACCGGTGATCATTATAAAAATACTCGTCGCATTCTTTTTTAAAACAGGGATACAGTTCCGTGCCATGTTTATCACAGGCGCCTTTCAGCACTTGATGAAAATGAACCGCATCTTCATCCCACAAATAATAAGGCGTCAAATCCGCGCCACCGCCGAACCATTGGTCGCGCACTTCGTTCATGTCGGCATCATCATAAAGCTCAAAATAACGATAGTTGGCATGAACGGTCGGAATCATCGGGCTTTGCGGATGGAGCACGAGTGAGAGTCCACCGGCCCAAAACCAACCCTGATCAACTTCAAATCGCTTGCGAATCAATTCGGGCAGCTCTCCGTGCACGCTGGATATATTGACGCCCCCTTTTTCAAAAACATCCCCTTTTTCGATTACGCGGGTATGTCCACCGCCTCCGCCCTCGCGGTCCCAATCATCGTGGCGAAATTTAGCCTTCTCGTCGATCTGTTCCAATCTATCACAAATCTCATCCTGTAAATTTTGGATGTAGGCCTCAAATCGATTTTTAATAGATAACTTATCAGAGTCCCCCTTCGAAGGGGGCGCAGGGGGATGATTTTCTATCCATCCTTTAATAGATCGCTCTACATTTCTAATGTCATTCATAACTTCCTCATCAGAAAATCGCAATACTGTAAACCCTTTTTCTTCAAGTTCTTTTTGTCGCTCTTTATCCTCATACCACTTTCGTTCATTCTCGTGTGAGTATCCATCAACTTCGATCACAAGCTGGAGATCTTTACACATAAAATCAGCGATATAATTCAGCACCGGCCGCTGACGAAGAAAGGTATACCCTTTCATTTTACCCGCTCTTAACACTTCAGACCAAAGCCTTATTTCAGCTTTCGTTGAGTCTTTTCGGAGTTTACGAGCAAACTCTTTCAAGTCTTTGTTATAACCGTAATTGTCGTATTCAGTTGACATATTTTGATAGTTGACTTCTGTCATTCCCCTTAATCCCCTTCAAAGGGGGACACTAATTTACTTCAAGCCATGTTAATCTGTGGCTGAATACTCCTTAACAGTATCAACAAAAGCACGGGCGTTATCTACAGGGATATTTGGCAAAATTCCGTGTCCCAGATTCGCAATATATTTCTGTGCACCAAAACGGTCGATCATTCGCTTCGTCTGTCGCGTAATTTCGTCTCGTGGCATCATTAGTTTTGAGGGATCAAAATTGCCCTGCAGAACAACATCTCCACGCGTAGCATCACGTCCGTATTCGGGAGTGATTGTCCAATCAAGTCCCAGTGCCGAAGCATTACTTTTAAAGCTAAGTCGTTCCAGTGCATACCAGCTGCCTTTGGCAAACAGAATTACCGGTACCTCATCAATAGCATCACAAATTTCCATCAGGTACGGCATAGCCCACTCGTTAAAATCTTCAGGGCTTAGCAATCCCGACCATGAATCGAACAGCTGTACGACTTGGGCACCCGCCTCGATCTGGGCTTTCAAATAATCAATCGTTGCCTTTGTCAGTTCTTTCATTACGTGCTTGGCCGCATCAGGATGCTGATACATAAACGCCTTCGCCTTAGCAAAATTCTTGGAGCCTTCGCCCTGCACCATGTAGCAAAAGAGCGTCCACGGTGCCCCTGCAAAACCGATCAGCGGCACGCGCCCGTTAAGCTCTTTGCGCGTTAATGTAATCGCCTCCATTACATGATTAAGTTTCTCAGGAATATCCTCAGCCAAAATTGAAAAGGCATCATCCACACTTCGAATGGGATTATCCATCACCGGTCCCTTGCCTTTTACCAGATCCACATCAATGCCCAACGCTTGCGGAATTGTCAAAATATCCGAAAAAATAATAGCTGCATCAGGCTCCAGTTCGTCAATAGGCTGGATGGTAATTTCGCAAGCCAGTTCGGGCGTTTCAACGCGCTCGAAAAAGGTATACTTTTTACGAAGCTTCATATACTGGGGCAAATAACGTCCAGCCTGACGCATCATCCATACCGGCGGACGCTCGACTTCTTCGCCGCGAAGTGTTCGGAGTAGTAAATCGTTTTTTAATTCTGGAAAATTGTTGCTCATAAAATATATAATGATTAAAAGAATTGAATCCTTTCAGGTCATCCCCCCTCTATTCCTCATTCGAAGGGGAACTTTCAATCTTATTAAAAATATAATCGGCAGTGGTGCGTAAAAGCACCTCGGTATCGGGTTGCTTGGCAATTTCTATATGCTGATCGGTATGCTCTTTAAGTGCACCGGCCGTAGTAGGGCCAATCGCAAAAAGGGGCGGTAATTCCTCTTCAAACCCCGTGCCACGAGCAAAACCTTCTACCGCACTGGGGCTATAAAACAGAATTCCACTCACCGATTTATTAGGCATTTCAACCGAATTAATAATAGTTTCATACACCTCCAGCTCAATCACCTCAATACCATCATCTTGCAATCGGTCGGTCAGTTCATCCCGACTTAAATTACCATGAAAATAAATAACCGAATTAATTTTCCCTTCTTGAATAATTAACTCGGCCAGATGCTTTCCATCCTGTTTTCTTGGAATCTTAGCATCAAGTCCTAAATCCTGCAAGGCATCACGCGTTTTCGCTCCCACTGCAAAAAGCTGCACTTCAGGTCGAACTCGTAATCCGGCGTTCATCAGTTCTTCCAGTGCTTTTACACCATTGGCACTGGTAAAAACCCAATCCGATTTAAGATTCTCATTAATCACTTTAAGCACGCTATCCCAGTAGTCGGGAAAGTTGAACTGTAGAGATGGCTCAATAATAGGTTCTAATCCCAAAATACGGGCATATTCAAACTGCTGTGCAGATAAAGGTCGCGTTACTAAAATATTTCGTTTGTCTTGTCTCATTGATCGCTGATTAACATGTCATCCTGAACTTGTTTCAGGATCTATTCACATTCCTATTTAACAGATGCTGAAATAAATTCAGCATGACACCAAACTTCTAATTTCGCTGATTTATCAATTTCAACAGCCGTAATCTGACTTATCCATGGTCCGACTTCATTTGTTCAATAACTTTTATTGCGCCTTCACTCAATAGAGATTGTGCTGCAGAGTGACCAAGTTCACCGGCCTCCCCAACCGATACCCTTTCCTCAAAGTCATACCGCTCACCACCATCAAGAGTCAGGGCAACGGCCTTAAAATGAACTTGTTCATCTTCAATAAAAGCATAGGCTCCAACGGGGGCGCTGCAGCCCGCCTCCATATCGTGCAGAAAATCACGCTCAATCATCGTACAAAGTGCTGTTTCATCGTGATTCAGCTGCGATACAATCTCTTCCATCTCGCTGTCATCCTCACGAATCATCACGGCCATTGCGCCCTGGGCTGCTGCCGAAACCATCCAATCCAAATATTCGCTTATATGATGACCCAAATCGATACGTTCCAATCCGGCCGCTGCAAAAATGGCCCCATCCCAATCATTTTTCTCTACTTTTTCGAGACGGGTATTTACGTTTCCACGGATATTAACAATCTCATGATTAGGATAGCGATGCAGCCACTGCGCACGACGCCGATTGCTGCTGGTAGCAATAGTCGCTTTGTAATCGGGATCATCTAAAAAGTCGGTGCCGTCGGGAGCAACCAGCGAATCACGAGGATCAGCACGCTCCATCATAGCCGCCACTTTTAATGGAAGGGGATTCTCGGTAGGCAGATCTTTAAATGAGTGAACTGCAATGTCGATTTTATCATTAAGCTGTGCATCGTCGAGCGCCTTCGTAAAGACCCCTTTGCCCCCCATCTCCGTCAACGGTGTTGTAAGATCCATGTCGCCCTCTGACTTAACAAAAATAAGCTCGGTTTTATGGCCGAGCTTTTGCAATTCCCGGGCAACCTGTTCCGCCTGCCACGTAGCTAACTGACTGTCACGCGTCCCAATACGAATCGTTTTGTTACTCATCTCTGGCCTTGGTTTCGAGTTTAAACATATCATTCACCACTTTAGTCACTTGCTCCGACTCATGATGATCACGCAAATGCTCAATAGAATAGGCGGCTATTTTATTCACGATGCGACGAGTTAGATTTTCCACTTTTTCTTTATCGGTCTCCGAAATTTTATTTTTAAAAAACTCGTACTCGTCTTCACGGATAGAATCAAATTTATTCGTCAACGCCTTAATGGTAGGTACCACCTTCTGTTTGCTGAGCCAGTTTTTATAGTCAGTCAGCTCATCGTTGATAATCTTTTTGACCAGTGGAATATTCTCTTCGCGCTTTCGATAGGCCTCGTCGGTCACATCCGTCAGAAAGTCCATGTTCGCCAGATCTACAAATTCCATCTCTCCGATTTCCGGATCGATATTACGGGGAACGGACAGATCTACCATTACTTTAAATTGAGGATCGAGCAGTGAAGGCTTCATATCATCCAGCGTAATAACCGGTTCTTTAGCTCCTGTTGCTACGATAATAAGATCAGCCTCGGCAATTTCCTCGGGCAACTGCTCCATATCTGCTACCTGAAGATCAAACTTATCTGCCACAAACTCGGCGCGCTCTCGCGTTCGGTTAATAAGTGTGAGCTTCCTGGCTCCAAGATTAATCAAATTCTTACATGTTACTTTCCCAATCTTACCAGTTCCTACCAGCAAGATATTTTTATCTTTTAAATTGTCGAAGGTCTTTACCGCAAACTTTACCGCAGCATAAGCGGTAGTTGCTGCCCCTTCTCCGAGCGATGTTTCGTTGCGCGAACGTTTGTGGGCCCGAAAAACATGCTGCATTAGCCGGTGGAGCTCACCGTCCACGGCATCCATATCGCTGGCCAGCTCATATCCTTCTTTCACTTGCTTTACGACCTGAAGATCTCCAAGTATCTGAGAATCGAGTCCCACCGTAACCTGAAATAGGTGTTCTACGGCCTGTTGACCCTCCTTTTCAAATCCATAATTGTGAAATTCATCCAGAGAAGCATTGGAATAAGTCACCAAAAGACGAATAAGCTCTTGGGGGGTAACATCCTGTGCAAAAATCTCTGTCCGATTACAGGTCGATACAACAAACAGGCTATGAATTCCTTCACGTTTAGCTCCTTCCAATAACTTTTTTTTCTGGGATTTCTTTAAGCTAAACCGCTCACGTATATCAATAGTCGCCTCCCAGTGGTTGACGCCAACAGCACAAAAATCAGTTATTTGAGGTTGTTCTGACATCTATTTACGCAGAAACTTTTTGAGATGTTTGTTCTTCCTGTTCAACATCGACTTCGTGATCCAGCTTATCCAAAACCTGGTCGGCCAAAGCTTCAATATATTTGGGATGATCATTAATCCCTTCCATCACTTTTAGGTTTTCAAATTCGTAACCTTCCTCCTCGAGATCCTCAACCAGTTCAACGCCTAACTCATACAGCGTTTCCACATGATCGGTCACAAAAGCAATCGGAATCATGAGGAAATTCTTAATTCCATACTCGATATGACGCTCAACTAACTCGGCGGTATTGGGCTGGGTCCACTTTTGCGGACCAACTTTCGATTGGTATCCCAACCAATAATCGTGGTCGTATCCGCGCATCTCCATAATAGCTTCCATCGTCTGATTAATCTCCGTTGTATAAGGATCACCGCTTCGTACCTCGAGCTTTGGTGTACCGTGGGCACTAAAAATAAAGTGTGTCTTGTTGCGCGTTTCTTCATCCATCTCGGCCAGTGCCTCATCAATGCGATCGTTCATCGCCGAGAGATACTTTTCATCAAGGTGATAATTTTTAACGTGAAACTCTTTCCAAGGGGTCTCATCGCCAAATTTCTTATCGCGCTTAGTTTCCCAATCACGATAACTGCTCCCGGTAGTCGTCCACGAAAATTGTGGATAGAGAGGGACTATTACCGCATGCGTGATACCATCTTCTTTCATATCTTCGAGCGTAGTTTCAGCAAACGGCAGCCAATAACGCATGCAAGTATAGACTTTCACAAACTGATCGTCAGGCGTAATATTTTTGAGATATTTCTCAAGCCCGCGACGCTGCTTTTCGGTCAAACTATTAATGGGCGAACAGCAGGTAGAGGTAATACCTTTCTTTCGATTCAAGCAGTGCTTATTACCCAAGCACCCTTTGGGACATCCGTTGATCTCTTCATAATCTTCCTGCACACTTGGCGCTCGAAATTTTGAAATTATTTTTGCAAATAAATCCTGAACTTTTCCTCCCCCTAACTTTATAATATCCTCGTCCCGGAAAAGGTTGTACAAAAAGGGGCGGACAGCATAATCAGCTGTAGGACCGCCGAGATTCATCAACACTACACCAATCCGTTTCTCTTCTTCTGCCATAAAATAATTTTCTATTTCAAACCCGTTTAGGCTGATTTTACATTTAAGAGTTCAACTAACTATAGTCCTCAGTCATCATGGTGAAGAAAGTCATTCTTTGTGAAGGAAATTTGAAGAAGGGCTGGCTAATTCTATTTAGAATGAGTCTAACTGAAGGAATAAAATCCACACTTACCCTTTGGGCAGTGTAAACCAGAAACGCGTTCCTTCACCGACTTCACTTTCTACGTGGATATCAGAACCGTGGCCTTTTAAAATGCTCTTTACAACCGCTAAACCAAGTCCGGTTCCTCCCTTATCGCGAGATCGAGCTTTATCAGTGCGATAAAACCGATCAAACAAGCGATCCAAATGCTCGTCCGATATTCCGATTCCGGTATCTTCTATGGCAACCGTAACTTCAGAATCTTCGGCTGCATAGGTTACATCCACAGATCCCTCATTCGTATATTTCAACGCGTTTGAGATTAAGTTATCCATCACCTGCTCAATTTTTCCAGGATCCCCAATAACGTTACAGGAATGCTGTTCAATATTTAATTTCAGCCCCTTTTCTTTGGCTATATCGCTATACCAATCCTCCATATGGCTTGCAATATCAGCCAAATCAAATTCCTGCCTTTCCACAAAATACTCATCAGAATCGTATCGCTGAAGGATTTTTAAATCTTTAAAAAGATGTGAAATCCGTTCGGTCTGTTTCTTTGCCGTAGTGATATATTTATCCTTCTTCTCTTCTGACAGCTTTTCAAGTTCCAGCATGTCAAGCGCGCCGGAAATAGTGTGCAAGGGATTGCGAATTTCGTGGGTGATATCCGCAAAAAACTGACGCTGCTTCTCGGCAAACTGCTTAATTTGTTCAGTATCAGCCCGCAACTTAGAAGCCATTTGATTAAGCGAGGTGGCAAGCGTTCCGAACTCATCACTTCGACTAATATCGATTTCCCTCTCCACGTCCCCATCAGCAATATCCTGGGCAGCGTCTTTTATCTGTGTAATGGGCTTTGTCACATAACGGGCAATCCAAATACTCACGATCACCACCAATCCGATTGAAATAAACATCCCGTAATAGATAATCCATCGGATAGTTTTGATAGGCTCGTAAATTTCATCCTTAAATTGTGCAGCTTGCAAATATTTTGCTCCAGCCACAGGTTGATCCAATGCCACATAACTTGTCAACACTTCTGAACCCGGATTTTCCGGAAGCAATGGCAAGTTATTACGGGCTTTTACACTCTCCATAATACCTGCCGTCAATCTTTGGGGCATGGGAATTAGCGTGTCACTGCTGGCAAAAGTATTCAGTTTTTGTCCGCTTGAATCATACACCGCCAGCTGGTAACCGGAGGTGCGCGCAGTCTCACGCAACCGTTTTTCAAATTTGCTGTCATCCCCTAAACCGGATGCTGTAACGGCCAGCCAACGCGTATCGCGCTCCATTTCTGTACGTCCTTCTTCGAGAAGATAATCCCTGATAAAAACAATAGAATAGCTACTGATGGAGGTAATCCCAAAAATCAATAGTAGAATAAAAGTCCACGCAAGTTTCGAACGGATCTTCATGTCAGAGATGAAACTGATTATTTTATAACACTCATTATTATAAAATCATTTTTGAAAGCTGTAATTTCAGATTCTTAAATGATTATACTTTCACTATTTCACGGTTCAGGCCGTAACCGATACCGCGATACGTTTTAATCACTTCACCGGCATCTCCCATCTTCAGCCGCAGGTTTTTTACATGTACATCAACCGTCCGGTCAAACACGTATCGGTCATCTTCGGTGATATATTCCAAAATTTCCTGTCGCGTATACACACGTTTGGGATTCTTGTAAAAGAGCTCGATCAGCGTGTACTCCGTTGACGTTAGCTCTATTTTTTCATTATCTACATACAACTCCTTAGCATCAGTATCCAAATAGGTATCGCCGTACTGCAGCCAGTTGGCATTTTGGGGGTTTTGGCGGCGAAGAAGCGACTCCACATGCGCCTTAACTAACGGAAGGCTGGCGGGTTTGGGGATGTAATCATCGGCTCCAAGCTCCAATCCCTCAATCTCATCCTGCTCTTCATCTTTAGCCGTTAAAAATATTACGGGGATATCATTCAGTACAGGATGACTACGTATGTGCTTGCAAATCTCCTTGCCGTCCACATTAGGAACCATAATATCCAGAATCGCCAGATGTATTTCCCCGGCATGTTCCTCAATTAGTTCCAGTGCCCGATTACCTTCATGGGCTACGAGCACCTCATAATCGTTCATCTCCAGGAAATTTGCCAACATCTCTGCCGGCTCCTCTTCATCTTCAACTAATAATATGCTATGCTTTGGTCTCACAATAATTATTTTTACTTACAATAATGAATCACAAACAGCTTTTACTCATAAATCGTTGATTGCAATAAAATAGCAAATGTTATAGAGTATCTGAACAGATCTTCTACAGTACCATATACTACTTGTCAAACTTAACTCGTTTCTACATTTTGAGCCACATTAACCTTTGCACTGTTTTATTGATTTCTAATTACCTATTTCCCAATGTCATTTCAAAATAAAATTGCCTGGATTACCGGTGCTTCTTCAGGTATCGGTGAAGCACTTGCATACGAACTCAGCAACCAGGGTGCAAAACTCATACTCTCCTCGCGGCGCAAAGAAGCGCTAACAGAAGTTAAAAACAATTGCAAAAATCCCTCCGACGCTCACATCATCACACTTGATCTTTCTAAAACAGATCAGCTTGAAACCAAAGCGAAAGAAGCGATCAACATCTTTGGACATATTGACTACCTCTTTAATAATGGAGGCATCAGCCAGCGATCGGAGGCCATTGATACGAAGCTGGAAGTTATTCGCAGAGTGATGGAAATAAACTTCTTTGGATCCGTGGCATTAACGAAGGCAGTACTTCCCTCGATGATAGAGCGTCAATCGGGCCATATTGTCGTTACCAGCAGTGTGATGGGCAAGTTCGGCACACGCCTACGATCAAGCTATGCAGCATCTAAACATGCTTTGCACGGCTATTTTGATTCTCTACGTCAAGAAGTTTACGAAGATAATATAAAAATATCATTAGTCTGTCCGGGGTTTGTTAAAACTGATGTGACAAAAAATGCCCTTGAAGGTGATGGCAGCAAACACAATAAAATGGGCAGGGGACAAAAAAACGGCATACCCGCCGAGGAGTTTGCTGAAAAGCTCATCCCAAAAATTCTAAAAGAGAAAGAGGAGATTTATATTGGGGGAAAAGAAATATGGGGCGTTTATCTAAAACGGTTTTTCCCTCGTCTGTTGAATAAAATGCTGCGCAATGCTGAAGTTACATAAAAAAGGCCCTTCTGACCGAAGGACCTTTTCAAATAGTAATAACTTGTCTATAAGAAAGACTATCGTTTTACGACTTGATCAACAATATAGACAGTACCATTGGCCGCAGATTCATCCTTATCCTTTATCTTAACTCCCATCGAAGATTTTACTTTTTCTGTAGAAATATCTCCCTGGTATAGATGACTTTGCACAACTTTCTGAGCCTGTTTTCTGTTTTCCTTCGCAGCATCAACATCTACTCCTTCATTTTCAAGAGCTTTGTTTGTTGGGGCCAGTACAGTGTAAGTTCCCGGCTGAGTCAACACTTGGCCAAAACCAGATGCCTCAACAAGGGCGGTGAAATCTGATAGCTTTTCGTTGCTATCTATCTTATCAACAACAGTTTCTCCATCTACCTGTCCCTGTTGACCGGTATTTTGTCCGACCGTTACATTGGCAACGAACGCCATTACCAACATTACTGCAAGCGAAGCTGAAACGAGTCTTTTTATATTAGATCTCATAGTGTAATTAATTTAATTAAAATTATTACAGAGCTATCCACTCCTATTTTGAGATCTTATAAACACTCAAACTTTCCAGTTATTATTCAAAACTTATAATTAATTCTATCCCAATCGTTTACGCTTATTCAGATAAGCCAGAAGTGCCAAATCAAACTCGCTTTGCGTATCCAGCTGTTCGAAGTCAATCTGGAACTCACTGCACGCCATCTTAAACCGGTGGGTCAACTCCTCAACTTTTTTCTGATAATCTTCGCGAATCTGTGCCGGCACCACCTCCATCTGTGATCCCGTTTCCATATCCTGCATCACCAGTCGGCGATCGGGAAAATCGAGCTCCCGCTCACTTTTTTCTTCCAAGACGTTAAAAAGTAACACCTCATGCTTGCAGTGCCGCAGATGCTTAAGGGCTGAAATCAGCTGATTATGCTTATCTACATTTTCAAACAGGTCAGTAAGCACCACAATCAGACTCCGATGGTTGAGACGTTCGGCCACCTCGTGCATCGCCTGCGCCGTAGCAGTTTGACGTTTATTATTATCCATATTCTTTTCCTGTTTCAGCAACTTCTCAAACTCGGCAAATAACATCCGAAGATGGGAATACGACGATTTTGCGGGAATAAAGTTGTTAATTCCTTCATCAAACGTAATCAGTCCACAGGCATCGCGCTGTCGATTCATCAAGTACATTAGCGAAGATCCAAAATGGATAGCATACCGCAGTTTGCTCCACGGGCTAAAATACTTGTAAAACATGGAGCTGCTGGTATCAAGCAATACATAACAGCGGAGATTCGTCTCCTCCTCATACTTTTTTACATAAAGTCGCTCCGTTTTGGCATACACTTTCCAGTCGATATGCTTAATTTCATCCCCGGGATTATAGGGACGATGCTCAGCAAACTCGACGCTGAATCCGTGATGCGGACTTTTATGCAGCCCGGATATAAAGCCCTCTACAATCTTTCGAGCACGTAGCTCCAGTGGAGCTAATTGCGACAGTAATTCGTGATCCAGCAGCATATCAGTGTTTTTTAGTTGAACTTTTAAACTAACGAATCTTTTCCTAAACCTTTATTCAATAATAACCGGAGATAAAAACGGGTTTAAAGTTTATTCTTTTATACAAATGGTTATCTTAGGAGCCCGAATTACGGAAGAACCTTTCTGAAATACTGTAACTAAGCTTAATATTTATGCCGCAAGTAATTACATCTGCAGATCAAATTGATTTCACTGTTGATGAACGTCCATCAATGCCGTTACCCACCGAGGTACTGATGGTACGCCCACTCCATTATTCTGTAGATTATGTTATTAATCCCCACATGGCGGATCAAGTGGGCAAGGTCGATAAAATTGAAGCCAATAATGAATGGAATCTCGTGCGATCACTTTTCGATCAAATCGGGATGAACATCCACATTATTGAAGATCAGGAAGGACTGCCCGATATGGTTTTTTGTGCTAACCAGAGCCTTCCCTATATCGACGAAGACAACAATAGACAAGTATTTATGAGCATCATGCATGCTGATGAGCGCAAAGATGAGGTACCCTATATTGAACAGTGGTACCGCCAAAACGGTTATGAAATTCATTATTTAAATGAGGATAAAATTAGTGACTTCGAAGGATGCGGCGATGCTATATGGCATACGGGCAAACGATTACTCTGGGGTGGGTATGGCTACCGATCGTCATTAGAGGCATACGAAACTATTTCTGACACCTTTGATGTACCCATCCTGGCCCTCGAACTCGTTGACGAATCATTTTACCATCTGGATACCTGTCTGTGTGTGTTGGATGAACATACTGCTCTGATTTATCCCGGTGCCTTTACCGAGGAAGGGCTCGAAATGATTCATAAAATGTTTGATACTGTCATCCAAGCTTCTAAATACGAGGCCGAGGAACTTTTTGCCTGCAATGCATCCTGTCCCGACGGGCGTAATATAATTATTCAACAGGGCTGTACCGATGTAAATAAGAACCTGCGCGATAATGGATTCTCAGTTCACGAAGTAAGTACCTACGAATATTTAAAAAGTGGTGGCAGTGTCTTCTGCATGAAGATGTTGCTTTGGTAGGATAGTATTGCAGTTCGGAGTGTTAAGGTTTAGTAGTTTACTTAATTTGACTTCGTAAATACTTGATTAAAGCAAGGGATAAATTTCTAACATCACTCGCTTTGCGATATGCTTCCTTTAACTCTACTTCATCAATATAATTTTGATCATAAGCTACGTATAATAGACTTTTGATTTCCTCACATGACTTTGCATGTAGTCCAAAAAGCGAATGAATTCTTTGGGAGAATATCTTCCAAATCCCTCAGCTATATTAGTCATAGCAGAAACTGATGCTCTTTGAATCTGGTCTCGTAGTCCAAAGTCCTTTCGAAACCTTGGCTTTTTTAGTCAATTCATACACTTGGTGGACTATTTTTCTTGATTCTTTCCAACAGTCTAACTCTTCAAAATTTTTAACAGTTGGCATTTTCCAGAAGCTTTTTTCGTTGTTTAGAAGTAAGATCACTCTAAACCTCAATCCTTACAGTAGAATCAAACTTCAACACTCCAACACTCACAAACTTACAACTTGATGAAACATAAAGGAGAGTCCCAGGGGGCTGAATACCGTTGTGCGTACTGCGGAGAAGTTAATCACACCTTCGTAGATCCCTCTCAAGGCAAGACCCAAAAATATATCGAAGATTGCCAGGTTTGCTGTCGTCCAAATAAACTTTCTGTTTCTTATGATAAGTGGAATAAGGAATTCATCATCCAAAGCAGTCAGACGCAATAAGAGCCGAGTGTTGCAGTATTGAAGTTTTAAGTTTCCTATCTTTTAAAACTCCGTTGATATTTCTAACAAAAAACTTACCATTGCAATACTTTTCCACTTTAAGACCCCAATAAATTGATTAAATCTTCCGTTGAAAATAGATTCTCGGATTTGTATCTTTCCACAGTTTTGCGCTGGAGCTGAACAAAGCGCACAAATTTTGAAATCTTGATGCTCTAACAGTAATCTTTTGATCTACCAATCTACTAAATTTGAAGTAGGTGGCAGGCTCAACTGCCTCGCAAAGTTTCCGAATGGCACTTCGATTCGGAAATCTCACATTCCATTCCCTTTTTTAAAATCCGACTCTTTGTTAGTCGGATTTTTTTTATGTCTAAACTTTAATACCACAAAACCAATATATCCTCAATATGTCACTCTATCCCAGAGATAAAGCTATCATTGCTCTATCCGACGGTACGGTCGAACACGGCTTTGCCATCGGTAAAAAAGGCACCACCGGCGGTGAACTTTGTTTCAACACCAGCATGGTCGGATACCAAGAAATATTTACCGATCCCAGTTACTACGGTCAGCTAATGATGATGACCTATCCCCATATCGGAAATTACGGCACCATGAATCGCGACAACGAAGCCCGTAAAGTCATGATTGCCGGGCTTATCGTTCGCTCTTTTTCGTGGGAGCACAGTAATCAACAAGCCGACGGTAATCTTCAGGAATATTTGGAACGCAACGAAGTAGTTGGCATCACCGGCATCGACACCCGCAAACTGGTACGTCATATACGCAGCAAAGGAGTAATGAATGCCGTCATCTCATCCACTGAACTGGACGAAGATAAGCTGGTGAAAAAAGCCAAGAACTGGGATGATATGGTCGGCCTGGAACTGGCGACTGAAGTTACACGCCCGGAGCCGCAAACTGTTCACAGTGACGGTCCTTTTAAAGTTGCCGCCTTTGACTACGGAATTAAGCAAAGTATCATTGATAACCTTGTTGAGCGGGGATGCACGCTACGCGTTTTTCCTGCTAAAGGCAATTTCAAAGAAGAGCTCGACCAATGGAATCCCGACGGATTCTTTTTTAGCAACGGACCCGGCGACCCGGATGCCACGGCTGAATATGCTTTAGATGCTGTAAATTACGCCAAGAGAACCGGCAAACCAATATTCGGAATTTGTCTCGGCCATCAGCTGATGGCACTATCCGAAGGTATCCAGACCACCAAAATGTATGTAGGTCATCGTGGAGCCAACCACCCAGTAAAAAATCTGGATACGGGATTAGTCGAAATTACCACTCAAAATCACGGTTTTGCCGTAGATGAAGAAGCTCTTGATGAATCAAAAGTAGAAGTAACACATAAAAACTTAAATGACGGTACAATTGAGGGGCTTCGATTCAAAAACTTCCCCGGCATGTCAGTGCAATATCACCCAGAAGCATCGCCCGGACCGCATGATTCTCGATATCTATTTGACCAGTTCCTGGATATGATCAAAGAAGGAAAAGGAGAACCCGTTTAAATCTAAGATACGGGCGTATCGCAATACCCCCAACGCTTCAAATTATAATCTATCAACGAATAGACCAGCATAAACCAAATGCCACGACGCGACGACATCAACAAAATTCTTATCATCGGATCAGGACCAATTGTAATCGGACAAGCAGCAGAATTTGACTATTCCGGATCTCAGGCCTGCAAATCACTTCGGGAAGACGGTTACGAAGTAGTGCTAATAAATTCTAATCCAGCGACCATCATGACAGATCCTATGATGGCCGATGAGGTTTACCTAAAGCCGCTTACCGAAGAGTCCATCAAAGAAATCGTAGAAATTGAAGAACCTGATGCAGTACTTCCTACAATGGGAGGACAAACAGGGCTTAACTTGACCCGAAACCTGCAACAGGAAAATTATTGGACAAAACATGAAATTAAAGTCATCGGTGTAGATATCGATGCCGTTGATATTACAGAAGATCGCCAGCAATTTCGCGATCTGATGGATGACATTGACATTCCGCAATGTAAAAGCCGGGCCGCTGAGTCAATGCTGGAGGCTAAAGAAATAACTGAAGAGCTGGGCGGGCTGCCGATTGTAATCCGTCCCTCATTTACCATGGGCGGAGCCGGCGGCGGTATCGTATGGAGTGAAGACGAATTTGAACGAAAAGTTCGCCGCGGACTGGAAATGAGTCCGGTGCATCGCGTACTTATCGAAGAATCTATTTTTGGATGGAAAGAGTACGAGCTCGAACTGCTTCGTGACCCCAATGATAATGTAGTGATCATCTGTACTGTCGAAAATATTGATCCGATGGGCGTGCATACCGGAGATTCAATGACCGTGGCCCCATCCCAAACGCTCACCGACAAGCAATTCCAGATGCTGCGCGATGCGGCTATCAAAATGATGCGCTCAATCGGAACCTTCGCCGGTGGATGTAACGTGCAGTTTGCCGTTGAGCCCGGCAGTGACCGTTTTGTTGCTATCGAAATTAATCCGCGCGTGAGTCGATCTTCCGCTCTCGCTTCCAAAGCAACCGGATACCCCATTGCTAAAATTGCAACCAAACTTGCGGTGGGATACAGCCTTGACGAACTGCCCAATCCTATTACCGGAAATACCTCGGCCTGCTTTGAGCCATCCATCGATTATGTAATTGTGAAAGCGCCCCGCTTTAACTTTGAGAAGTTTCCCAATGTTGATGAAGAACTGACTACACAGATGAAAGCGGTGGGCGAAGTAATGTCGATCGGACGCAACTTTCCCGAAGCACTAAATAAAGCGTACCAATCTCTGGAAATTGGTCGGGCCGGATTGGGCTCTGACGGTTATAACGAGATTGATCGCAAGGAGGTCCGCGAACGACTCAAAAAACCATACTGGGATCGCATGCTGAACATCCGAAACGCCTTTAAGCTGGGCGCATCGGTCGAAGAAATCGCAGACATCACCAAAGTTGATCCGTGGTTCCTACAACAGGTTCGGTATATGGTTTCGCTGGAGAATCGAACCGAGGGGCAATCGCTCGATACCATCTCGAAAGAAGATCTGTTTGAATTAAAACAAGCAGGCTTTGGTGATAAGCAGATTGCATGGATGCTGAGCCAAAGCAATGGTGAAGTCACCCAAAAACAGGTTCGTAAAAAGCGCCACGAGCTAAATCTCAAACCATCATTCAAGGTTGTAGACACCTGCGCCGCAGAATTCCCCGCAGAAACACCCTATTTTTACTCTGCCTACGAAGGGGAAAACGAAAGTGAGGTATCTGACAAAAAGAAAGTGATTATCCTGGGTAGTGGTCCCAACCGCATTGGCCAGGGCATTGAGTTTGACTACTCCTGCGTCCATGCTGTACAGGCCGCACAAGAAATGGGCTATGAAGCCATCATGATTAACTGTAATCCTGAAACTGTTTCCACTGATTTCGATACTGCTGACAAGCTCTACTTCGAGCCGGTCTTCTGGGAGCGCGTGATGGATATTTACGAGCATGAGCAACCGGAGGGTGTCATCCTACAAGTTGGCGGACAAACAGCCCTAAAATTAGGCAAAAAGTTTGTGGAAGAAGGAATCAAAATTTTTGGTACTGACTTCGAGAAGATCAACTTTGCCGAAGATCGCGGATCATTCTCAGAATTTCTCCGAGATCTCGATATCCCATTTCCCTCCTACGGAACGGCTGAAGATGTGGAAGGCGCACTCAAAATTGCTGATCGCATTGGCTATCCGGTGCTTATTCGACCAAGCTATGTACTCGGGGGACAGGGTATGCGCATTGCTGTTAAACAAGAAGAACTTGCATTCTATACAGAACGCGTTCTCGATACTCATCCCGAAAATGCCTTCCTCATCGACAAGTTTTTGGAAAATGCCGTTGAGGTAGATGTAGATGCCGTTTATGACGGAGAGGATATGCATATTGCAGGTATCATGCAGCATATTGAGCCGGCCGGTGTACACTCTGGTGATTCAACAGCCGTAATTCCGACTTATTCACTGAGCGATACGGCCATTGATAAAATCAAAGAATATCACGAGAAAATTGCCTCAAACATGAATATCAAAGGCTTCTTGAACGTGCAGTATGCTGTTAAGGGTGATGAAGTTTATGTGTTGGAAGCAAATCCACGATCAACACGGACTATCCCATTTCTTGCCAAAGCAACAGAACGCCCCGAAGCACAAATTGCCGTAAAAGTTATGCTGGGCGCCAAGCTCAAAGACTTTGATAAAGAAGATTTAACCTCGAAGCTTAATAAGTGGGCTATCAAAGAACCAGTATTCCCATTTGATAAGTTTCCGGAAGTCAAAAAAGAACTCGGACCCGAGATGAAATCCACCGGAGAAACCATCTACTTTATGGAGGATTTCAATGACGAACACTTCAAAAAACCATACGAGTTTAAAAACCTTTATCTGAGCAAGTAATAATCTTATATTTATTTACTTTTTAGCGGATGCCATCGTGATGAACGGTGGCATCTATTTTCAGAACTAAACCCTACTTTCAGCACATTAATTTATAATTACGATTTACTCGGACTTACCAAGTAAATCAGATTTTACCAGCAATAAATGATCAAAGAAGCACGCAATAAGCTTAATAATGTTTTTGGTTTTGAGGATTTCCGTCCTCTTCAGGAAGATATTATTTCGAACGTCATGGACGAGAAGGATACGCTCGTCATCATGCCCACAGGAGGCGGAAAATCACTCTGCTATCAAATTCCAGCCCTCCTCTTTGATGGATTGACCATCGTCGTATCGCCGCTTATTTCGCTGATGAAAGATCAGGTTGAGCAGCTTCAACAATATGATATCCCTGCGATTTATCTTAACAGCTCACTTACTGAACAGGAATACGAGCACAACGTACAGCGATTAAAAAACAAGGAGATAAAACTGCTGTATCTTGCGCCAGAAACGCTGTTGATGGACCGAACACGCGATCTGCTTTCTAATCAAAAGATCGACCTGTTTACGATTGATGAGGCACACTGTATCTCGGAATGGGGGCATGATTTCCGTCCCGACTATCGCGAGCTCACCAAAGTTCGAGACGAACTTCCCAATGCAACGTGCCTGGCACTGACGGCCACAGCCACTCCACGCGTGCGCCAGGACATTAAAAATGTGCTGGAATTTGAAGAATCCGATACTTTTTTAGCCAGCTTTGATCGCAAAAACCTATTCTTGAAAGTAGCCGACAAACAAGATCCGGTGGAGCAAACACTCGACTTTCTTTACACGCGAAAAAAACAGTCGGGCATTATTTACTGCTTTTCCCGCAAGCAGGTAGAAGAACTTTTTGTGGAACTGAAAAAAGCCGGACATTCCGTCAAACCCTACCATGCGGGATTATCAAAAAAGCTGCGCAATAGAAACCAAGAGCTATTTATTCGGGATGACATCTCTATTATCGTAGCTACTATTGCTTTTGGGATGGGAATCGACAAATCCAATGTGCGCTTTGTAATGCACTACGATATGCCCAAGAATATCGAATCGTACTACCAACAAATTGGTCGGGCCGGACGTGACGGACTGCGTTCGGATTGCCTGTTACTCTACAGCCGATCCGATAAACAAAAGATTCAGTACTTCATTAATCAAAAAGAAGGCAAAGAAAAAGAGGTGGCTGAGAAGCATCTCAAAGACCTGATGAAATTTCTGGAAACCGATGAATGCCGCCGTGTACCACTGATGAAATACTTTGGGGAAACGTATGAAAAAGATGAATGCGGCATGTGTGATAACTGCTTATCGGTAGATGCCGAAGTAGAAGACTTAACTGTACAGGCACAAAAAATGCTTTCCTGCATTGCACGTACAAATGAAGACTTTGACGCCTACTATATTGCAGATGTTTTGCGCGGATCTACCAAGGAAAAAGTGTTAAAAAACGGTCACGATGAACTTTCTACTTATGATATTGGCAACGAATGGGCAAAAGAGCACTGGATTCTACTGGCCCGCCTGCTCGTTAAACAGGGATATCTGGGACGCGAGGAACAACACGGAGCGCTGAACATTACTGATCAGGGACAAGCCGTTTTAAACGGGAAAGAAAATGTATTTGGCGTACTCGACCGCAGTGACACTGTTGTAGATGATGAGGCTATCGATCGAACCTCAGCTGATGTCGAAAACAATTATGATAAAGATCTGTTTGAGCAGCTGAAAAAGAAACGTAAAGAACTGGCCGATCAGCAATCAGTACCTCCTCATGCTATTTTCCCGGATACTACACTGATGGAAATGGCATACTACTATCCCCAATCCAAAGATAATCTAATACCCATTTATGGAGTGGGAACGGTAAAGCTGAAAAAGTACGCCACTGATTTTCTAAAAATCATCAACAAATACTGCCGGGCTAACGACATCGAAGAAAACACCGATTCGCTGCAAGAGAAAAAAGAGAAGCAGCAGGAGCACGGCGAACCATACGAGCGAATTGGTAAAGAGTTTAATGCCGGCAAGTCAATTGATCACCTGGCTGAACAATTTGGCGTCAAAGATGTTACTATCATCAATTATCTGAAGAAATACCTTAAGGAAGGTAATAAACTACGTCCGGAAGGTATTGTAAAAGCCTCGTCGCTTTCTAACCGTAAGCGCGATGAGGTGCTGGAAGTTATGGACGAAGTGCCTACGCATATGCTGCGCAAAGTTTATACCGAGCTCGACAAATCGGTAAGTTACAGCGAGCTACGCATTATCCAGCTATATTACATGGCAAAAAATAAAAAATAATTCGATCGGCAGTACTTGTACTTCTTAATTCCTGGTATTCGAGGAGAATAACAGCCCTGATCCATTTACTTCGCAAGCAAAATCCCCTCTTCTTTTTTGCATTTATATCACATCTGAGGCGATCTTTTCTTATTATTCGGGGTGCACATTAACCTAAATTCGAATACTGTTTTATGAGTTCTCGTAATCTCGTTGTGGCATTTGGTGGCGTTTCACCCGAGCATGAAGTATCAGTACTTACGGCTATGCAGGCCATCGCCTCTCTGAAGGGAACCAATTACAGCATCATTCCGCTTTATATTTCAAAATCGGGACGATGGCTAACAGGCGATTCGCTTCTGGAAATGGAAAACTACCAGGACCTCGACGAGCTGAAAGAACAGGCTACTCACTGTACATTTTCGCATGATGATTTAGGAAAACCGGTACTGCTGGAAACAGAAAAAAAAGGATTATTCAGCTCCCCAAATAGTTACCCTATCCATGCCCTCATCCCGGCTTTTCACGGCTCGGAAGGAGAAAATGGCGCTTTCCAAGGGACGTGTGAAATGTATAATATTCCCTATGCCGGCAGCGGTGTTTTCGCATCAAGTCTGGGTATGGATAAAGTAAAAGCAAAAGATATTTGCCGGGCTCATGACATCCCCATTGTAGAGGGATTCGATTTCTATGAATCAGAATGGGTTAAAGACCAGCAATCAATTTTAAAATTTGCCGAACAGCTCGGTTATCCCGTCATCTTAAAACCGGTAAATTTAGGCAGTAGTATTGGTGTTTCCAGAGCTGAACACGAGGATGAGCTTATTGAGGCTATAGAAACGGCTTTTCGTTACGATGAAAACCTGATGGTAGAAAAGGCCATATCGCCTCTTACTGAGATCAACTGCTCTGTATTAGGTACTGCACATGACCTTCAAACGAGTGTTTGCGAACGTCCACTTGGACAAGACGAAACGCTTTCTTTTGAGGATAAGTACCAGTCTGACAACGGATCTCAAAAAGGAATGGCTTCGGCTGATCGTGAAATACCCGCTGATATTTCAGATGATCTAACCCAGAAAATTCAATTGCTGTCAGAAAAGATATTTAAATTATTTAGAGCCTCAGGCATTGCCCGTCTCGATTTCCTGGTTAATGGAGATACCAAAGAACTCTATTTCAATGAGATTAACACCATTCCAGGATCGTTCTCGTTTTACCTTTGGGAGGAAAGCGGAATGAATATGCGTGAATTAATGCTGAAGTTAATTGATATAGCTACCGAACAGCATCAGAAAAAAGTAGGACGTATTCGTTCTTATGATACGAATCTCCTCAATGAAAAAGCTGTAAAAGGCATAAAAGGATTAAAAGGAGCTCAACAACAACGAGCATCGGATAAATAATTATTATTAACCATAATTTTCGGATTCATGAAATTACTTAGCTCCCAGAATTATTTACCTGCACTTATTTTATCATTGGTGTTGCTGTGGGGATGTAAACAGCCGGAGACAGTGGTTATAGAGAACGCACCTACTGTATCGGCGCCCTCCGATACTACTGAAGAATATCCCACCGGTGATGACGATTCAGATTTTACAAAATTGGTTATCGGTGAATACCAATCAATTACAAGTTTTGATCCTTTGCTGGCAGACAATGGGGCAACAATGCGAGCGCTGCAGTTGGTTTACGAAGGCCTCGTCCGCCTGGATGCTGATGGAAATACCATTCCCGCCGTGGCAAAAAAATGGGAAGTCAGCAATGACTCACTTACCTATACTTTTACCCTTCATCAAAATATATACTATCACGACAGTGATGTATTTAACACCGGAACCGGCCGACGCCTTACCCCACGGGATGTTAAATTTGTCTTTGAGCGAATGGCCAAAGTTGGTAATCCTCCCACAGCTGCAAAGTTATTTTGGGATATCAAAGGTTTTGAGCCTTTTTATCAGGAGCAGCACAAGGTTTATGCACCAGAAAAACGGACGCTCTCTGATGTATCAGGCATTCAAACACCAAATGACAGCACCATTGTTTTTGAGCTCCATGAACAAGATCCAAAGTTTTTAAAAAAGCTGGCTACACCCTATGCCGTAATCTATCCACGGGAGGCAGTAACTGCTACACCAAATTCTTTTGCTCCTGTAGGTACGGGTCCATTCACACTTTCATCCCAAACCGCCGATTCGGCTTATATTTTTGCCAAATCGCAAAAATATCATGAGTCCAAAACCATTCGCCTAAACAGAGTTGATATTCTTACACGGAATTCCAAATCCAACCTAATGCGACAAATGGGATCAGGCGACATCCAATTACTCCCTGAACTTGGACCTAATATAATCAAGAATGTGACAACAGATGCAGGAACACTTAAAACAGGATTCAATGATCGATATAAATTGACGAAACGGAGCAGCTTTAACGAAATCACAGTCCGCTCCAATTCGAATGCAAATATCACTGATGAGGACGCAGACCGCATCTCACACTTGGCCTATTCGAATACATCATCCTACTTTGAACAGCTGCCAAGTTCTATTGTCACTGTTGATTCTACTGCAAGTCAGCAACCATCAGATACAACTATTACTGAAGAGAATTTGTATGCGGTTTTTTCTGAAGACCCATTTGCCCGGACGTACCTGGCGAATCTTGCAAAAATATTGGGCCGTCAAGACGTAGAACTTAGTATGACCAAACTGCGTACTCCTACCAGAAATACAGACCTATGGGTTACACAACACGCTCCGCTCATACATAACAAGATGGATAAATTGAACAGTGATTATCCCGAACTCTTTCGCTTTCGGGTGTACCCAACGGCACTGCAGCGCAATGAAATAACGGGACTCAATTTTAATCAATACGGATGGTGGCTTGACTTGCGCGGCGTTTCCCTTCCGACTCCCGACAAACTAAATTAGCATCATGAAATTTGCGGTTATAGCAAACCCCCAAAAGTATTCCGTTAAAGAGCCCTTTATCGACCTGTTAACGTGGTCGGACGATCACGAGGTAAAGGTTTACTTCTGTTCGGATTTAAAAGATCTATATGATGGTAAGGACCATCCCTCGGCAGTAGTAGTTGAGGATGAAGAATCAGCTATCGACAAAGCTGATATTATTATCGCTCTTGGGGGCGATGGTACCATGTTATATACCGCTCGTCTAATGAAGAGCATCCAAAAACCGATTCTTGGCGTCAATAGTGGTCGTCTTGGCTTTATGGCCTATACCCAGAAAGAGAATCTTCATCAGGCCCTTGACCATCTTGTCAAAGATGAATACCGCATCGAAAAACGTTACCTACTTGAGGCGAAAGACAACCAGGGTAACATCTATCACGCGCTTAACGAGTTCCTATTTTCCAAGAAGGACTCCACCTCTATGGTAAATGTAAGCGCGGAATACAATAAGATGTTTATCAACAATTATTGGGCGGATGGTTTGATTGTCGCCTCCCCTACGGGATCTACCGCTTATAATCTATCTTCCGACGGCCCTATTGTAATGCCTAATACCGATGTAATGGTAGTAACCCCTATCAATCCCCATACACTTACAACCCGTCCATTGGTTTTATCTTCAAACAAGGATCTAAAGGTAACCGTCCAAAAACAAGAGCATGAGGTGTTATTTTCTTATGACGGACAAATAAAGGAAATCTCTGATTATCCTTATGAGGTCAATATTAAACGCTCCAACTTTACGATTGATCTGATTGAACTACCCAATCAAAGCTATTTTGATACCCTCCGTAACAAGCTGATGTGGGGCATGGATTCAAGACAGAGAAGTTAGGGAGTGCTCAAGTATTGAAGTGTTTGAGTATGTAACTTCAGAACTTACCAAACTTTAGCACTCCAACACTTCCTCAACTTCCATACTTAAACACTTCGTACGCCTGATATTCAGGAGATAAAACATTATCTTAAACCTGAAATTTTTAACCCCCAAAACTATTAGTCTCATGAAAGTAACAGTAGTCGGTGCCGGCGGTAATGTCGGTTCAACGGTATCAATGGCCGTAGCACAACGCGATTTTGCCAAAGAAGTTGTAATGGTCGATATCGTGCAGGAGAAAAACGGAGATAAAATCTATCCATCCAAAGGACGCGCACTCGATCAGTGGGAATCATCGCCCATTCATCAGTTTGACACCAAGCTGACCGGAACGGTTGATTATGAAGATACAGCCGGATCAGACGTTTGCGTAATAACAGCAGGTGTACCTCGTAAGCCGGGCATGAGTCGCGACGACCTGCTTGAGATTAATGCTAATATTGTTCAGGATGTTACTGAAAAGCTCGTAAAGCATTCTCCAAACACAATCATTATTGTTGTTTCCAATCCGCTTGATGTAATGGCACAGGTTGCCCTCGAAACCAGCGGATTCGACTCAAGCCGCGTGATGGGTATGGCCGGTATTTTGGATACGGCTCGCTACCGCTCCTTCCTTGCCGAAGAAATTGGTGTATCCCCCAAAGACATTCAAGCACTGTTGCTTGGCGGACACGGAGACACCATGGTGCCCCTTCCCCGCTTCACCACTGTTTGCGGTATGCCAATCACTCAGTTTGTTGATGAAGACAAACTCGAAGAAATTGTTGAACGTACCAAAGGCGGCGGTGGTGAGCTCGTCAACCTGATGGGAACTTCTGCATGGTACGCTCCGGGCGCTGCTGCCGCACAGATGGTAGAAGCTATTATGCTCGATCAAAATCGGGTATTTCCCTGCGCTGCTCATCTGAACGGCGAATACGGACAGGAAGATCTGTTTCTTGGCGTTCCCGTTAAGCTGGGCAAAGGCGGAATAAAAGAAATAATAGAGGTTGACTTAAACGACGAAGAACAACAACTTTTAGATGAGTCGGCTGATCACGTACATTCTGTACTTAAAGAATTCCGTCAGCTGATGGACAAATAAATCGCAATAAATTGAGGACGTAAGGCCCTCACTACTTGCATTTTTTAAAAAAGGACTCCGCAGATCATACCGGAGTCCTTTTTTTATTGTGATTTCTTTTTGCCAGTAAAACAAGATTTATTTTGTTTGCTCAAAAAGAATTTTGAGTAATATTATGTAGCTGGCCGCTTCTCTATCTCGTTCTCAGTCGCTATACATCCCTTTTCATCACTCCGGCAACTCTTAGCGATGAGAGGACTGTCTTGGCTTTCGTTTATTATTGTTAAACTTTTATAAGATTATATTTTTTAGCGTTAAAAACCTTCATCAAAAAATATTTAAGTCTTATGAAAAACATTCATCATTTAATGATCATATTACTTTTATCGATCATCGTAACCGGCTGTAGTACATCCGGGGCATTCTATTCGGCTAATCTCACTGAGGTTCAATTAACAGAAGCCAATTATGAAGTGGTAGCTACGAATGTAACCGGTGAAGCCACTTCCGGATATATATTGGGTGCAAGTACCGGTATTGGATACCAGCAGATGCAAACATTTGCCATCGCACGTGTTTCCGGAAGCGGCAAGATATATGGAGAAGCAATTGAAGATTTATGGCAAAATTTCCGCAAAGAAAATGGTGATGTAGAGGGACGTAATTTAGCTCTTGTTAATCTTAGTTATGATACTGATGCCCTTAATTTATTCCTTTATACACAACCTCAAGTATCAGTTAGAGCTGATGTAATTGAATTTAAGGAATAGTAGGAAAGAGTGGGACTATTTCCTCAACTCAACTTTCTATTGGCATACTCGGAAACAGACGCAAAGCGTCTTGATTACCGTTAGCACTTGCTTTTTTAAAGGACTCTGCCGACCATAGCAGAGTCCTTTTTCATACCATCCAAGCCTTACAGTTGCTTAAAACAGACCGGTAATAACTCCGTCATCATCCACATCCATATCCTCTGCTGCAGGACGCTTGGGCAGTCCCGGCATCAGCATCATATTCCCACAAATAATTACCAGGAATCCCGCCCCTGCTGATAATTGCACATCCGTTACCGTAAGCGTAAAGTCTTTGGGCGCACCTTTCAATGATGAATCATCAGAAAGCGACGATTGCGTCTTTGCAATACAGATCGGCAGATCTCCATAACCAAGCTTCTTATATCTTGCCAGATTTTTAAGTGCTTTTTTCTCAAAGTAGATATCATTTGCTCCATATATTTCAGTAGCAATGGTATGGACTTTATCCTCGACCGGCTCATCCAAATCATATAGCGTTACCTTTTCGGGATCCGGATTAGCCTCAGCAAGATCAACCGTTTTTTCTGCCAATTCCGTTACTCCTTCTCCACCTTCGGCAAATCCATCGTGGGCTGCACATTCTACCCCCATCTCTTTGCAGAACTCATAGATGCGATCAATCTCATGCTGACGGTCACCCTCAAACTTGTTGATAGCCACTACAATCGGAGCCTTGAACTTCTTCATATTCTCGATATGAGCTCGCAAGTTCTCCAGTCCTTTTTCAAAAATCTCCGGATCGTCATATCCATTCTGGGCCTGCTCTACTGATAATCCGCCATGGTGTTTTATAGCCCGACAAGTTGCTACAAGTACTACCGCCGACGGCCAGATATCAGACGTTCGACAAACAATATCAAAGAATTTTTCTGCACCGAGGTCCGCACCGAAACCAGCTTCTGTGACCACGTAATCCGCAAGTTTCAGTCCGATCTTGTTACCCAAAATACTACTTGTACCATGGGCAATATTGGCAAATGGTCCGGCATGTATGAGGGCCGGCACGTGCTCGAGCGTCTGCACCAGATTCGGCATAATGGCCTCGTTCAAAACAACCGCCATCGCCTTATGTGCATCCAGGTCACGAGCCCGAACCGCTTCGCCCGATCGGTTGTATCCTACTACAATTTTACCGAGTCGTTCTTTTAAATCTTCGCGAGAAGTTGCCAGCGCCAAAATAGCCATAATCTCTGAGGCCGCCGTAATTAAAAAGCTGGATTCACGAGGCACCCCATTTACCTTTCCCCCCAGCCCCACCACGGTATTGCGCAGGGCACGGTCATTCATATCCATCGCGCGATTCCAAAGCGTATTCGTCACATCAATATCCAGTTCGTTACCTTTGTAGATATGATTATCCAGTATGGCCGCCAACAGATTATGTGCTGTTGACAGGGCATGAATATCCCCGTTAAAATGGAGATTAATTCGTTCCATCGGTATTACCTGTGAATAACCACCGCCGGCAGCTCCACCCTTAATACCGAATACGGGTCCAAGGGACGGTTCCCGA
This sequence comes from Fodinibius sp. AD559, assembly GCF_052712805.1. Lineage (NCBI taxonomy): Bacteria > Pseudomonadati > Balneolota > Balneolia > Balneolales > Balneolaceae > Fodinibius > Fodinibius sp. AD559. The sequence continues at coordinate 271,874 of NZ_JBQPVW010000003.1, forward strand.
AGGGCAACAAGGGGCTTCTTACCAATTTTCTGTAATCCTTGGCTCAATCCAATCGATGTTAACGTTTTGCCTTCTCCCGCAGGCGTTGGGGTCATAGCCGTAACCAGAATGAGTTTACCGTCGGGACGATCTTTGAATTTCTCTAAAACATTCAGTCGAATTTTTCCCGTATATTTTCCGTAAAATTCAAAATTCTCTTCATCCAGTTCAAGATCCGCCATAAACTGACGCATGTGATTCAGAGGGGCTTCTTGCGCAATCTTAATACTTTCTTCCATAATGATATTTGTTACTTTAGACTCTCTAAGATACACATATAAGAAAACTTATATTAGACAAAAGAGTCTTTTATTTCTTTTAGGAAATAGGCTAACAAGAAATGTATTAAAGCGCAATATTTAATTGTCATTTAGAATTTTTTTAGGAGCTAATTCCCCTCTTATCCCCCTTTCATTACCGATTACTTTTGGATCATTTTTTTTGTCATTAATTGAATTACGGAGCCGATATCAAGACGATATCTTCGGCAACCAGTCCTTTCTCATTTTCGACAAGATCAAATTCAAAAATAAGATCTCGGCTGGGTAGAAAATCGGTATCAAAGTTATTTTCGAACTGGGAAATGTGCGCAAATACCGTACTGTATGGCGATTCTTCAAAACGGGAATCGGTAATCCAAAGATTTTCGCCTATATCTGTTAGAAAGCGCAGAAACCCATAACCATCTTCATGTGAAAAATCATAGCAGACGCCGCGTACACGAGAGCCGGGCTTACCCCATCCGTAGGGCGATTCGATGGGCAGAAGCCCCGGAATCAGGTACCCTGAGATATAAACATCTGTCTCTTTCTTCAGATTTTCAGACATATCATCAAAACCGACGAGTTCTACACGCGTGCCTTTGCGCTGCACAGCATCCACCACACTTACATAACTACCATTATTAGTCAAGAGCACAATTTTATCCAAGTCATCCGCCTGCGTAACCATATCGACGGCCATATCCATATCGACGGTAGATTTCGTAATTGTCTCCTGGGTTTCCTCATCCCGATAGTATTGAACGGGCTCTTTTATCACCTTGTACTCAAAATCACGCAGCACTTCGCTAAAGCGTGTCGTCTTATTCTCATAGTCTTGATCTTCTTCGGCCCTTCGCTCATCAAACGCAAGGTACACATTCATCCGTGAGGGCCTCATACCATCGCGACAGGCAAACTTACGCAGCACATCATACCGAAGACCAAAACCGCCATTCATAGTTACATTTACCGCGTCAACATAAATACCAACTTTGCCCTTCATAATAATATCACCAAATAGTTTTAGGAATTATTTGATCAATAATTTTTTAAGCAAGGCAGGAAATCCCATTTGATAATTAAGAAAAGACTATAAGGGAAAATGGTCTATCTTTTTATGAAATACTTTGGTACTGCCAACAAGACCATTCCTGCACTCCCTACAAATAACATAAGGAAGCGACTTGTCCATTCCGACCCCATCCACCCTATTACCCACGGCAAGGCATACAATGAACAGGCAGCAATTAACATCATCAGAAATGTGCGCACGAGTTGATAATTAACGGGATATACGCTGACACTTTTGTAATAAAGCATCATCGCCATAGAGGCATAACTTATAAAGGTGGCATACGCTGAACCCATCATTCCGAAATAGGGAATCAGCAAAAGATTGGCTATCACCGTTATTCCCGCCCCTATAAGGGTAATAACAGGTAATATTTTGGTTTCCTCCTCGATAAAAATACCGGCCGAAAAGTTCATATACCAACCCTGAAACCAGTAGGCTCCCAACAGTACAGGTACTATACTAAGTCCTGACCAGTATTGTTCGCCCACCAAATACACATCCAACACCGGTACTTTTATCTGCACAATATGCTGGGCAAACAAGGCAACCACCAAAAAACATATTCCGGCAACTACGTTAAAGTACCTAAATACATCGCGGTAAAGTTGTGGAGCATCAGGATCGTCAGATTCTTGTAGAAAGAAAGGCTGCCACGCCATCCGAAACATCTGTACCAGCAACAGCATAAATACCGATAACTTATAACAAGCACTGTAGATACCCACTACATCGTCAGGCGTCATATTGGGACTGTAAAGTTCGGCTACCGTAGACTGTGACATGTAATTACCCAGGAAAAAACGGTCCAGCGTTTCGTTGATGGCATAACCAAGGCCCGCAGGTACGAAGGGTAATCCAAATTTTAATGCTTTTTGAAATATGGGCGTATCCCAACTACCTGAAAGCATCGGGGCAGTAGCTATCCATAAAGCAACTGCTGTTAATCCTGATGCTATGAGACTTGCAAAAAATACGGCTTCGATGCCCCATCCGAGTCCGAGGATCAGATAAAACTGGAGACCAACATTTACCAAAATATTGCCGGTTTTAAATATGGCAAACAACCACTGACGGCGCACCAATCGCAGCTCGGCAAAAGGGACCAGCACCATGGTATCGAACCAGAGGATACCGAGCATCATCCAATACAAGTTTTCGCTTCCGGTGGATTCCAGGCTCATGGCCGGCATTAGGGCGGGGGCAAGAAACACAAGCAATACAACCAAGACTGTGGAAAGTGCTCCCAATCCTATCTGCAGGGTTTTGAAAATATTTTTTGCCTGATCCCGATCTTTGGCGTAGCGCAGGTAGGCTGATTCCATCCCAAAGGTGAACACCACATTGAGGAACGCAAGACCGGCATAGACCAAACTCACCACCCCATACTCCGACGTGGGGAACACATCGGTATGCAGCGGCACCAGCAGGTAGCCAATAAAACGAGCCAGAACACTGCTAATCCCATAAATAAGCGTATCGGAAAGTAGTTCGCGTAGCTTTTTCAAATGGATACTGTTATTTCATAACTCTGTTGCAGATCCTGAAACGAGTTCAGGATGACACCCTGTTAGAATTTATTACTATTGATTTCTCGTTTTTACTCGAAATGACTACTTAATCAACTTCTCAAGAGCATGTACCCCAATAAGATAGCTTTGTTTCCCAAATCCGGTAATAATACCATCTGCTACTGCTCCCGTAAGCGTACGCTCTCGGAATTCTTCGCGGCCATGGATATTGGACAGATGCACTTCCACAATGGGGATATCAATTAAATCCAGGGCATCGCGGATAGCAACAGAGGTATGTGAGAACCCTCCACAGTTCACAATAACTCCATCAAAATTACTATCCATTAACGACTGAATAGCCTCGACCAGTTCTCCCTCTAAATTACTCTGAAAAAAGGTCATCTCATGCTCCGGAAACGAATCAATAAGCAACTGCTCAATATCTTCCAGCGTATCATTACCGTACTGCTCGGGATCACGCTTGCCAAGCATATTTAAATTGGGGCCATTAAGAACTGATATTTTCATAAAGACACCTCAGCTGTAATCTTTTCTTTCAGCTCGACCATTTGCTCCTCGCTGACCGACACATTATGTCCCAACGCCATCACCTGATTCTCCTTATATAACGGAATCAAATGCACGTGGGCATGCGGCACTTCCAATCCCTGGACAATTATTCCGGTTCGCAGCGGATTCAAACCTTTATCAATTGCTTTTGCTATATGTCTTGATACCGCCATGGTACTTTGCATCAGATCGTCCGGCAAATCAAAAAAGTAGTCAATCTCTTTTTTGGGAACCACCAGCGTGTGTCCCTCAGCAATGGGATTAATATCTAAAAAAGCGATATGTTCGTCGGTTTCGGCTACTTTGTGACAGGGAATTTCACCTTCAATAATTTTCGTAAATATCGTAGACATAGCAGTTAGCAGTTAGCAGTTAGCAGTTAGCAGTTAGCAGTTAGCAGAATCCCGATTGATTACCTTATTGTCAAATCACACGACCACAATTTTTCATTTTTAATCCCTAATTCATAATCCCAGTTCAGAAACTGCTTAGTTAGTAGCACGATAATTCATATTCGACTCATCAACTTCGATGGTACCTTCCTCTATGCCCCAGTCCAAATACCCAAGTACTTCTGACAGCACCAAAAACAGGGCTCCTTTCTTTATAGCGTCATCAAAAATATGATACGATAAACCCAAGAGTGTCATTGGCTTTTTTTGTAATAGTTGCTGGATTTTCTGATATCGCTTTTTGTGTTCGTTAAGATGATGATCGGCAACGGCTGCAGCATTTTCTATTATTTTTCCATGGCCGGGCAATACCAGTCCACCCTGCTCACGAATCCATTTAAGCGATTTCCGATACTGCAATAAACTCTTATTCCTTCTATCCGTTTCCACATCAAAATTTATAAGGGCATTCGTACTAATATGCTCCAACAGTAAATCCCCACCAAAAATAATACCGCTTTCATTTTTGAACGATACATGACCGGGAGCATGGCCGGGGGTATGCACAACTTCAAAAGAAAGCTCCCCGCTGCTAAGTACCTTTCCCTCTTCTATCCATTTAGGTTCAATCGCCAGCTGAAACTGCTGCAGCCAATCCAGCTGATTAACCATATTCTGAATATCATCTTTGGGAATACTATGCTTTTGAAAAAACGCTTCAAACAAATCCGCATCATCATTCCCACCAAAATTTGAACGCTCCAAGGGATGACCGAACACCGTTGCTCCCGCACGATCAGCAAGTCGCGCAGCCTGCCCGTGATGATCCGGATGCCCATGCGTAAGCCAAATCTCATCGATATCTTTGACCATTAGTCCCTGTTCACTTAAATGTTGACGAACACACTCAAAGGCATCATCGGTATATTGGCCGGTATCAACCAGTACCGTTTTCTCGTCATTTATCAAGTAGCTAAAAACATCGCCCACGGCAAATGGAGTGGGAATCTTAACAGGATAGATAGAATATTTTGTTAAAATATCGGGGTGCAACACACTTTTTGTTTAAATTCCAAAATACGTTGAAAGTACTATTTTTTTATCAAAACTGATGAATTTCTCTCCCTTTATTCTAAATAACAGGAAAATAAAATTTTACCTGATTTTTCCTTGAAATTAGTCGGGTGAAATCCGTATATTTGGAATCTGTTTTTGACCCGAGAGTCGGTAGCTCAGTTGGTAGAGCAACGCCCTTTTAAGGCGTGGGTCGTGGGTTCGATCCCCTCCCGACTCACAATATGCAATGAAACTCTCTCTAAGCCTCTGCTGGTTGATAGCCTCAGAGGCTTTTTTTGTATATTCCAGAGTAAAAAAGGAAAACGGTACAGAATCTTAGAATTTAAATACCGTTAACTTTCGTTAAATGTGATACATATTTATTCCAATTTTAGTTGATTTCATTTAATTCGTTTCTATGCCTGAGAATAAAAAGAAGCAAAACCCGAACAAAAACGATCAAAAAAAGAATAAAGGACTCCAGGGACCCGGAGGCAAGCATCAGTACACGTTTTACTGGATTATCTTAGCAGCGCTTTTTGGCTTTTGGTTATTCAGTTCGCAAAGCGGCGGAATTTTTGGCGGCCCTCCCACCATTGATTACAGTGAGTTTCGTAATCAAATCACCTCCGATAATGTCGAGAAGGTTCTTATTCAAGGTGAGCAAGTCACTGGTGATCTTAAAGAAGCAACACGACTTAAAGCAGCCGAGAACGATACCACCCACTATAAAAGTTTTAACACCTATCTTCCTTCTTTTGGGGATGATAAGTTGATGAGCATGCTCGAGGAACACGAGGTGAAGGTGGAAACACGGCCTAAAAGTGACTTTAACTGGTGGACCGTCTTACTCTGGGGTCTGCCTCTTATTTTCCTCATCATGATCGGCTTCCAGTTCTTCCGACAAATGCGCATGCAGGGACAAAATATGTTCAAGATCGGAGAAAGCAAGGCAAAGCTACAAGATGCTGAAAAAGTCAATACTACATTTGATGATGTCGCTGGTCTTGAAGGAGCCAAAACGGAACTTCAAGAGGTTGTCAGCTTTCTTAAAAATCCCGACAAATTTGATTCGCTGGGTGGAGAACTTCCCCGTGGTCTATTGATGGTGGGCCCTCCCGGTACCGGTAAAACATTACTTGCGCGAGCTGTAGCCGGCGAAGCGGGCGTACCATTTTTTACCATTACAGGTTCCGATTTTATGGAGATGTTCGTAGGTGTTGGCGCCAAGCGCGTTCGCGACATGTTCAACAAAGCCAAAGAAAAAGAACCTGCAATCATTTTTATTGATGAACTTGATTCCATCGGACGTAAGCGCGGAGCCGGACTTGGTGGTGGACATGACGAGCGAGAACAAACACTCAACCAACTACTCTCTGAACTCGACGGATTCGAGAAAAATGAAGGAGTAGTAGTAATGGCTGCAACCAACCGTCCTGATATTTTGGATAAGGCCTTGCTGCGTCCCGGCCGTTTTGACCGACAAATTACCGTACATCTTCCTACACAAGAACATCGCGAGGAAATCCTGGAAATCCACTCACAAAACAAGAAAATTTCAGATGATGTGGATCTTGAAGAAATTGCACGTTCGACTCCCGGCTTTAGCGGTGCCGATCTTGAAAACTTGCTCAATGAGGCTGCTCTTATTGCTGCACGATACGAACGTAAGGCTGTCGAACAACAGGATATCGACCAAGCCCGGGATAAAGTAATGATGGGACTAAAACGTGAAGGCATTAGGCTTACTGATCATGAGAAAAAGCTGTTAGCCTATCACGAGGCTGGTCATGCTATTGTTGCAGCAGTATTGCCTAACACTGATCCCATCCACAAGGTAACTGTAATTCCACGTGGCAAAGCAATGGGCGTAACTATACAGATGCCCGACAAAGAGAAGTACTTATACGAAAAGAAATACATGCTCGATCGTATGGCTGTTATGATGGGCGGACGTGCTGCAGAAAACCTCATTTTTGACACTGCCACCAGCGGGGCCGAAAACGATCTCAAACAGATTAGAAAGCTGGCGCGAAAGATGGTGCTCGACTGGGGTATGAGCGATAAATTTAACAACATCGCTTTCGGTAGCCAGCGCGAACAGGTATTCCTGGGTGAACAAATGGGTAGCTCAAAAGAATACAGCGAAAACACTGCCCGTGAAGTAGACGAGGAAGTTCTGAGGATACTTAAAGAAGCATATGATCGTGCAAGAACAGCCATTACTGAACACCGGGATATCTTGGATAAACTTGCTGATGAACTTATCGAACACGAAGAAGTTTCCGGTAAAAAAGTAATGGAATGGCTTAACGGATCAGCAGAAGATGAAAAAACAGTTGAAGAAGGTGATCAAGAGAAAGCAAAAGATGAAACTAAGTTAAAAGAGAACGAAGAAACTGCTGACGAGGAAGAATAACTGCTATATTCTTCAAGGTGTAGCGCATCTGAATGAATGCATTACAGTATCCATTTATGGAATTGTAATGCATTCATTCAGATGCAACTATCTTGTGTACTTTTAAAATAAAAGCACCTATATGATGACTGACTATAAAATTATCTTTGAGAGCGGAGTAACGATAGAAATTACAGCCGGAAGCATTGAGCTAAACGATGTCTTGGATAAAGTTGACGTTAAGGATGACGATGGCAAAGAGATAGAAGATGTATACCTAAACTTTGAGGATATTTCTGCTATAATTCCACAATCGTAAAACTTCCTACTATCCTCACAATCCAAAACAAGATAGTAAACCCCTTCCTATAGGTTTTTACCCCATATTTTTGTAAAGTTATTTTTGCAGAATCTAACTTTTATCAAAAACAATAAGAAGAAAATATGCTAAAAGAGTTTAAAGAGTTTGCCATTAAGGGGAATGTGGTGGATATGGCCGTGGGTATCATCATTGGCGCAGCTTTTACCGGTGTTGTCCAATCACTTGTTAAAGATCTATTAATGCCCCCGCTGGGATTGCTCATGGGGGGAGTCGATTTTTCGGAATTTTTTGTTGTACTCAAGGAAGGAAGTATCCCACCTCCATATGCTACCATATCTGCTGCCCAGGAAGTAGGAGCTGTCACCTTAAACTACGGACAATTTATTAACACAGCTATCAGTTTTGCTATCATAGCTTTTGCTGTATTTATTCTGATACGCTACATCAACAAGCTAAAACGACCGGAGGAAAAACCCGAGCCGGTTGCCCCTTCGATAAAGAAGTGCTCTTTCTGCTTTTCAGACATTCCTGTAAAAGCTACACGTTGTCCACATTGCACTTCGAAATTAGAAGGATAGCTTTTTTAAAGCTTTCAGAATCAAAATTTTCAGCAGTTAACCAGATTAAGAGTTTCCAAAACCCTTGGAGTTTTTAGCAATCTAAACGAACACTGCAACAATTAGCGTATATAATACGGCACCAATTCCCGCAGCCATAAGGGCCAGAGGAATCTGGGTTTTCACGTGATCCATTAAGTCACTACCGGTAGCCAATGACGAAAGAATAGTCGTATCAGAAATTGGCGAACACTGATCCCCAAAAACGCTGCCACCCACAACTGCTCCAAAGCAGAGCGTAATAAAGAATGGATCAGGCAATATAGCCCAAGCCAGCGGCATCGCTACCGGAAATACCACAGCATAAGTCCCAAATGACGTACCCGCTGCAAAAGCAATTAACATACATAATCCCATTAAAATAGCAGGTAAAAACATGGGAGCAATGGAATCGCCCACCAGGGCAACTACATACTCAGCCGTACCTACCGACTCAGCCACCTCTTTCAGCGTTACTGCTAAAGCTAACACAATTGCGCCAATGGTTACTCCTTTGCAGCCATCCACAAAACCATCCATTACTGTTTTCAGCTCCATCCCTTTCGCCAATGCCACAAACATTCCGGTCAACACAGCCAGCACAAAAGCCTCGGCAATAAGCAGCATAGGATCTTCGGTATTGCCCATAATATAAAAGGTAGTGATGTACGGGATGATAGCTACCCCTAGGAGCGTACCAATAGGACCAAAAAAATCAATCAATCCCGAATTATAATCTTCCGGAATATCCATTTCTGTCAGTTCTTTCGAGGACATCGGCTCAGAATCATCCCGATCAAGCTTTCCTGTTTCACGAGATCGTTTAATAGCGTCACGCATTTTCTTGCTCGGAATCCACGGCAGCAACTCCCAGGCAAAAAGCAGAGTCATCAAAAGGGCTAAAATGCCGTAAAAGTTGAAGGGAATAGCCTGAAAAAAGAATGCCACAGCATCTTGCGTGGTTTCGAAAAGTGGTATCGTTCCTACCACCAATCCACCGATATAGATGGGCCACACATTGAAAGGAATTACCGTAGCTGCAGGAGATGCCGTAGAATCTACCATATAGGAACTTTCTTCGTGCGAAACACCCTGTTCATCCGAAATAGGTCGCACGGTTGCTCCTGTTAAAACCGTACTGATTGTTCCGCCCTGGTGAAAAACCAACCCCATCATCCAGGTAAAGAACTTTGCGGATCTTGGTCCGCGTACGACTTTACTGCCGGCCCACTCGGCAAATCGTTCGGCGCCGCCGGTCCGCGTCCAGATCCCAATCAATCCGCCCAGCGACCATAGGTAGACCAGCAAAATTAGGGCAAAGTTCTCAGTTCCAATTGATGGTATCAGGTAGGCATCCACAATATTAATATTGCCGGAAATAAATCCCCCTAAAACAATACCTACAAACAGGGAACTAACTACCTCTTGGGTCCAAAAAGCTAACACAATGGCAATAAGGGGCGGCAGTACCGACCAAAATCCGTAATGGTCACCATATTGAGGAAGCTCACCGGCAAAGATAACTCCCAAAACAATTACAATAAGAGCAACAACAATGTTAATCCGGTTTCCTTTGGATAGCTGGCCAAGAATTGAGTTGTTTATATCCGTCATTCTCTATTTGGTTGGTGTTCAAAAGGTCAGTGCAATCTGTATAAAAGCCACCATCAAATCAAATGACATATTCTCGCAATAAATCATCATTTTACTATATTAGGTCTCAAGCTAATATATTTAGGTAGAATACATTAGGGACATTATGAGCTACTCGGATTTTGGCTTTAAAGAATACCTGCGTAGCATTCTGGCGGTTGCTACTTTTTTTCTGATCTTTCTGCTCTTTACCCCTATTATTCTATTTCTGCTTCTGATTTCCTTTGGCAAAGCCTCCAACTTTGTCGTCGAACAAATTGCCCCCATTATGGTACATCCCGTAATGTGGGTAAGCGGGATCTCTTTTAATGTTAAGATACATGCCGATGAGTTAACCAGCCCCGCCGTTTTTATTATCAATCACAGCTCTACACTCGATGTCCTTACCCTGCTGGCTCTGGGATTACCTAAAGTTCGTTTTGTCGCCAAATGGGAGTTTCAATACAATCCTATTTTTCTGATTTTGGGTCGACTCACCGGACAGATTTTTATTAAGCGCGGAAAAACTGAAGAGGCCATCCAAACGCTAAAGAAAACACACCGCCGAATTAAACGTGATAAGCTTTCTGTAATGATGGCCCCCGAAGGGTCACGCAAACATCCCGGCATAATCGGTCCATTTAAAAAAGGCCCCTTTCGAATGGCGATGGATTTGGACTACCCCATAGTACCTATCTATTTTGAAGGAAATCGTGACCTCAGCAAAGGAGGAACCATGATTACTAAGTCAGGACAAGTTACCGCTCACATTCACGAAGCCATTGACGTTTCGGGCTGGACCGTTGATAACTTGTCAGAGCATATTAAAGAAGTACGAAACCAATATTTAGAATGGGCCGGGGTTGAAGAAGATGACGTACGACCAATTGCGTGAAACTTAAATTTCGGTAGTAGGACTCTCTCAAAACGTTAAAATTGGAACGAGATGAGACATAGACTAAGAAAAACTCACAGTTAATGAGTTCAAATCAGATATCAAATTCACGGTTTTAACAAAGGGCCTTGAATTGTGTAATGACGCCAAAGGATACGTTTATGGATTTTGTACTGGTGGCCAATATATTGCTGAACCTTCAATACAAAAGACCATCAAAATCCATGTATCCTGCTGACGGAATTGATCTCACAATTCATCGCCTTGATTTTTTTAGTACCTTTTGGATCAAGCCAAAAGGTACACCTCAATAGTATTCCCAGATTAACTTATTTTACCTCAAAACTTCATAGAAGAGCTATTGACCTGAAATGGGAACCTATAATCAAATGATTCAATCCTCCTGAGCTCCTTCTCCAAGGAGGAACTCTTAAAACCACACAAAATAATAATGAGTATCCTTAACATCGAAATAAAAGCCCACTGCGATCAGCCCGATCGTATCCGTAAAATACTTAACAGGCACAATGCTGATTTCAAAGGCACCGATCACCAAGTTGATACCTATTTTGAAGTACCGGAAGGAAGGCTAAAGCTGCGCCAGGGTACCATCGAGAACAACCTCATTTTTTATACACGGGATAACCAATCCGGACCCAAGGCTTCTAACATTAATCTGGTTCCAGCCGAACATCCACAAAAACTACGAGCACTGCTCGACAATGCACTTGGAACTAAGGTAGTAGTGGATAAACAGCGAGAGATTTACTTCATCGACAACGTAAAATTTCATATTGATCAGGTTAAAGAGCTCGGCAGTTTTATAGAAATCGAAGCCATCGATGAAGATGGCACTATCGGGGAAGAAAAGCTTCGTGAGCAATGCCAACAATATCTTGAGCTGTTTGAAATTACCGACGAGCAACTAATTGCTCATTCCTATTCCGATATGCTCTTGGAAAATTAATTTCACTTCTTCACCAACAACACTTTCTTTTCTATCCCTCAGTTAGTTACTTGCATCTACAATTGGCCCACAAATAACTACTGCTATGAAATATATATTATCATTAGATCAAGGAACTACAAGTTCGAGGGCCATTCTGTTCGACCATCACGGAGCAATCAAAGCCATAGCTCAAAAAGAAATTGAGCAAATCTTTCCACAACCCGGCTGGGTAGAACACGGTCCCAATGAAATCTGGTCGTCACAGGCCAGCGTCGCCGCCGAAGTAGTTACAAAAGCTGATATCCGCCCCAATCAGATAGCAGCCATCGGTATTACCAATCAGCGTGAGACGATCATCGTTTGGGATCGTAAAACCGGCAAACCCATCTATAATGCCATCGTCTGGCAAGATCGGAGAACCGCACCAACAACTGACCGGCTTAAGGATGAAGATCTTGAAGAAACCTTTCAATCAAAGACAGGACTGGTGCTCGATCCCTATTTTTCGGGCACAAAAATTAAATGGATCTTAGATAACGTAGATGACGCTCGTCAAAAGGCGGAACATGGTGACCTTCTTTTTGGTACCGTAGACTCGTGGCTGATCTGGAAAATGACGGGCGGCCAAAAGCACGTCACCGATGTCACCAATGCCAGCCGAACATTGCTTTACAATATCCACGACCACAAATGGGATGAGGGGCTTTTAGAAATATTGGACATCCCCAAATCAATACTGCCCAAGGTGAAATCATGCAGTGAGATTTACGGACATACCGCCGGAAATATTTTTGCAGCCGAAATTCCTATAGCCGGTATTGCGGGAGATCAGCAAGCGGCCCTATTTGGACAAATGTGTAACCAAAAAGGGATGGCTAAAAACACCTATGGTACCGGCTGTTTCATGCTGATGAACACCGGACAGCAACCTATCGCTTCCCAAAACAAATTACTTACCACTATTGCCTGGCAAATCAACGGAACCACCGAATACGCACTTGAAGGAAGCGTATTTATAGGCGGAGCAGTTGTGCAATGGCTTCGGGACGGACTCGGAATCATCAATGATTCATCAGAAATAGAAGAGCTCGCCTCCCAAGCTGATAGCACAGACGGTATTTACCTGGTGCCTGCCTTTTCGGGCTTAGGGGCCCCACACTGGGATCCGCATGCCCGTGGTACCATCATTGGGATTACGCGCGGCACCGATGGATCTCACATCGCCCGGGCGGCCTTAGAAGCTATCGCCTTTCAATCTGCTGATCTGCTTAAAGCAATGGTAGCAGATTCGGGTATTGAGCTCAAAGAACTTCGCGTCGACGGCGGAGCCTCAGTGAACAAACTGCTGATGCAATTTCAGGCCAATATCCTGGGCGTGCCAGTTGTGCGGCCTAAAACAACCGAAACTACAGCTTTGGGTGCTGCCTATTTAGCTGGACTTGGCGTAGGATTTTGGGATGATATTTCCAGCATTGCCAACCAGTGGAAGGCCGATATCACTTTTTCACCCAGCATGGATGACCAAAAAATTTTGGACCACTACGCCGGATGGCATCGGGCCGTCGAACGTGCCAAAGGATGGAAACAAGAATAAATATTCACCAAGCATTTTTTTCTATGGATCGCAATAAACTACTTCAAGAAGTACAGAACGATACTGAGATATGGGATTTCATCATCATAGGCGGCGGCGCAACGGGGCTCGGTACAGCGGTTGAAGCAGCCTCCCGGGGATACAAAACGCTGCTTCTGGAACAGCACGATTTTGCCAAAGGTACTTCGAGCCGAAGCACCAAACTGGTCCACGGCGGTGTACGTTACCTCCAGCAAGGTAATGTGGCACTTGTACTTGAAGCTCTTCGCGAACGCGGACTGCTTCGTCAAAATGCTCCACACCTGGTAAAAAACCAATCATTTATCGTACCCAACTACGAATGGTGGGAAGGGCCATTTTACGGTATCGGACTCAAAATTTATGACAAGCTGGCCGGCAAACTGGGACTCGGTCCCTCCAAAAATTTATCCAGAGAAGAAACGCTCGATTACATTCCCACGCTCGAACCCGATGATCTGAACGGCGGTGTTATTTATTATGATGCACAATTTGATGATGCCCGACTGGCGATTAATCTGATGCAGACCATTTTTGATCACGATGGAGTCGCCCTCAACTACATGAAGGTGACCGATTTGCTTAAGGCTAACGGTTTGGTATCGGGGGTAAAGATCGAAGATCAGAAAGGCGATCATAATATGGAAATACAGGGACGTGTTGTCATTAATGCCACCGGCATGTTTACTGATGAAATACGCCAGATGGATAACCCACAAGCCAAGCGGCTTATGAAACCGAGTCAAGGTGTTCATGTTGTACTCGACAAATCATTCCAACCGGGTGAAAGTGCCATTATGGTACCTCGAACCGATGACGGACGGGTCCTTTTTGCCGTCCCGTGGCACGACCGTATCATTGTTGGTACTACCGATACCCCTCTCGAAGAACCCTCACTTGAACCCCGCGCTCAGGAAGAAGAGATAGAGTTTCTGCTAACCCACGCCGCAAGATATCTTACCAAAGATCCTGAACCCGAAGATGTACTCAGCGTCTTTGCCGGTATTCGTCCGCTGGTTTCTCCCGAGGGCGATGACGACACCGCTTCAATCTCCCGCGATCATACTCTGCTGATCGATCCGTCGGGATTAGTAACCATCACTGGCGGAAAATGGACGACCTACCGCAAGATGGCCGAAGATACCGTTAACGAAGCTGCGGTTGTAGCGGGACTTGATGAGCGAGAATCCGTAACCCAAAATCTGCGCCTGCACGGCTGGCTTAAGAATACTGACGCCGCCGAGCCCTATGAGCTATACGGTTCTGATGCGCTTTCACTTAAAAAGATTGCGGAAGAGAATGATGGCTGGGGCGAACCTATTCATTCAAATTTACCCTATACCCCCGCTGAAGTTGTCTGGGCAGCCCGTAATGAGATGGCCCTCACGGTCGAAGATGTCCTCTCGCGCCGCACACGCGCCCTGCTGCTCGATGCTCGCGCCAGTATCGAAATGGCTGAGCCGGTAGCTAATCTTTTAGCTAAGGAATTAGGTCGAAATGAAGAATGGCAACAGCAACAAGTCGAAGAATATACCGAGTTAGCGAAGGGCTATTTGTTGACAGGGTAAGTTTTCAACATTTAGATCCGCAAAGTTTCCAAAACTTTGCGGATCTTGCCGTGGCGATAGATTAGGTTATGTTTATTCTTTTTCCCACGTCTCCCGTGACCCCGATCTTAAATCCTCCGGCATAAGAATTGTGAGCGATGGCTAAAGAATATGGATGTGCATTTTATACTGATCCGTTGCTATAAAAGCAGGCTAATCCTGCGAAGGATCATTAAAATGCACGTATTCTGCAAAGCCAGAGTAATTTCACAATTCTCAGCCGGTGAGTTTTTTGGTTACTTTTTTGCTCACTCAAAAAAAGTAACAGCATATTCCACAGCCAAGGTTGTGAGAGAGTTGTACTCTCGAAAAACCCAGTATTAATAAAAAATTTCCGGGAGTATAACTTCCTTAAAACTCTGAAATATATTAGAACCATCGGATGGCCAACCCAGCCATTCGATGGTATCACAATTTATCCCGTTGTATTACGGGCATGTTTTTATATTTTCTGAAGTCCTTTACGAATTTCATTTTCATTATCGACTTATGGCCAAGAACGATCCCGAAGCAAAACAAAAGCAGTCCGAAGAAGGTCAACAACGCAAAACGGACGTTTCCTACCAACGTCAACCCAACAACATAGCCGACTACCGGGTTGACGGACAACAGTTAACACTCCGCTCCGAAAATGATATCCGGCTGCAGATCACCGTTCACACTCCCGAAATCATCCAGTTGAAATACATTCTCGAAGGCGATCGTCCCACCGATTTCTCCTACGCCATTGCCCCCGATTTCGACCCCAATAATACTTATTTCGCGATACGCGAAACGGATAAACATATAGAAATAACCACTGATTCGCTTCTATGCCGCATATCTCAAAAGAATATGCAGGTAGACTTTCTGGATACCGACGGCACGCTACTATGCAAAGACAAGAAACCCTTCCTCCGTAAAGACAGCATCATGAAGGGCATCACCGAATTAAAAATCACCAAAGAGGCACCCGAAGGCACCCACTATTTTGGACTGGGCGATAAAATCACCGAAGACGGATTGCGGGGCGAATCGTTCGAAAACTGGAATACCGATTCCTACGCCTATGAGCTCGACAAGCATCGCGATCCGCTTTACCGAAGCATCCCTTTTTACCAGGCACTTAACAGCGACGGCAACGCCTACGGCATCTTCCTCGATAATACCTACCGCTCGCATTTCGATTTTGATTCAAACGACAATGGCACCTGCACTTTTTCGGCCGACGGCGGATGCATGAACTACTACTTCATTTACGGTCCGGAGCTGAAAACCATATCCGAACGCTATGCCAAGCTGACCGGAACGCCCGAGCTGCCGCCCCTGTGGGGACTCGGCTACCACCAGTGTCGCTGGAGCTACTATCCCGAAAAGCGCGTTAGAAAACTGGCCGAAACCTTCCGCGATAAACAGATCCCCTGCGACGCCATCTACCTCGATATCGACTACATGGACGATTACCGGGTCTTTACCTGGAACCACGATCGATTTCCTGATCCCAAAAAATTAATTAGCGACCTCAAAGAAAAAGGCTTTGAAACCATCGTCATGATCGATCCCGGTATCAAAGTGGATGACGATTATCAAGTATATCAGCAGGGATTGGAGAACGACTACTTCTGCAAACGTCCCGACGGCGAACTAATGATCGGGCCCGTCTGGCCACCCAAAACCGTATTCCCCGACTATACGGATCCTCGAGTCCGCGAGTGGTGGGGCGACCTCTACGAAGATCTGCTTACAGAGAAAGGAATCAGTGGTATCTGGAACGACATGAACGAGCCCGCAGTCTTTGAAGTCAAAACCAAAACCTTTCCCAACGACATTCGTCACCACTTTGACGGACATCCCGCCAGCCACAAAAAAGCTCACAACATCTACGGCATGCAGATGGCCCGCGCCTCGTACCAAGGCATCAAAAAACACAACCAAGACAAGCGTCCCTTTCTGCTCACCCGCGCCAATTTCTCCGGTGGACAGCGTTATGCCGCCCTGTGGACCGGCGACAACATCGCCAACTGGGAGCACCTGCGCCACGCCCTCGAGCAGTGCGTACGGCTCAGCATCTCCGGCTACTCCTTCGTAGGCACCGACATCGGCGGCTTTGTCGAACAACCCAGCGCCGAGCTGTTTACCCGCTGGCTGCAACTTGGGGTCTTCCATCCGCTGTTCCGCAATCACACCATGGGCTACGAGGTAGAGGGAGCCGAAGTCATCAAAGAAGAGCAGGGAAAACAAAAGAAGCTGCAATCCGATGCCGACCAAGAACCCTGGACCTTTGGCTCAACATATACCGACATCAACCGCTCGGTCATAGAACTCCGCTACCGCCTGCTGCACTACCTATACACCGCATTTCACAAATACGTGCAGCACGGCACCCCGATATTACGACCCACGGCCTTTCACAATCAGTCCGATGCCAAGTCTGTTAATTCTCGCGATACCTTTTTGTTTGGGGATAAAATTTTAGTGGCGCCCGTTATCAAAAAAGGTGCACGCGGCAGAAAAACCTACCTCCCTTCGGGCAAATGGTACGACTATCGCACCAACAAGCTCCTCGAAGGAGGAAAAACCCACTCCGTTGATGCCCCCATTTCTGAGATCCCATTCTTTGTAAAAGCCGGTACGGTACTGCCCCTCCGCGAAGTGATGCAGTACACCCACGAACGCGATCCCGAGCAGCTCGAATTGAATGTGTACTACGGAGAGGAATTCACCGAAAGCCAGCTTTACGAAGATGAAGGAGAAGGATATTCTCACCACGAGGGTAATTATCGTCTCACAACATTCCAATGGGAATCAGCTCCCCAAGAAAAAGCAACCCTAACTGCCAATCGAGAGGGTACCTTAATCCCGAAGTATGACAGGATAAAAATCAATCTCATTGGACTCCCGTTTGAACCTGAATCCATCGAAGCAGACGGAGAACCCATTCAATTGCAAAAAACATCCGAAGACCAGTCGGTATACACTTTTGAAGTTGACACTGATTTTAAAACTCTCACAATCTCCTGATAGCTCTCACAGGGATTCCCTCCATTTTAAAAACTGTTTTAAATCCCCTCCTCTGGGAGGGTGCCGGGGCACGAGGCGGGGTGGGTACTAAAATAGTCCATTCCAAAGAACACCTCCCGACCGCTTGCAGATTCACAAGCGCTCACTCCTCTTGATAGAGGGGAATTTATTCGTGCTATTTTTCTGATCACTCACCTCCCAAAAAGCAATTTCCAAATCCCCTCCTGTGGAGGGGGTACGGGTATCGATTCGGTGATCTTTGACGAATCGATGGGGTGGGTATTCAATTTTTCTTTTTAATAAACCCCTCCTCTCAAGAGGAGATGTTCCATCTGCTGACTTCACGGTTTTACCACTCAGGAGCTGGGGGGTGAATCGCGGAAAAATAAACTATAAAAGCATAAAACAATTTAAACCCGGCATAAGAATTCTGTGCGGAGGCCAAAGGGTGAACCAGATAATTCTATACCGGTAAGATCCCATAAATATCCTCCTTAAGAGAAGGACCATTAGAATTATTCCACCCGACGGCCAAAGCGAATTCAGAATTCTAAGCCTTGATCTTTTCGTTCCTTTTGTATCAAGACAAAAGGAACACTACATAAAACCTTAATGACAAAAATAAATAGCACTACTTGACAACTGTGTATCAAATTAATCACAATTAATAAATAATTGTTATCAAACATCCCTCCCGCTTCGCGGCACTCCCTTCAAAGGGAGAATATTCAGTGCCCATTTTTCGATTTTCAATACTCAAATTATTTTACAGATGTAAAAAATAGGCAGCTGATAAATTTAACTTCAATTTCCGATATCCCTATCTTATCCACCAATCGAAATTGAATGTTAGCTGAATGCTTCGGGTCACCCTCCGATTTTACGGCGATTTGAACAACCTCCTTTTCGGGGGTTTTACCGGTCCGACCGTGGAGCGCCTGCTGACCGCCCCCACCTCCGTCAAAGATCTGATCGAAGGATGCGGCGTACCCCACACCGAAGTGGATCTGATTTTGGCAGACAATCATCCGGTCGACTTCTCCTACCTCATTCAAGAGGATCAAAAAATCAGCGTCTATCCCTTTTTCAGCCATATTGATATTCCCAGAAGTGAGCGTCTCCAAAAACGAACCCTGCCCCACAATCGTTTTCTGGCAGATGCCAACTTAGGCAAGCTGGCTCGCTATCTTCGGATGGCCGGATTTGATACCGCTTATATTCAAGGGCAATCCGACAAGGAAATCATAAGCCAAATGCTGGGTGAAAAACGTGTACTGCTATCCCGCGACCGTAAGCTGCTGATGCATAAAGTGATAGAATACGGCTACCTGCCGCGATCGGATGATCCCGCTGAACAGCTCCGGGAAGTATGCCACCGCTTTAATCTCTTTGATGACGTCCATCCCTTCTCACGATGTCCCAACTGCAACGGCGTGCTGCAATCCGTACCCAAAGAAGAAGTGATCGATCAGCTTGAACCCCTTACAAAAAAGCATTTTGATGACTTCTCTCAATGTCCCGACTGCGGACAGATTTACTGGGCGGGCTCCCATCGCCGGCGACTGGTCCCAAGGGTAAAGGAAATTTTGGGAATTGGGGATTAGTTATTTGTTAAACGGTCTTCTGGGAAAGTGTGTCTTCTTTGGAAGAGAGAATTGCGGGTATCGATTCAGCAGAACTCAGTCGAGTCAATAGGCTGGGTAAATAGTCCATATTTTATACATCCCGACCCCGATGAATCGGGGCCACCCCTCTCGATAGAGGGGATTGATTTCTTGCTAATGTTGAATTTATTCTCCTTTCGGAGGGTCGCCGACGCTTCAAAGCACAGCCTTCGCAGCTTGTGCTTCGGCATAGCAGGCCTTCAGCAACGTAACGGTGCCGGCACGAGGCGGGGTGGGTACTAAAAAAGTCCATTCCAAAGAACACACCCCGACCGCTTGCATATTCACAAGCGCCCCCCTCTTGATAGAGGGGAATTTATTCGTGCTATTTTCCTAATCACTCAACTCCTAAAAAAGCAATCTCAAATCCCCTCCTGGGAGGGGTACGGGTATCACATCCGAGACTTCGGATGTGATGGGATGGGTTAACCCAATCTATTTTTCCAGTTCACTAATCTGCCACTGCAGCTCTCGCAATACACCATTTAAATCATTCTTTACACGAATATCCTCAAAACGAATAACCGTAATCCCAAATCGTTCTATCCGCTGCTGGCGCGATAAATCCTCCTCATATTTAAAATCATGGCTACTTCCATCAACTTCTATGACCAGCATTAGCTCACGGCAAAAGAAATCAACAATATGATTATCAATAGGCTTTTGACGGTCAAAATCATACCCCAGAAATTGCTTATTTCTTAATTTCATCCACAACAATACCTCCGAAAACGTACTGTTATTGCGAAGCTTACGCGCCAGCGGAACTAACTTAGGATTATATGGAATGATCTTCTTGCTCATCAGACAGTAAGATCCATCAGCATACCAATCCTTACAGTTCAATCTTGAACTAACACACCCCGCTCTTCTCAAGAGGGGACTTAACCCATTGCCAACTTCACAGTTTTTTTTATCCCCTCCACGGGAGGGGTACGGGTATCGATTCGATGGTTTTTGCGAATCGATGGGGTGGGTAAGAAAATATTACTAAAAGAACACACCCCGGCCGCGCCGAAGTATCGGCACGCCCACCCCTCTTGATAGAGGGAAATTTATTCGTGCTGTTTTTCTGATCACTCAACCTCTAAAAAAGCAACTTTCAAATCCCCTCCTGGGTGGGGTGCTGAGCCTGCGAAGCGGGGTGGGTAAAGATATTGAGTAACACACCCCGCTCCGGCATAAATTCATGCCGGACCACCCCTCTTTATAGAGGGGATTTATTATTGCCAAATTCCACTTCCTCATCTTTTTCAGAAAACACCTTTAAATTCCCTCCAACGAAGAATACAGGTATCGAATCTAAATTCAGGCATCTCGTTAGACACCTCCGCGGATCAAGACAGGTCCCCACATCAAATACCAAACAGATCACTTTAGCTTATCAATAATCACCCGGATGTCCTTTTCCTCGAACGTCCGAATTAAACTAAGGACATTGGGAAGCAGAAATCCCGGGGGATCAAGCACTCTCTTAGCAACTTTCAATACCTGTTGGTCCATATTGCGAATGATATGTTCTTTCTCCTCCTCATCTGCATGCGCCAGGGTCACAGCGACATTCCATGCAAAGTCGCGGGCCCTCCTCAGGCTGAAATTAACAACGGCCTCGTCGTTTTGCTCCCCTATCCAGTCGATCAGAAACAGCAGCGGTGATGCCCGGGAAATCCGTTCCTGCATCTCATCAATCAGCTCCTCAAGCAGGGTATTCACCATCATAAAATCCTTTTTAAGGGACTGTATCTGTCCGTCGGGAACCGTCTCGGCCGCCGCAATACCCAGATCCAGGTTGATATGTGCATTCATGCCCAGCAGCAGATGCTGCAAAATGATTGGATTTCTGCCGTCCGGGTCCTCCGCAGCATCGAAAGCAATTTTCCATACAAAAGGAACCGGCTTGTCGTGACGATAGCGCCAGAAGGCCCGAATATATTTCTTAGCAAAATCGACATCGAAGCGCTCCATCCTCCGGGGATCTTCGAACTGTCCCTTTTCGATTCCTTCGCCAATCTTGGCGGTCGTTCTACGGTATACAAAAGCAAAAATCGCCAGCGGACTGCCCTCGGCCACCGAAGTTTCGATGATTTCGTCGAGCTCTTCAAGTACCCCGTCAATCGTAGTAATTTCCGTCATAGCCACAGCCTTGCGTTGTATCACTTTTTCATCCGGTTATATAAAAGGGAGGAAGGAAAGAGGCAAGTGGTAGCGAAAGATCTTAAATCACGGATAATCAACCCACGCGACCGGGACTTTTAAATACCTGATCGTGATTCCAGGTAATGTAATCGATACCGGGCTCATACACCGCACGGACCGGCGGACGTATTTCATCGCCGTGAAAGCGACCCAGCCATAAATCAAATCCATCAGTGCCAATGACTTTTTCCGATACTATAAACCGCTGATCGTCATTAAGGGTAAAAGCCCCTAAATCAAACAGCTTGTGGTGCATGGTACAGAGGGCAATGCCGTTAGACACTTCATCAGGTCCGCCCGCACTATGCCATTTAATATGCGCAGCTTCTATACATATGGTTTTGGCGCCGATGCGAACGTCAAAATCGCAGACTGCACACCGGTGCTCGTACGCCTGCAACACATTCAGCCTAAAATTCGGATCGCGTGGTTTCTTGCTTACCGTCTGATCTTCCAGGTTTACTCCCGCTTCGTGAATAATATCTTCATGAATGGTATTGGGGAAATGGGCATCCAGTAGTTCCGAACAAATACTACTAATAACAGATGGGCTTTCTTTTAAAAAGTTATAAACTTCAAGTGTAAAGCCAGCCCGGATATCTTTATTTCTCAGTTCGGTTTTCCGTACACCTCCGCTACTGTTCAGCGTTAACTCAGTACCGCCTTCCACTTCCCATATACCATCATTGCGCAACCTCCAAAATGGATAATGGGTGTTACTTGCATTGCGTGGAGTGCCAAACTCTTCCAGCAAACGTTCCAGTTCTCCTTCAATCATTTTATAAGGAAGCAGCCGCTGACCATGATTCTGCAAATAACCGAGGGCCAGTATCACCAACAATGGCTTATGGGGTGCCCTGCGGTCACCACTTTTCCAAACAGTAAGCGATTTAAATTTATTTAGGATTTCTTGCTCGGTCATCATCCTGTGTCAAAATAATTTTTGGAGAACATTGATCTCCGTATCATTCATAGAGAAAGGAATAGCCGTGAGATTAAGTTGAATATGCCGATTCCCTCGACTTATTTCTGCAGTATGCACATGACGTTCACGCTCTATTAACGATTCCCACGTTTTCTCTTTGCAGGGGTACATAAGCGTGCAACGAATTTCCTTGTCTTCTGGCAGAGAGGCATAAGCTAATATTTGGAGCAAATCGTTACGGTGCCGTTCCCTGATGGTATCGCCGATATTATACCAGTTTGCGGTATTCAGATCCTCCCAGTGATCTTTATATTTCGCATCTATAATATGAACAACATCCTCTTTTTCTACCACGAGGTCTGGCACTAGTGAACCTTGCGAACCCAGAAAAGGTGGATCCCACGAAATAGGTACTACTGTTTCCCGATTATGTCCACTTTTTAATGTTCCCCCAGTCTGCGCTACAATTTTTTCAATTATCGATTCAACATAGGATTCAAATAACTCTTCCATATTCATCTTCCATGGTAGGCCGCTCAAATCTCCTAATCCAGCCAAGCCCTTGTTTTCGGTAGTCCAGACTATGGCTTGCAGTCCGCGCTGAATAGCTCCCCCCTGCAGGAGGGATGACTGCAAATAGTCGATTTTGAGGTTATTAGGTTGGCGGGGCGGGCAGTCCGCCACTTTTTGGATGAGCTGATTACACAAATCAATAAGTTGAAGCACATGAACGCCGGCATCACGTTGGGTTACCAAACTCTGTCGCTGCTTCTTTAATGCAAAATGGACAACAGATTTAAGATCGCGATTCTCCTGCAATTCCGGATATCTACATTTGAAGTTTAAGAATTTTCCCTTTGCCACCTGTTTCTGTGCATAGTCCGCCCAATCAACTTTGCCTTTGGGTTTAGTTCGATATAATTCATCCATTTCGAAACGACGATCAAGCTGTTTTATTAATTCTTCCAGGCGTCCCAGAATTACGCTCGATAATACCCACGGTGGGACACGCCGCTCAGAGATCTTGAGCTGAGGCAGATTCAAGATATTGGGTAGGATCTTCCATCCTGTTGTAGATAAAATAGGTCCAATGCCTTGCCAGCCAAAGCGAGGCCTTATAATCAAACTATATTCATATTTATGTGTGATCGGGGAAAGGAGGGGAATGGCACCGACACAAGTATGTGATTTTAATTTCAGCTTCAGATTATCCCCAGAATAGTAAATCTCGGGAACCAGATCGAGCTTATTAAGCGTATCCCTGTTGAGATTCAAAAATTGCTGACCCAGCTTTGCCGTTATTTTGTCTTCATTCCGAGCATCCACATGCTTCGACAAAAATTCGGTACCCAGATAGGCCGTCTGATTATCGTGAAGTTCTAAGACATCCGAATGATTAGCCTGTAATTCCTTGGCCCACTCATCGGCTGTTTGCTTTTTAGCCATGGCAGTTAATCCTTAAAGTTGCTCAATCTCCTGGATATAGGCATGAATAGCATCTGCAAAATTGGCCACATAGCCTTGCGCCAAATATTCTTTCAAGAGAGGAATCAAGTTCGTCTGCATTTGAGTAGCGGCATCCACATCGTCGTGAGCAATGAAATAGGAGTGTCCAGGCATGAGATCGAAAGAATCCTCGGAAGCATAATTGATAAAAATCGATAATAATTTCTGATAGGCTTCCTTCGTCATCTCATTTCCTTTTTCTTCCACGACCTCTACCTGTGGCCACATGTTAAGGAAAGCGAACCGACGACGAATGGCTACATCTAAAATAGCAATGCTGCGATCCGCCGTATTCATAGTGCCAAGAATATGCAGATTAGGAGGAAAGGTTAACTCCTGACCAATTTCTCCACCAAAATCATAGGGCAACTGAATAGTACGATCCTCATAAGGTTCTAAACCATAAATAGCTTCGCCCAATACTTTCGCCAAATCTGCACGGTTAATCTCATCAATAACTAAAAGAACATCCTCTTCCGTTTGGTACGCTTTTTCAACGGCATCCAGCAGGTGTCCACGGCTGATACTGAAATTCTATCCCAACTCCGTTCCTGTAGATGTAGGAAACAGTCCCCCAATAAAATTTTCATAGGTAATATTGGGATGAAACTGGATAGTCATTCCCTGACTCTCATAATCTTCTTCCAATAGCTTATTCGCCAATCGAGTTTTGCCTGTACCCGGCGGGCCTTGGAGTACTACGTATTTCCGTTGTTTTAGAAGATTTCCAACCTTTTGCTGGGTCACCGTTGGCATTAGATAGGAAAAGTAGTTGCTTTTAATCTCTTTGAATTCATCTTCGGCAGCACTAAGAGGAGTATAACCCCGCTCCTCAAAATTAAAATCTAAAAAAGCTTTTAGTGCTTTTTCTGCTATTTCATTCTTCGCAATACAGAAACCATAAATCTCTTTTCCATACCGATCAAATATATTTTTATACTCGGGATGAGCATTAATAACGTTTTGAGGCACACCAATATCAGTACGGACCGCATCTTTTTTAGCCCAAGAAATGGGCTCATTTCCGGAATACTGCTCATTTAACCAGCGGACAATGGCATTCATTTTTCGCGAATGGCCAGGCTTACCAATAATATTTTCGTCGGGACTTAATCCCTGCGTACCCACAACCATGGCAATCATAGCGGGACCGTCTTCCACAGGAAAAATTACAAAGCTCATTCCACTGTACCCTCCACTTGTAGGATTAGACTTATGGATAACAGCAGAAAAAGGTATTTTGGCGGCGGGTGTACGAAATTGAATATCGTTTTGAGATCTTAATGAGTAGCGACCACCACTCGACCCGAACAGTTCCTCAAATGCTTTTTCTGATTCCTCCGACCAATTTTCTGAATCATAGGGTCTTGCACATAACTCAAGTAATGAATCCATTCTTCTAAATTTATTTTAAGAATTTTACTCTCAAAGGTGGACTATTTACGAAAAGATTACAAATCTCATCAATTATTAACCAACCTTATAGTTTAAAAACTGAACAAACTTTTTCCCTTTTGATCAAAGCTATAATCCAGTCCATTGCATATTCATAAAATGTGATCAATGCACATTTTCTCTATATTAGATAGGCAGCATTCAGACATCTCAGAAAATACATACATTGGAACCTCAGCCGACAGCCCCCTATGAATAAATCCCGTTTTCTAACCCTTGCCGCCAAGCCCATTTTATTCCTGCTGGAATACCTGTTTAAACTTGCTGCCGGTGTTATTTCCATGATTGTACTGGGAGCCGGCGGATCTTTTTTCAGCAAAATCGGCACAGGCTTTGGCTCAATTGGGAATGTCCTGCATCGAATCGCGGAATGGCCTGATAGCCTTGCGTATATCAGTACAGTAATTCAGGATTATAACACCCTTACTGCCTCGGCATTTAACGAGCGTTACGGGGGAGATGCAATAAGCCGGGTGATGGAGTTGCTTAACGAAGGCGTGGCTTATGGACAAGCAGTATATCAAAATATAACCCAGCAGCCGGTGGCAACGGTTGTGGCTACCCTGCTTGTTTTTCTTCTCTTTTATATCATTGGGCGGGCCTGCCGCTTTTTCCGTCAAAAAGGACAGGGATCTTTCCTGGTCAAAAAAGAACGCGAACTCGGGGAACGTGTCTTTGACCAACCGGAGTAAAAAGATTATCACTAAGGCACAAAGATTAATGAGTGAACCAGCTGATTAGCAAGAGACACACCCCGACCTCCGCCAAACCCGGCGGAGCCCACCCCTCTCCAAAGGGGACTTTGCCCATTCTTTTAAAGTGGACCTCAAGGGGAGAATTCCTACGTACCTATTTCAAGGTTTTCAACTCCGGCATAACGAATAGTGTGCGTAACCCAGAGGGCGTAAAGAATAATTTTGTACCGGTGATCAACTGCTAAATTATTTCTATAGTTAAAGGACCATCAAAATTATTCCACCCGATGGGTATAGCGTTTACAGTATTCTCAGCCGGACACTTTTTTTAGTTCGTTTTTTGATGTCAAAAAATGAACATATCTATTTGTATCAAGCCCCGTGGAATGTCACGTAGTGACCCTCCGAATTTTGGAGGATTCCACAAGGGCAAGACAAAAGGAACACCACAAAAACTGAATCAATAATAATCGGTTATAAACAATTATTACCACACGTCCCTCCTCCCGAATGCCCGGGACGGCACTCCCCTCGAGAGTATTAGTCTCATTCTTTTAGGTGAGACGCTGGTATCAACCCGCCCTACATAATAAATAAAATACTGAAGCAGTCATCCCCCATAGCCCCCTTCGAATCAAATATATCGTCCTCAAATAACCACTGTCAGAAGGGGGGGCAATTCCTGATCTATTTCACAGTTTTCAACTCCGGCCTAAGAATTTTGTAGCTAAGGCCAAAGCTGGCAATCGTGTTTTTTGCTACCGGCTCATTCCTTCATAAATGCTTCAACAGTCAACGAACCATCAAAACAAGTAACACAAGAAAAAAGCATAGACACTATTATAGTTTGAGGATCTTATCTGCTCGTTTGGGGCCAATGCCTTTTACTGATCGGAGCTCCTCTTCGGAGAGCTTCATCAGGGCTTCTTTGCTTTTAATTCCCTTTTCCACAAGATTCTCTGCCACGCGGCTGGTAACGCCGTTGATTTCGGTCAGCCGTTCGATAATCTGTTCGGTCGAACCCACCCCGCCTCGTTCCTCGGCACCGCTCCTCCCGAATTTACGGGACAGGCTGGGAGGGGATTTGGAAGTTGCCTTATTCTCTGTTGTCGGTTTAGGCTGTTCTTCAATATCGACCGGACAGCTACTTTTCTTGTAGAGCCAGTAACCACCGATCGGAATAGCAGCAAGAAGTACTATTTTCCAGAAGAAACGCATGACTTTCGTATCAATTTTTAAGTGCTCTGAAAAAGTATAATGAACAATTATATGCTTTCCCGCAACCCATCCCGTAAAACCTTTCGAGGGGACGTGCTAAAACTTCAGATCGGTTGGAGTGGGTTCTGAAATGGAAGCAGTGACCCACTGGTGATTCCTGATGGTTCGTTTTCAACCGCCGGTCCTTTGGAATGCCATCTTGTGGTCCTCTCGGTGGAGGTGATTTGGTAATGCTTTGTTGTAAAAAGTACATTCAGGACATTAACAAGTCCCCTCTTGAGAGGGGTGGTTCAGCACATGGTTTTTATGTGCTGGAGCGGGGTGTGTTAGAATAAAGTTATTAATAACCCACCCCATCGCTTCGGCAAGTTCACCGAATCGATAACCGCACCCCTCCGATGGAGGGGATTTTTTGCGGCAGACTTCATGGTTTTAAGTCCCTCCATATTCATAGGTAGGAATTTAGGATGGGTCACACTCTGACCTAATAATTGTAAACAGAAGCAAAAAGCGAATGGGTCAAGCCAAAATAAAAATATCAAGATATCCCATGTAACTACTGTACATCAATTTCCAACCTGCATCTTCTACCCTGTAATTTTTAACTTGTAACTTCCATCATTCAACCTTCACTCTGCCCTTACCCCACAAACTCAAAGTTATCAGCGTCGAAGAGACCCTTGTCGCTTATCTTGAGGCTGGGAATGACCAGCAGTGCCATAAAGGAGATCAACATAAAGGGTGAGTTCAGCTCACTGCCCATCTCCCGCGCCATGCGGCTCAACTTCTCGTAATGGGCGGCTACCTCTTCGCCGGGCCGGTTGCTCATCAGTCCCGCTACCGGCAGGGGCAGCACTTCTTCTTTGTCAGCCGATACGGCCGATAGCCCGCCTTCGTGCTCCATCACCAGGTTCACGGCTTTACTCAGATATTCGTCGGAACTGCCCACGGCAATCACGTTGTGGGAATCGTGGGCCACCGAGGAAGCAATGGCACCTTCACGAATGCCAAAATTCTTAATAAATGCGGTGGCCGGCAGTGCTTTTTCGTAACGGTTAACAACCGCCACTTTCAGGATATCCCGCGAAAGGTCGGGTTGCAACTTGCCATTTTGTATCGGCAGACGCTCGGTTGATTTCCCGGTAACAAGCTGACCGTCCTGTGCCACAATTACCGGATATTGATCATCTTGCTTCGCCTCAATTACAAAATCATCCGGCGTGCAGGTATTAGAAACAAAATTATTGATAGGCTTCACGTCCATATCCGGAATATGCACGGTATCCCCGTTCAACACACAGCGGCCATTGATCCAGGTTTGTCGTACATGCATTGTATCCAAGTCATCAACAACGATAAAATCGGCGGGATCGCCTTCGCGCAACAGCCCCACATCAAGCCCGTAATGTTGTACCGGTGTCACACAGCACGCCTCCAGGGTGTCAAAGAGATCATAGCCCTGATCGAGCGTTCGGGCAGCCAGCTCGTTAATATGTCCCACGACCAGGTCGTCAGGATGCTTGTCGTCCGAGCAGAACATAACTTCACCGGCATAATCATCCAGCAACGAAATGAGCGCATCATAATTCTTGGCGGCGCTGCCCTCGCGGATTGCAATCTTCATGCCGTGTTTCAGCTTATCGAGGGCTTCCTTTTTGGTATAGCATTCGTGGTCGGTGGTGATACCGGCTTCGGCATATTGTGCCGCTTTTGCTCCCTTTAGACCGGGAGCGTGACCGTCCACCGGTTTCCCGCGATCCAGTGCCGCACTGATCTTAGCCTGCACTTCTTGATCACCGTTCAGTACACCCGGCCAGTTCATCATCTCCGCGAGGTACAGAATGTCATCGCGGTCCAGCAGCTCACTTACGGCCTCCGTATCAAGCTCAGCACCGGCAGTCTCAAAAGGAGTAGCCGGCACACACGAGGGAGCACCGAAATAAAATTTCAGGGGCACCTTTTGCCCGTTCTCGATCATAAAGTCGACGCCGTCTTTACCGCAGACATTGGCAATTTCGTGAGGGTCGGAGACGGTAGCTACCGTACCGTGACGCACTGCCAGCCGGGCAAAGGCGGAAGGCACCAGCATCGAGCTTTCGATATGGATATGGGAGTCCACAAAGCCGGGCATAATATGCTGTTCGGGCACTCCACCGTCGACTTCACGCACAGCAGTGATTACTCCTTCTTTCAGTTCTACTTCGCCATTAAAACGCCGCCTGTTGACAACGTCAAGAACAATTCCTTGTATTTTCTCCATTTTCTTAGTTTAGCTAATCTTTTTCCTAAAAAAGCCCAACAATCCGCCGATCGTAGCCGCGGCGCCGCCGACAAGCATCCAGATGGCTTTATCGGAGCCTGCACCGCCAAATATTTGATCCATTTCAGAGCCCAAGGAATGGTATTCTTGATATCCGAAATAAAGTAACAGAATACCGCCCACTAATAATATTGCCGAAATTATTTTTCTCATTGTGATCTCCGTTAGGTGAATGTTCTGGTCGCTACCCGATTAATAAGTAAGATGGAGCAAAATTTCGATATCCCAAAATCAGGCTAAAATATTTTCGTTGCCCGAATCAGCCACAAACACACAGGCCGACTGTGTAGTTTCCACATACGATCTAAGTTTTTGCAGGTTCGGATCTTCAGGTAATCCCATGAGATCAAGATCGGCTTGCGGTGCATTCCGCAATGCCTCATCAAAAGTACCAACCTCCACATGTTTTAGAACTTCCGGCAGACGGGCTGCATCCAACAGATTATCAAGATAACGATAGGCTTCTTCAACCTGTGAATCTTCCACGACTGTAATAACTCTCATCTGTGCATTCCAGTTCATCTTTAATTTGTAGGCCGTCAACAGGGACAGATCCACATTACCAAGCTCCATACTCAGGTCCCAATCAGGACTCTGTTCCCGTATCCACACATTTATGGAAGAACTTCGCCCCAGCTGTGCTATAGGATCTTCAACATACAGTTGTATCCCCATGTTATTGAGTCGCGCTTCGTTAATGATAGAGTGGATCTCATCGTCGTACCGTTTGTGGCTCGGCAAACGAAGAAATAATATGTTTGGCCTGAAAAATGTGCCTTGCAGCGTCTGTAACGAATTCAGGACCGCCTGTTTGAAATTATCCGAATCAATAATACTCCAGCGGGTATATACATTTTCCCGGCTGAACGACATTGCAAAATCCATCAGCGATTCCCCGAATTTACTGTGGTCTTTACTACCTCCCATGCCCACCAGCTTTACCGATCCCTTAGGATACACAAGGTTGCGAATAAGACTAAAGCTGCCTCGTAATTCCCGGGCACTGCGCACCGGCACCAACAGGTTAGCTTTCCAGGCCCGTTCGTTATTTTCGGGAAGCAGCGAAACACGTTTAGCGGCCCACTCTGCCAGCGACACAAAAAGGCCACTTCGCATATCCCCGTAGGGTACCTTGAGCTTTCTGTTGGTGAGATATAGGTAAATTACAATCACCAGGCTTAGGGCAATAAGTCCAAAGGTGGAGTTGATGATAAACATCGTAAACAGACACCCAACTGTTCCCAAAAAGGGCACAAATTTGGGGATATGAAAGGTCGGACGAAAACTAATCATATCCATCTGCTGCTCAATAAATACCACTAAATTGATCATCATGTAGGTGATCAAAAAGAACATGGTGATAAGCGGGGCAATGGTATTTAAATCCCGAAGCAGTAAGGTCACCAGCACCAGTCCACCGGTAAGCAAGATAGCATTGCGGGGTTCTCCATTTTCTGCAAGCTCCGAAAATATATCTCCTCCGGGAAATATTTTGTGTTCGCCCAGTGCCTGCAAGATACGCGGTGCACCCACGATAGAAGCCAGTGCCGAGGAAAAGGTAGCTCCCAGTAATCCCCCGAGTACCGCCGGTGCCCAGAGCGCGTAATCTATCATTACGTTATAATTACTTACCAACTCATCAACCGGAGCCACCTTGGCCATCCAGTAACCGGACGCCATATAAATCACATAACTGATCGCAATAGCCGATAACGTGCCCAGCGGTATGCTTTTCTTGGGATTTTTGAGCTCTCCCGACATATTTGCTCCCGCCATAATACCTGTCGCCGCCGGGAACAGAACCGCAAAAACGACCCAAAAGCTGACACCTTCAAAATTGTTTTCGGGCGCACCCGGGAAATTGCCCCACCACTGGATGCTTTGGTCCATAGCACCCGTAAATACAGTCGCTCCCACCGATACCAGCGCGCCGATAATTACTGCCAGAATAATATATTGAATGCGAAAAGCCAGCTTGGCGCTCAAAAATGCGACGATAAAAAGAATGGCGAATACTGCAATATCTACTAAAATGGCATAGTGGTCGGGAAAGATATACAACCAACCCTCTCTGAAACCAAAAATGTACATCGTTATGGCAAAGGTCTGCGCAAGATATAGCGGAACTCCTACACTCCCGCCTACTTCTAAGCCCAGCGACTGCGAAATTATGGAATACGCACCGCCCGCTTTGATGCGAATATTAGTGGTGATACACGACATGGAAAGTGCTGTAAAAGTTACAATCACAAAAGCGAGCGTAATGATAAGCCATCCGCCCAGCAGGCCTGCGTTCCCGATTACCCACCCCTGACGAAGGAATAAGATAACACCCAAAATGGTAAGTAACGTTGGAACAAATACTCCGCCGAATGTACCGTATTTTTGTTGAACTGTGGATTCCCGCTCTTCAACCTGTTCTTGCAACGTTTCTTCTCCCGAAGTTTGCTCATCCATACAGTATCACCCATTAATTATTTTGATCATTCAACCAACAATAAACAAAACAACAGAAATATGTTAAGGCTTTGACAAGTATTTCTAAAAAAATTAATAATTCACTCGTTCCAACAAGTAGCCTTTTTCCTCCTTGTAGATAAATTCCTACCCAGCATAATTCGAAAGTCCTGCCCAAAATTGTACCTTGGGACGCAGTATTTATTTTTAACTCCTATCTTATTCCAGAATCCATGAGAAACGACGACGTCATCCAAAGTATCCGCTATATGCTGGATCTTAACGATAACGAGATTGCAAATATCCTGAAGCTGGGAGGATACAAACCCGAGCGGGGTGAAGTAGCCTATATTTTCAAGAGTCAGAATTTGGCTGATGATGAAAAGGGCGAAGATTGCAGTCACGTTCTTATGGCCCATTTTTTAGATGGTCTTATCTATTACAAACGAGGCAGGAGCAAAGATCATCCGCCGCGCCCCATCCAAACACCGGTCACCAATAATATCGTGCTTAAGAAACTTCGGGTCGCCTTTAAACTGCGCGAAAATGATATGCACAACATCCTGGAACGGGGTGGATTTTCGATTTCCAAACACGAGATGAGTGCGCTTTTCCGCCGCGAGGGAC
This sequence comes from Fodinibius sp. AD559, assembly GCF_052712805.1. Taxonomy (NCBI): domain Bacteria; kingdom Pseudomonadati; phylum Balneolota; class Balneolia; order Balneolales; family Balneolaceae; genus Fodinibius; species Fodinibius sp. AD559. Next base: position 304,854 of record NZ_JBQPVW010000003.1, read on the forward strand.
ATGATAATTATCGGGAATGCGGTGATCAAATTTTGCGGTATTTTCTGAAGGGATTAACGGAACGAGTGAGAAATTGATTCATAAACTCAATATCAAAGAGATTTAAAGTATAGCTTTAGCAATTCTAATTGCGACTTTTTCTGCTGGGGTCTGGGGCGAATCACGGGTCCCATTCATACGGGATCGGTGACAAAAAATGGACATGACATCATCTACGATAAGTTTCTATTAGACTTCAACCTAAGAAGAGCCCAAAAAGCAAAATTTTTAAAATTAACACCTAATTAATCAAAGTGACCTCAATCTCCCTAAATCCCTCTTCTCCAAGAGGGACTTTTAGAAGCCTCTCAAATAGATAGTTAAGCTTTTTAGAGATAAACGAGTTCCTCCTTAGAGAAGGAGGTCAGGAGGATTGAAATTGTTTTTGGGTACCTAAATTTTCGGTTAGCCTCATAATTTCGTGAGCCTCCAAGTTGATAGGTTCGCAAACAGTATTTTTTAAATCAATTTCCCTATTAACTCCCCCTTCAAAATCCTTATATTATTCGTTTATTAAATTTTCTATGATTCCTAATTGAAAATTCTAAATTCCTAATTCAAGTCTCGTGAGCGATCAAAAAATTATTTTTTCGATGGAGGGCGTAAGCAAAGTGTACAAGCCCAACAACTTTGTTCTTAAAGATATTTACCTCTCCTTTTTTCACGGTGCTAAAATTGGCGTACTTGGCAACAACGGCTCCGGAAAGAGTACCCTTCTGAATATTATTGCTGGTAATGATGAAGAATACCAGGGCAAAATATCGCGTAATAAGGGCATTACTTTTGGGATGCTGCCGCAGGAGCCCAAACTCGATCCCGATAAAACAGTCAAAGAGATCGTACAAGAAGGTGTGCAGGAGCAGATCGATCTGCTGGCTGAATACGAAGAAGTAAACGCCGCTTTCGGTGATCCCGATGCCGACTTTGAAAAGCTGATCGAAAAGCAGGAAAAACTGCAGGAGAAGATCGAACATCTTGGAGCCTGGGATCTCGACAGCAAGCTGGATCAGGCCATGGATGCCCTGCGCACACCGCCCGGTGATACGTCCGTTGAAGTGCTTTCGGGTGGTGAAGCACGACGCGTGGCCCTCTGCCGGCTGCTCCTCAAAAAACCGGATGTACTTCTGCTCGACGAGCCGACCAACCACCTCGATGCCGAATCCGTGGCCTGGCTCGAACAGCACCTGGATCGCTATGAAGGAACGGTTATTGCCGTAACGCACGATCGGTATTTCCTTGATAATGTTGCAGGATGGATTCTGGAGCTCGATCGCGGCGAAGGCATTCCGTTCGAGGGGAACTACAGCTCGTGGCTGGACCAGAAGAAAAAGCGATTGGAACAGGAGGAAAAACAGGAATCGAAGCGGCAAAAAACGCTGCAAAAAGAGCTGGAATGGATACAGGAAAATTCCAAAGGCCGACGATCCAAAAGCAAAGCGCGTATCAATCAGTATGAGGAGCTGCTATCCGAGGAGCGCAAGAAGCAGCGGGAAGAGATGGAAATTTTTATCCCTGCCGGTCCACGACTGGGTGATAAAGTAATCGAAGCAAACGATGTTACGAAAGGTTATGATGATCGACTGCTTATTGAGGAAATGAATTTCAGCCTGCCACCGGGCGGCATTGTGGGCGTCATTGGCCCGAATGGCGCTGGAAAATCAACCCTTTTTAAGATGATTACCGGCGAAGAAGAGCCGGACAGCGGTACGATTGAAATCGGTGAAAGTGTTGAGCTTGGCTATGTAAATCAAAAGCGTCCACTTGATCCCGAGAAAACTATTTGGGAGGAAATTTCGGGTGGCAAAGATACGGTTAAGCTTGGCAATCGTGAGATGAATTCCCGGGCTTATACAGCTCGATTTAACTTTAGCGGCAGCGATCAGCAAAAACGGTGCAGCGAAATTTCGGGCGGAGAGCGAAACCGGGTTCATTTGGCAAAGATGCTAAAAGAGGAAGCGAACGTGCTGCTTCTTGATGAACCAACAAACGATCTGGACGTGCATACCCTTCGTGCCTTGGAAGAAGCTTTGCTGGATTTTGCGGGTTGTGCTGTGGTCATTTCCCACGACCGTTGGTTCCTGGATCGTATTGCCACGCATATGCTGGCATTTGAAGGCAACAGTCAGGTGTACTGGTTTGAGGGTAACTATTCGGAGTATGAAGAAAACCGCGAACAACGGCTGGGTTCGAAATATCATCCCGAGCGCGTACAGTACAAGAAGTTAATGCGGGATTAACGGAGTCTAGAATTAGAAATGGAGACATGGGAGTTAAAATTACCGGCCAAGAAATATGTAGAACTGAAATGACTTCAGGTTGCTGAAAAAATACAAATAAATCGACAGGAACCTACAATACGTCGATTTATAAGCAATAATTCGACATATTTTTAATATGTGTCTATGATTTCGACAGAAATGATAAATATGTCGAAATATAATAAATTTATCGACATAGATTCAGAAACTGTTGAGTTTACTCTGTTTTCTCTTCCAATAATGGTAACTCAGAATCCTCTCCTTCAGTCAGCTCATAGCCCCACTTTTTCAGCAGCGGCTTTTCCATGGATTCATCACGATACTCATCGGGTATAAGAATAGGAATGCCATAGATCACCGGGAAGTAACGGTTGCATTCAGGGCAACTCAAGAGCCCCTCCAAAATTTCACCGCCCTCCCCTTCGTTAATGATATTAGCATCCAAATCGTGCTTGTCGATCGGACAACATAGTTTTTCTAAAAGTTCTTTCGTCATAATTGCTTTATTTAATAAAATCCATTACGGTTTGCCCCAAAGTTTTGGATGTCCATTTTTTTGTCACCAAAAAATGGACAAAAAAAAGTGCCGGGGGAATCGTAGATTTTGTTCTGACTAAAACTATAATCCATTTACTGCTCTATCACGTTGATTGCTTCTTCCTATTCTTTACCGCGATTCACCCCGGACCCCGAATAAACCCACCATAAGAATTGTGAGCCGTCTCGGAGCAAGAGAAGCAGAACCCTCCGCAAATATGCTTGCCTGAATGAGCAACGCGAATGAGTTTGCGTTTTTGCAGGTTCAATGAGCGCAGCTCAGGTGAAGAATCCTCAGGTGGTGAGTTTTTTGGTTCGTTTTTTCCTCACTGAAAAGATGAACATAACATATCACCTATTATTCAATGCTTGATTATAATTTGATGCTTTTTTTCGTGGCTCATCATCCTTCAAAACCCCTGATATCACCGCCACGCCATTAAAATCCAGTTCACTTAGCTCCTTTATTTTTTCGGGCGTAATTCCACCAGACAAAAAAAGCGGCATATCCGTTATCTCCCGCGCCTTGCGCACCGTTTCGGGACGTACAATTTCACAACTGCCTACCGAGGACGATGGAAACATGGCACAAAAAGAAACGTAATCAAAACCCTTTTCCTCGGCCCATTTAATAACTTCCAAGTCGTTACTACAAGTAATACCGGCAATAAAATCACGGCCAACTTTTTCTCTTATTCGGTCGAAACCATTGGGCTTCGAATCAAAATGTATACCGTCCAAATCAGTACTCTGCAACAACTCCCAGTCATCATTGACCAATACCGGCACACCATATTTCTCGGCCATCCCAATGATATATGTAACCAACTGCTCTTTGTCGTACTGACTCATCCCCTCAGGCCAGCGGTTCCAGATCTGTAATATTTCGACGCCGCCCTTCAAAGACTCTTCCACCTTTTCGAGCAGCACTTCGTGATCCATGGACGGATCAACAACCAAATATAGACCGTTTAATTTATTATTACTCATACTTTCAACATTTTATTATTGGGATCGCCTTCAAAAGGGGACAGACAAACTTATTTCCAGCCCTTTTCCATTGCTTTAAAAAATGCGTTCCAATACGGGTCGTTCCCGTCGAAATCAAAAGCTTCTTCCTTACCATCTTCAATCAGGATAGTTCCTTCACCTTTCTCTGTCAGTTCTCCTACCACCGTCGCCGGAATGGACTGATCATTCAAGTGGTTCACAAGTGCTTCTTCCTTTCCTGCTGCTACGGCCATTATCATAGAGCCGGCCCCTACACAAAGACGGTGATCAATCTCAAAAAGCTCACAAATTTTTTGTGGAGCCTCTCCCGCGGGAAGCTTGTCGCTGTCCACCCGAAAACCACAATCCGAAGCCTCAGCCAGCTCGGATATGCCGCCAAGCAACCCACCCTCCGTAACATCGTGCATTGCCTTTAGTTCCGTTTTCGCTGCAAGGATCTTCGTTGCTTCCAGCGCATCCTGCAGCGATGAGGTGCGATAGAAATTATCACAAGCCTGCTCATAAATTTTCGGTCCGCATTCTTCTTTGACCGTTTTGGGAAAACTCTTTGCCAGGATCGAGGAAGAAACCAGTGCACTTTCTTTGGTGACTACTATTTTATCACCCGGTTCAGCACCGTCACTCGTTATAATTTCATCAAGGGGAGCCTGCAAAAACATCGTGCCACCACCCGGCGTCGTGGATTCCTGTCCCGGCACCTGCGCAGTATGTCCGCCGGTAATAGCAATATCCAATTCTTCGCACATCCGGTGGATATGCGTCCAGTAGGCCTTAAACTTCTCCAGCGGAAAATCCGCTGGCAGGTTCAGCGTAAACTGGGCATACTGCGGTGCAAATCCGGTAGTAGCCATATCGTTGACCAGTAAGTGCACCGACAGCCAGGCTGATTCCTTGAGTCCCAATGACGGAATCAGCGAGAGCGGGTCGCTCGAAGTCGCCAGCCCGTTACCATTTCCAAGATCTATGACGGCCGTATCTACACCGAATTTGGGACCGGTAACAACTTCTTCGCGATGTCGACCACTTTGCGGCCCAATTATTTTGCGGAAGAGTTTGCTGTTAATTTTTCCGCTTTGATCTTCAAATGCACTCATACTTATCTGTTTTTATTCGACATCAGTTAACTTTACATGCAGTCCAAAAAAGTCGCCGATCGGCAATCCCCAACGCTGCACGGGGAACCATTTTGGCAGGCCCGTGGCCGTCCATTCGATCTCGTACAATCGTCCCTCGAGCGCCTCGTGAATAGTGTTAATCAGCTTATTCGGCGTATAGAAATTAGCCGTCTCATAATAGGGGTTCGCCCCGAAAACCTCCTGTACACGCCGACGCATCACCTTGGTAGAATTGCGATTCATAATACCGAATATCATCCCGTATTTCCCTACCCGCACCGCCTCACGAATCACCTTGATCGGGTCGTCGTAATAGGCGAACGTAGCGATAAAAGCCAGCGCGTCAAAAGTATTATTTTTGAATGGCATATGATGAGAGTCGGCCCAAACCAGATCACCGTCAAAGTGTTTATTCCCTTCGCCTAACATAAACGGCGAAATATCCGCACCCGTGGCTTCAATACCGATTTCCTGCCACCATCGGGTAAAACGGGTCGTTCCACAGCCGTATTCCAGCAGGGTTTCTATACGCTCATCTTTTTGGATGAGCTTTGCCAGCACTTTCTTCTGCCAGACCTCAGCCCGTTTATATCGACCTTCATAATAATCCTCATATACTTCGGTGTGCTCGCGATTGAAAAACCATTCTTCACGATCCTGCCACTGTTCAAGTTTCTTGGTGGCCAGCTCGAATTTTTTCTTTTGGAGTTTATTGCTCATTGCACAATCGTAATTCATTGAAAATAGCTTTCATCCGGATAATAACAGGCAGGCAATCAGCCGGAAGATAGCTCGCAACGAGCGGACAGGCTTCCCTACGCTGGTATTATCCAGATCAGGTCTGTGGGTGTGATCTCAGCCCCATTTTGCAGGACACCCCTGTAAAACTTTAAAGTAATGATTTTAGAGGGATTGGTAAACAAGCGTCACATTTACTTGTAACATACATTTCCTTTCTAAGGGGATTACATCCAATTATAATTGAAACAAAATACCAACTCGGCTTGCACCTGCTCCAATCCCGATATTATTTACCTGGAAGTTTATTGGTTCTAAAACAAAAAGAACTGCTTTTTGTGGTGATGGACGAAAACCAATCTTAATATTTAGCCCGAATTCTATACTTGGTCATTTATCCACTACGGAACAGGACACAAGCCCATGGCTACCTGTACAAAAAAAGATCCAACAATCAATCCGATGGCAATGACCATCACTGCAAATCCCCAAGTTAAATTCGAATCCTCTTCTATATTATTTCTAAAAAATCGAATCATCTCCGGCCCGATTATTTCTTTTTTAGGTATTGCAATGAAAAATAATCCTTTTCATCTGTCCACACTTTCTCTACCGAATACCAATCGGCAACCACCTCCTCAAATTCTTCAAGGCTATACTTATATGAATTTTCGGTATGGATCGATTCGCCCTTCTCAAACGCAATCCTCTGATCCCCAACAGTAACCGTCTGTTTTTGGGATAATATCAGATGCATCTCAATGCGCCCGGCATGTTCATTATAAAAGGCCTTGTGGCTAAACTTTTCGATGTCAAAATCGGCATCCAACACTCGATTAATATGCACCAATATATTTTTGTTGAACTGAGCTGTAATACCCTGCTTATCATTATAGGCCGCTTCCAGCACCTTCGGATCTTTCTTTAAATCCACACCGACAAGCATTTCTGAATTATCAGCAGTAATACCGGCTATGTTATTCAAAAATGTCTGTACCTCATCGGGATCAAAATTGCCAATCGTCGATCCCGGAAAAAATATGACCTGTTTCTGACTTGAACCTTCTGCAACCGGTAATTCAAAATGGGATGTGTAATCTGCAAAAACAGGAATAATCGATATTTTGGGATATTCCATGCGCAGTTGATTGACCGTCTTCAATAGAAACTCTTCTGATATATCCACCGGAATATAGGTAGAAAGGGCTGATAACTCTTCGAGTAGAAACCGGGTTTTATAGCTGCTTCCGCTGCCCAATTCTATCAGCATCACATCTGAACCAATGCGCTCAGCAATTTCGTTGATATTAGCTTGCAGGATCTCCTTTTCACAATCGGTCAGATAATATTCATCAAGGCGGGTAATCTGTTCAAACAGATCTGACCCCTTCTCGTCGTAGAAATACTTGCTGGGCAGCTGTCTTTGAGGCTTTGACAATCCCTCCAACACCTCTTTTTGCATGAGACTGGCATCAACCGACGTAAGATCTTCCATAGAAGAAAATGAGGATTTATAAAACTATTGTGTAGCTTAAACGATGAACGAAACTATTATCGTTCTCTGTAGAAATAGATTTTTTTATTCTCTGAATCTTTACCGCTCTTAATTTTTACTCCCTTCTCCTGATTATACTGATAAACAGCCGTTCGCATAGAATTAACGCTTTTATCATCTTCGTAATCTATTTCGATGGCATCCCCACCAACTTCAAGTTTGTCAAGAGCTTCCAGCAAAGGCTTAAACTTCGAAGACCTTTTCTTTGAACTATAAATTTTTTCTCGATCTACAAACTTCATATCCATATCGAATATATTTTTTAAATAGTTTCAATCAGCATACATATTAATTTATAAGATAATATACATACCAAATACAATAGTTGGAATAACTTAATAAAAATACCATATAAAAAAAGCTTGCAGGATTTTCTGCAAGCTTTTAGAAAAGTATGATAAAATTAATTTATCTATTATTGTATTTCATAAAATTGATTATAGACGTAATCCCAAAAATCTGCCAAATTTGAACCCTTGTTATGCGGATTTTTTGATTTTGTAGATTTCATAGCATCAACACAAGCTTTTTCTTTGGCGTCATAATAAGCTTTTAGCTGATGTGCTGTAGGATCCTCAATCATCTCTTCAAACTTCTCTATCTTCTCAGGCATAAATAAAAGGCTTTAGTTCTTTTTGTTACATAACGATAAAAGGGGGCAAATAATTTCCTTCCGATTTCTAATAAAGCAGTTTGGTGTTGATATTGCAATACTTTCTGCGAAAAAGCTGATACAGAAACTATATACAACAGTGCTGCTTAGCATTGCAAAAACTATTTTTAGTTGGGCAAAACTAAATGAACAGTTATTTATCTTAGTTACTAATATTTGAGCTAGCCAGCTTAGGCAGAGTCTAATTATACTCTTTATAGTATTAGACAATAAGAGATAGGTGCTTAGAACTAAAATTTAAAAAAGCACCCATTATATATTCATTTTTTCACATTATTTTCCTGAAATAAACATTTTTCATAAATAAACGATTTTTATGAATTGTAACCGTTTTTCATAATATTAAACGATCAGTTATAATCGATTTTCATAAAAATGCCTAAAAATAATCGATTTTCAGAAAATGCAACCGTTTTTCGTAAATATACCCTTCCTGAAACCGATATGAAGCTGGCGGGGTATAGCGCATTAATCAATCGTTATGATTTAGAAGTGCCACTTCCAGAATTCATTTCAGCAATCAGCCAAAGCCATCGTCGGTATAAGGAAGGTCGTTGGGCCGTATTTTCTACACGCCATGAACCGGAGCATACTTTGCTGGGTCATCTTACGTTTGCTCTACGGTACGAAGGAGTTGACCTCCTAATCTTAAAGAAGCTCTTTGAGGAAATAGATAAAACTGAAATTGAAACTATTGTTAGGGATCAACCTACCGGGCGTAATAGCAGAAGAATATGGTTTTTCTATGAATGGCTGACAGATCAAAAACTTAATGTAGATGACGTCAAAACAGGTAATTATGTCGAGGCCCTTGATCCTGATTTGCAATATCCAGGATCTAAAGAAAGATCCAAGCGCCATAGAGTATGGAATAACCTACCAGGGAATAAGAATTTCTGTCCACTCATTCGTCGGTCAGATAAATTAGAGAGCTTTAGCACAGAAGAGTTAGAAAAAAAAGTAAAAGATACTATAGGTGAAGTCCATCCTGATTTGTTATCCAGAGCTGCTGCTTTCCTTTTGCTCAAAGATTCCAAAGCCTCCTATGCCATAGAGGGCGAAACACCTCCAGAAAATCGTGCAGAACGTTGGGGAAAAGCAATCGGTCAGGCTGGCCAGAAAGACCTTACCAAGGATGAATTATTACGACTCCAAGAGATTGTTATAGAAGACCGGCGATTTGTGGATATGGGTTGGCGTAAAGAAGGTGGTTTTGTCGGAGTACATAACCGTGCAAATAGTAAGCCGGTCCCAGATCATATTTCAGCCAGATGGGAAGATGTTCCTAAATTAATAGATGGTTTATTAGATACTAATGAATCATTAATAGAAAGTGATTATGATTCGGTATTAGCAGCTACGCTTATTGCTTTTGGCTTCGTATTTATTCATCCCTTTGCTGACGGAAACGGCCGTGTACATCGATACTTAATACACCATGTATTGGCTAAAAAGGAATTTGCGCCCAAAGGACTTATTTTTCCTGTCTCAGCAGTGATCCTTGACCGGATTGACGAGTATCGGGAAGTATTGGAATCATATTCGAAGCCACGTCTTGATTTCATTGAATGGGAAGCAACACCGGATGGCAATGTAGAAGTCTTAAATGATACAATTGATCTATACCAATACTTTGATGCTACCAAACATGCTGAATTTCTCTATGAATGCGTAGAAGAAACAGTTACCGATACCTTACCAGAAGAAGTTCAGTACCTGGAACAACATGACAAGATGAGAACCTTTATTTCCGAGCACTTCGATATGCCGGATAAGGATATGGAAAATCTTATCGGCTTTTTGCGTCAAAATGATGGCCAGTTATCAAAACGAGCACGTACTAAACAGTTTGAGGCATTGACTGAAGATGAAGTGACTATGTTAGAGGATAAATACCAAGATATTTTTAGTGAAGGATCCTAAAATCTTTTTAAGTACGAAAACCGATGGAAAACCACCAAAAGTTTTACCAACAAAGAAGGAATCTTATTTTATCAAGTATAGCTATATCTATTTATGATATTATTGGGTTAGAAATAGATGTAATAAACATCTTGGGAAACCAGGTAGGAATAAGTAATCAGCAAAATATTGAAATCCTATTAATTGTTTTTTGGGTATATTCGCTGATAAGATTTTTCCAATACTCATCTATTGAGGATTCTTTTGGTCACAAGAAACTATTTAGTCAGTACCAAAAATATCTCAGTGATTTTAGACATAAATATATATTCAAGAAAGTTGCCAGAAATGTTGACCCACAGAGTGTTAATAGTGACGGCATGGGAGCAAGAAGATCTTTTAAGTACGAAGACATAAAAAAGAAAAGCCCATTTAAATGGGCTTACACGTATAAACCATACGATCCTGTTAAAGACGAGGAGAAAAATAAGGATGCGGTAGATATCTACTTTAATATTGCAGAAATGTCAAAACCTTATGCAGCTACCTTTCTAAAGGTGTTGGTATTAAGACCTGGAATTGCTACAAAAAAATGGACAGTACGTTAAGCCAGATCATGCAGCCAATTCTTGGTTTTCTGTTAAGTGGTTCTCCATTTCTACCGGTGTGTGGTAGTCCAGCGTAGAATGCAGGCGCTGGCGGTTATACCAGATCTCAATAAATTGGAAGATTACTCCACGAAGTTTATCATACCTGTAGTGTTTAGGTTCTATCGGTAGTTCTGCTTTAAAGGTTTTAAAGAAGCTCTCGGCCGGAGCATTGTCCCAGCAGTTGCCTTTCCGACTCATGCTTTGGCGGACCCGTGGACGGGCTTCCAGCAGCTGGCGAAACTCCTGGCATGCGTATTGGATGCCACGGTCAGAATGGAAGATTAACGTCTGCTCGATCGCTCGCTTTTGGCAGGCCTGCTTCCAGGCCGGAATAACCGTTTGATCAGCTCGCATGCCTTCCGAGAACGACCACCCCAGAATCTGGCGATCAGCCAGATCCATAATCGTTGTCAGGTACAGCCATCCTTGGCTGCTGGGGATATAGGTAATGTCGCTTACCCAAACTTGACCCAATCGATCGGTGGTAAAGTCTTGATCCAACAGGTTCGGTGCCACCGGTAGCTGATGTTTCGAATCGGTCGTAGCCACCCACTTCGGGCGAATCTGACTCTGGATGCCTTCTTTTCTCATGAGTCGCGCGACTCTGCGACGACTCAGCTGCTCACCTTGGCGAAGCAATTGCTGGTGAATGCGAGGACTACCATACGTCTTCCCGGAATCCAGCCAGATCTGCTTAATTCGTCTCGTAAAACGGTGGTTCTCTTTGGCGCGATCGGAGGGCCCGCGGCCCATCCAGCTGTAATAGCCGCTTCTGCTTACCCCGAATACCTCGGACATCTTCACTATGGGATATAGATGTTTATGTTCAGCCATAAATTGGAAAATTACCTGTTTTTCTTGGTGAAGATGCCCATCGCCTTTTTTAAGATATCCCGCTCCATCCGCACGTCAGCCAGTTCTTTCTTTAACTTGGCCAGCTCTTTCTCTTCGGGTGTTCGGCTGGGAATCCCTTTGCCCGGAAAGGCCTGCTGGGGTTGGGTTTTATATTTCGATCGCCAAGCGTAGATAAGGCCCGGGTCAATCCCTAACTCATTGGCCAACTCGCGGATATTGTCTCGTTGGTAACTTTGCTGGATCACGTCCAGTTTAAACTGTTTGCTGTAGGTTTGTCTTTTACTCATAATTATTATTGGTCATAAATTGCGACGACAATCTATGGCTTAACTGGATGTCCACCAAAATGTAGCAAGTTCAACCAGCATTCACGGAATATATTTTACCTTATTTATTAGCACTAATAACTTTAGGTATCCTAATCTATTTCTAAGCCCTCTGTTCTACTGGAATTGCTACAAAAAAATGGATATTCATAAATGTCAGTGAGAGAGTCTAATAATCCCAATATCTAGATACAGTTTGGAACTTTTGAAGATAAATAGAACGGTTTCGGTTTAGAGGTACAATCCTTCCATTTCCGGTATTACAAAAAATGAAATAAGATGAATATTAATTACCTAACATACCTAATTAGGCTTAAAATTCAGTTTTTTTTAAGAGAGGGTATAAACACACAAACAATAGATCTGACACAAATATTTGTACCAATATCTATACCACAAATACTAAATCCCTGCAAGGCAATGACTTACAGGGATTGAAGTGGGCGATGCAGGATTCGAACCTGCGACTTCTTCCTTGTAAGGGAAGCACTCTAAACCGCTGAGTTAATCGCCCAAAAAAATCAATACATCAAATCGAGCAGTTTGCTCTCCAAAGCTTTATGTGCAAGAGAGTTAAGCACCCGTTTTTAGAGAGCACAAATATACGGATATTCTATTATCTCGCAAAACAATTTATTGAACCTTTGGCAGCAGAAAACTATAATTAGGTTAACAGTGTTAAGTTAATGCTTGACTTACGATTTTGATTCAACCATCTTAGTCGTAATCACATATTCGTTGGTTCTCATTTCAACATTTTTATTATGGCAGATCAACCACAAAATCACACACCTTTCGAAGCAGCAATCGTAGACGGCGGACGCATTCCGTTTCAGCGATCGGGTACCGGGTACAAAAAATTAATGTCTTACGATCTGGGTCGCATGGCTATTGAAGGACTTATCGGCCGCGCCCCAATCAATGGTGACGACCTTGATCGTGTCATCATGGGTACGGTTATTCAGGATGTGAATACCAGCAACGTGGCGCGGGAATCGGCACTGGGAGCCGGCATTCCCAACACCGTTCCGGCGCACACTGTAACACAAGCCTGTATTTCCTCAAACCAGGCCATCACCAGCGCCGTTGACCTTATTCGATCGGGGCAATCAAAAATTATCCTGGCCGGAGGGACGGAAACCATGAGCGATATTCCCATCCGATTCCGCAAAAAATTCCGGCAAAAACTGCTGGATGCCCGCAAGTATAAATCACTGAGCGATTTCCTGAAGTTTTTCAAGGGACTTCGTCCTTCACACCTGCTGCCCGAAATTCCGTCTATTTCAGAATTTTCTACCGGAGAAACGATGGGCGAAAGCTGTGACAAGATGGCAGCTCGATTTGGTATCAGTCGCCAAGCTCAAGACGAATATGCACTTCGCTCCCACGAGCTGGCGGCCAAAGCAACAAACGAAGGTTGGCTTGATGATGAACTGCTACCGGCAGCAGTACCTCCCGATTTCGATTCCATACAACATGATAACACCTTCCGCGAGGATACTTCAATGGAGAAACTAAAGAAATTATCTCCCGCATTTATCAAACCGCATGGTACCATTACGGCCGGGAATTCATCGGCCTTTACCGACGGAGCTTCGGCTTCTATCATCATGGAAAAACAGGAGGCTTTGAATCGCGGACTAAAACCCAAAGCTATTCTTAAAGCTTATACCTATGTGGCCCAAGATCCGGAAGACGAACTTCTGCTTGGTCCCGCTTATGCCACACCCCAAGTCTTAGATATGATCGGACTGGAGCTTTCGGATATCGACGTTTTTGAATTCCACGAGGCTTTTGCAGGACAGATTTTAACCGTACTCAAAGCCCTCAATTCAGATACATTTGCCAAAGAGAATCTGGATCGCGATAAAAAGGTTGGTGACATCCCGATGGAAAAGTTTAACTGCTGGGGCGGCTCACTTTCACTGGGTCATCCATTTGGTGCTACGGGCACGCGACTGGTAACAACGGCAGCCAATCGACTGCATCACGAGGACGGCGAACTTGCACTTGTTGCCGCTTGTGCGGCCGGTGGACAGGGGCACGCGATCATCCTCGAACGTTTCGACGGTTAACATCAAGACTTTTTAATTACTCAGATATAATATTATGAGCTATCTAAGCACAGAAATTCGAGACAATATTTTAGTTGTAACGCTGGATCAACCCGATTCTAAAGTAAACAAGCTTACTGAAGAGTTGATTTCAGAAGTTAAAGATCTGCTCGAAAATACGAATCCCGATGATATCGATGGCATCGTGATGATCAGCGGTAAGAAGAATAATTTTATTGCCGGCGCTGATGTGGAAATGCTAAAAAACAAAAAAGCACCCGGGGAAATTGAGGATTTAAGTCAGCGTGGAAATCGGCTGCTTCTTCAGCTCGAAAACTATCCCAAACCGGTAGTTGCTGCTATTCACGGATCGTGTCTCGGCGGTGGCTTGGAAGTGGCCATGGCTTGTAATTATCGAGTGGCCTCAAAGCACTCTGATACAGTAATGGGTCAGCCCGAAGTGCAATTGGGACTTCTGCCGGGCGGTGGAGGAACCCAGCGGCTCCCCCGCCTGATTGGCATACAAAATGCGCTTACCTATATGCTTACGGGCAAAAATATTTATCCGCGCAAGGCCTATAAATTGGGACTGGTAGATGAACTTACCCATCGCGATGCGGTACTTACAGCAGCTAAAAAAGCGGTTGTGAAAATCAATAGTGGAAAGTTTGAGCGTGAGGATAAGCGCAGCCTTGTCCACCAACTGATGGAGGGTATGAGTCCGCTTCGCAAGATCATTTATTCGCAAGCACGCAAACGGGCAAAATCAGAAAGTAAGGGTAACTATCCCGCTCCCGAAAAAATTATTGACTGCATACAGGAGGGATACGAAAATGGCATGCAGGCAGGATTAAAACTGGAGTCCGAAAACTTTGGGAAACTGGCGGCCACTCCCGAATCAGAAGCAATGGTCAGCCTATTCTTCGCGATGCAGAGTGCCAAGAAAAATCCCAATGAAGAAAAGGCAAAAGAGATCCAAAAAATTGGTGTGCTCGGAGCCGGACTGATGGGATCCGGAATTGCGGATGTGAGTGCCAACAACGAATATCGTGTGTTATTAAAAGACCAAGAGGTAGAACAGGCGGCAAAAGGCAAAAAATCGATCTGGGATAATCTCGACAAGAAGCGAAAGAAACGAATTATCTCTGAATTTGAACGCGATCGTATTGCAAGTCATGTTACCCCTACGGACAGCTACGACGGATTTGAAAATGTGGGACTCGTAATTGAGGCCGTATTTGAAGATCTGGACCTCAAGCAATCCATCATCAAAGAAGTAGAAGAGGTCGCTCCCGACGATTATATCTTTGCTTCGAACACTTCTTCCCTGCCAATCACTAAAATTGCCGAAGCATCGCGCCGTCCGGAGCAGGTGGTTGGAATGCACTACTTTTCGCCAGTGCCTAAAATGCCACTGCTCGAAATTATTACTACCGATCAAACAGCCGACTGGGTTACGGCTACTGCCCGAGAAGTGGGCATACAACAGGGCAAACATGTAATAGTCGTTAACGATGGCCCAGGTTTTTATACGACCCGTATTTTGGCTCCTTTTATGAATGAGGCCCTCATGCTGCTTGAGGAGGGAATATCCATTAAAGAGCTGGACAAACATATGAAACAGTTTGGGTTTCCCGTTGGACCTGCGGCCTTGTTTGATGAGGTGGGCATCGACGTAGCCGCTCATATCACCGAAGTGCTGAGCAATCTTTTTGCCGAGCGCGGTGTTCATCCCAGCAAAAAACCGACGGAGCTATTTGAAGACGGTTATAAGGGCAAAAAGAATAAAAAAGGCTTTTATAAGTACGAGCGGAAAAATGGTAAAACAAAGAAAACCGATCCCAACAAAGATATTTACCAATACTTTGACGGAAGTGGTAGCAAATCCATGGATAGGGAAACAGTACAGCAGCGCATGACGCTAACAATGGTGAACGAAGCGGCTTGGTGCCTGCAAGAAGATATCTTGCGTAATCCTACAGATGGAGACCTGGGGGCTGTTCTCGGTCTCGGATTTCCTCCCTTTCTGGGCGGGCCATTCCGATATATCGACCGAGAAGGACCTAATACGATCCTTGAACGATTGGAAGAATTTGAACAAGAACATGGTCCGCGATTTACTCCGGCCGATATCCTGAAAGAGTATGCTAAAGATGGCAAGAAATTCCATCAGGAATAGCATCTATATAGCAACCAGATGGAAATAAAATGATGGTTTTAATTTATCACACTCTATTAAGTGTATAAGATTTAAGCTATTCCCCAAAATTGGAGCAAGCCGCCAAAAATACTATCTTTGTACACTCTTTTAAATACGTTGATAGTAATTAAATAAGTTATTTCATGTTAAATATCGCACTATTATTAATGGGATCTCCCGACGGCGGAGGAGGCTGGTCAAGTCTCATCTTTTTGGGAGCTATTTTTGCCATCTTTTACTTCTTTATCATCCGACCACAAACGAAGCGGCAGAAAGAGCTTCAAGAAATGGTAGACAATATTGAAAAAGGAGATAAAATTGTGACTTCCGGTGGAATGATTGCCAAGGTAACTACTGTTGATGAAGATACCGTACTGGCTGAAATTGATAAAGGTGTTAAAGCACGGTTTAAGAAAAGCTCCATTTCGGATGTAAACCCCAATCAAGACTAATTAAGTCTCCAGAATTACATTATGGGCGCAGATATCAACTTCGATAGTATAGAAGACGCTATCGAAGATATTAAAGAAGGTCGCATGGTCATTGTAGCCGACGACGAAGATCGCGAAAACGAAGGCGATTTTGTCATGGCTGCAGAAAAGGTAACGCCCGAAGCTATTAATCTTATGGCCAAATATGGCCGTGGCCTTATCTGTGTGCCTATTACACGCGAAAAAGCGTATTCCCTCAATCTCGATTATATGGTCACTGAGGGCGCAGATCCTGACGAGGCCGCTTTTACGGTTTCTGTCGATCACAAAGAGCTTACCACTACCGGGATTTCTGCCAGTGATCGCGCCAACACTATTAAAGAGATGATCAAAAAAGATGCGGCCCCCGGTGATTTTCGACGTCCGGGTCATATATTTCCGCTCATTGGCACCGAAGGGGGCGTTTTGCGTCGCGCCGGGCACACCGAGGCAGCTATCGATTTGGCTCGACTTGCAGACCTGCAACCTGCAGGTATCATCTGCGAAATCATGAAAGATAACGGGGCCATGGCGCGACTGCCTGACCTGGTCGAAATTGCTGATAAGTTCGATATGAAATTAATCAGCATCAAAGATCTGATCTCCTATCGCATGCAAAATGAGTCGCTGGTGCGCAAAGTGGTAGATGTGAATCTCCCCACTATTTACGGAGATTTTCAGCTTCATGCCTTTCAAGAACGTCTTACCGGTAATCATCACTTGGCACTGGTCAAGGGAGAATGGAATGAAGATGATCCGGTATTAGTACGCGTTCATTCTTCTTGTATGACTGGCGATATTTTTGGATCCAAGCGCTGTGATTGCGGGGAGCAACTCCATCAGGCACTGCTTCAGGTCGAAGAAGAGGGTAGCGGCGTTGTGTTATATATGAATCAGGAAGGCCGTGGTATTGGGTTAGTAAACAAGCTTAAAGCATATAAACTGCAAGAAGAGGGATTGGATACGGTTGAAGCCAATGAAGCCCTTGGCTTTGAACCTGATGCCCGCGACTACGGTGTGGGGGCACAGATCCTGCGCAATCTTGACATTTCAAAAATGCGCCTTATGACGAATAATCCCGTTAAGCGCGTAGGTCTAAAAAGTTTTGGGCTCGAAATGGTCGAACGCGTACCTATCGAAGTAGGCGCTTATCCCGAAAACGTAAAATACCTAAAAACTAAGCGCGACAAGATGGGGCACGATCTAAAACTCGATGAGTTGGATCCCCACAGCCCCAACTTTATAGACAGCATTGTCACGGAGGAATAGTATTTAGCTGACTTATCCGAACCCCCTTAACATCTCTCCTTTTTTCTCCAAAACTATCTTTCCACAGAACGCTGAATGTCGGCTGTTCTTTCTTCGTTTACCTGATCTTGTTGTTCGGTTCCCGACAAATTTTGAGGGACAATGCGTTTATGGAACACCAGCATAGCGATAATAGCGGTACTGATGGCAACATCTGCTACATTAAAGATGTACGGGAATACGGGATATCCGCTAATCCTTAAATTGAAATGAATAAAGTCGATAACATGCCCCTCAAGCAAGCCGCCATAGGATTCGACATACCCCATAATAAGACGATCGATGATATTACCTATGGCACCGCCAATTATCAATCCCATACAAACAAGATATCCTGCGGTAGCGTCCTCCCGATTATACAGCACGTACGAAAGAATAGCGATAGTGGCTAAAATAGCAATGCCGCTGATCACTTCCGTCGAAGCCCAACGCATTCCCAAAGCCATACCCGGATTCTGGGTATAATTAAACGTAAGCCATCCCGGAATAAGATCAGCATAATGCCACTGGGGATTAAGACGAATCCAATGCTTGCTAAGCTGATCCAACAAAATGACGATCAGTGCCGGAGCTGACAGGGCTGTTATTTTGTTTCTATCCAACTGAAAGAAAATTATTTACGCTTGAGTTTTGCATCAATGCTAAGCTGGGTATGGGGCACCGCTTCAAGTCTGCCCTTGGAAATTTTCTTACCCGTTACTTTGCAAACACCGTAGGTCTTATTTTCGATCCGTTGTAAAGCGTCATCCAGATAACGAATAAATTTCTTCGTTCTGTTAAAAAGCATATACGTTTTTTCACGCTCCTGGGCATCCGTACCGGCATCAGCCATATGGAACGAATATGCCGACTCATCGCTGGCATTTTCCATGCTATCACGCAAGGTATTTTGGAGTGATTCAAGCTCTCGCTTAGCCTCTTCACGTTTTTTTAAGATAATCTCTTTGAAATATTCTAACTCCTCATCAGAATAAGGAGAAACGCGCTCCGTATCTTTATTTTCATTTTTTGATGATGCCATAATTAGCTCACTTTCTTAATTAGGGTTTCTTCTAATAGAAATGGTTGATTCACTATCGCCAATCTCCCAACTTTTCACGAAATCCGACACTTCTAATTTTTCGGATGAAATCTTTTCTGCCAGAGTTTCGCTTTTAATATAATCTTTCATCGCTGTTACCGCTTCTTCAAGTTCTTCAGAACCGTCAAAACCTATAATAATACGATCTTCTACATCAAAATCTGCCTCTTTACGCATATTCTGGATGCGATTGACAAATTCTCGAGCCAATCCTTCTTGAATAAGATCTTCAGTCAACTCGGTATCAAGAGCTACACTTAATCCTTTTTCGGTTTCAACCGACCAGCCTTCCAGGCCGGTACGAATAATCTCGAGGCTATCTTCACCAAGCTGTACAATACCCTGTTCCCCCAGATCCAACTCTATAGATCCGGTTTCCTCATATTCAGTAATCTCTTCGGTAGTCAAATCGGCCACTTTTGATGCTACAGGCTTCATTTTACTACCTAACTTACTGCCAAGCTTGGGGTAATTAGGTTTCGCCGACTTATGTACAATTCCGGAATCATCATCCACAAACTGTACTTCCTTAACATTTACCTCGTCCAATATAATTTCCTTGACCGATTCAATGGCCTGTCGGTCTTCCTCTTTATCGATTGGTAGAATAATGCGTGAAAGTGGCTGACGAACATTAAGCTCCAGCTTGTTGCGCAAGCTCAAGACCATGGATGAAATATGTCGTGCCAGCTCCATACGGTGCTCAAGCTGCTTGTCAATTGCTGTTTCTTCTACCGTCGGATAAAATGAAATATGTACCGACTCTTCATCCGCCTCGGTTACTTCATTCAACCGTTGATACAACCATTCTCCCAAAAACGGAGCAATTGGACTAATCAATTTAGCCAAATCTACCAGACATTCATATAATGTTTGGTAGGCGGCTTGCTTATCAAGACTCTTGCCTTCTTTCCAGAATCGGCGTCGATTACGGCGCACATACCAGTTACTAAGCTCATCTACAAAGTGCTCGATAGTACGCGCTGTTTTGGTAGGCTCGTAATCATCCAAGTGCTCATCTACCAGCTTTACAGTTGTATTCATGCGGGAAATGATCCATCGATCCATCTCCACGCGATCGCTAACCGGTATTTGTGAGCCAGAATATGTAAACCCATCGATATTGGCATACATTGCAAAGAACGAGTACGTATTTACGATGGTGTTGAAGAATTTACGCTGTGTCTCCTGCAATCCTTCTTCACTGAATCGCAGATTTTCCCACGGCGATGAATTGCTCATCATATACCAACGCACCGTATCGGCACCGTACTCCTGAATAACTTCAAAGGGCTCTACGGTATTACCTTTGGATTTACTCATCTTATTGCCATTCTCATCCAACACGAGCCCGTTGGATACTACATTCTTGTAGGCCGGCTGATCAAAAAGCATTGTTCCCAGCGCGTGGAGCGTATAGAACCATCCGCGCGTCTGATCAACACCTTCAGCAATAAAGTCAGCAGGAAAGTTTTCCTTAAACTTATCTTTGTTTTCAAACGGATAGTGCCATTGTGCAAACGGCATCGATCCGGAATCAAACCAGACATCCATCAGATCGGGGATACGTCGCATCGTTCCACCATCGGGTCCTTCCCACGTAATATCATCAATATGAGGACGGTGAAGGTCGAGCTCTTCATCGTCGGGCAAACCGGCTTTTTTCTTAAGCTCTTCGACGCTTCCCACCACTTCCACATGCTCAGGATTTTTATCGCTTACCCAAAGCGGAATCGGCGTTCCCCAGTAGCGCTGACGCGAAACCGCCCAATCCACATTATTTTCAAGCCAGGTTCCAAAACGTCCGCTTCCTGTACTTGGCGGCTTCCAGTTAATTTTCTTGTTGAAGTCCACCATCTTGTCTTTCACATCCGTAGTGCGGATAAACCAAGACTCCACAGGATATGACATCAGCGGCGTGCCTTTGCGCCAGTCGTGCGGATAATTGTGTAGATACGTTTCATGCTTATACATCAAGTACTTATCCTTGATTGCACGAGAAATTTCCTTATCGGCATCCTTAAACCATTCGCCTTCAAAGTCGGGCACCTGCTCCGTAAACCGCCCCTCTTTGTCGATGGGATTAAACATCGGGATATCATTCTCCTGGCCGGTCTCATAGTCATCAGCACCAAAAGCAGGCGCAATGTGTACAACACCCGTTCCCTCTTCAGTCGTCACATAATCAGCAGGAACAACGCGCCATGCCTCCTCTTTATCAAACTCTTCTAACGCATAATCAAATACCGGCTCATAGGTCCAGTCAACAAGCTCTTCACCTTTATACTCTTCTACAATTTCGTAATCGTGATCGATAACCTCATCAATGCACTCCTTGGCCATAATGTAATATTCGGTGCGATCACCTTCAGAAAGCTCGATCTTAGCATAATCCAGTCCGGGATTTACAGCCAATCCCATATTTGAAACGATGGTCCATGGTGTAGTTGTCCAGGCTAAAAAGTAGACATCCTCGGCCATCTCAACTTTAAACTTTACAAAAATGGAAGGGTCCTGAACTTCCTCGTAGCCCTGAGCAACTTCGTGTGATGATAATACCGTTCCACTGCCCGGTGAATACCACTGAATTTTATATCCCTTGTAAACCAGACCTTTTTCGTGCAGCGTCTTAAACGCCCACCAAACAGATTCAATATAATCGTTATCAAAGGTGATATAGGGATCATCCAGATCAACCCAGTATGCCATACGGGTTGTAAGCTTATCCCAAAGATCTTTGTATTTGAGGACACTGTTTCGGCACTTCTCGTTGTATTCAGCAATGCCGTACGCCTCTACCTGTTCTCGTCCCTCAAGGTCAAGCTCTTTCTCTACCTCGATTTCAACGGGTAAGCCATGGGTATCCCATCCGGCTTTCCGATCAACTCGGAACCCTTTCAAGGTTTTATATCGGCAGAACATATCCTTAACCGTACGTGCCAACACGTGGTGAATGCCCGGCTTACCGTTTGCCGTGGGCGGTCCCTCATAAAAGGTGAAGGGAATCCCATCTTCGCGGGTAGAAACACTTTTCTCAAAAATATCATGCTCCTTCCACCACTTAAGGGTCTCAACTTCAAGTTTTGAAAAATTTAGTCTTTTGACTTCATCAAATTGTTTACTCATATAGGCCGTTATACCTTCTCTATTGGCTTTTGCAAAGCTGTTAATATAAGGGTTTTCTATACCTTACAGTAGCTTATTATTTTTAATAAATTTTTATCAAAATAAATGAACCCCAAAGATACAAGTCTTAACTCATCAATTCACATTATGAGGCGTATTTTACATTATCAGCGACCTATAAAAAGCATTGCGACAACAATTTGCAAATTAGAATTGTGGCAAATCTTTAGGCTATACTTTATTGTCTTTAGCCGTTATTTTAAGTGCTAAAATATTTAGAACTGATCTTAAATAAACTGCCTTTATTCTATGGATATACCCGTAAATGGTCCTGTAACCCAAAAAAATCACTATAAAATCTGTTTTGTATGCCTTGGTAATATTTGCCGAAGCCCAACCGCTGAAGGTATATTCCAACACCTAATTAACAAGCACGACCTTGAAAATTATTTTGAAATCGATTCAGCGGGTACCTCTGCCTATCATGTAGGAGAATCTGCGAATAGTAAAAGTCAGCGCACAGCCCAAAAACATGGCATTACACTCCATTCAAAAGCACGCCAATTTGATGCTTCTGATCTGGACTATTATGATCTGATTTTGGCTATGGACAATGAAAACCTGAAAAATGTGCGTCAGATGGCTAATGGAAACCATGAGCACAAAATAGGTCTTATGCGTGATTTTGATCCCAATCCCGGCGACGGTGAGATCCCTGATCCTTATTATGGCGGACCAGAAGGCTTTGAAAATGTATTTCAGATTGTAAAACGAAGTTGCGAAAACTTGCTTGACGAACTTGAAAAGCATGTCCAAAAATGATTCCAAATTCTGTCAAACAACAAATTCAACAAACGGTAGATCAGCTTATAACATCCACTCAGCAAGTTTCGGGTGGAAGTATCAATCAAGCAGCAAAAATTACGCTGGCTGATGGAACCACCTGCTTTTTAAAATGGAACACGTCGGCTGACCCACATATGTTTGTGGTCGAGGAGAAAGGACTTGATCTACTCAAGTCAGCAGATACCACACTTCGTATTCCATTTGTTTTTACAACCGGACAAACAGAAGATAACACGGGTTTCTTGCTACAGAAATTTATACCCGAAGGCCGTTCAAAACCAAATTCGGCCAGTGAGTTTGGACAGGCCCTGGCTCAGCTTCACAAGCATCATAATGAAACCTATGGGCTGGATCACGATAATTTTATTGGCCGACTTCCACAATCTAACACTCCTCACAAAAACTGGGTTGACTTCTTTATCCAAGAACGCATGAAACCTCAGCTCCAAATGGCTACCGACAGTGGCAAGTTAGGATCTGATACGGTTTCCCACTTTGAAAATATGTATAAAAAACTACCTGATATTTTTCCGAATGAGCCTCCCAGCCTATTGCATGGTGATCTCTGGGGCGGCAATTACTTTTTTGATCAGAATGGGAATGCCACTATTTACGATCCGGCAGTATATTACGGTCACCGCGAAATCGAGTTGGCATTTACGCATTTGTTCGGAGGATTTCCAAGTAATTTTTACAGTGCCTATGAGGAGAACTATCCACTGTCATCCGGCTTTTCGCAGCGCAAGGATATCTACAACCTATACCCTCTACTGGTACATACTAATTTATTTGGAGGAAGCTATGCCCGACAAGTAGAGGGCATTGTTCGTCAATTTTAACTACCATGTAGATCGGACAGCTTGTCCGATCACCAATAATTAAAACCACCTCGGGGTGGCTCTCTGAACTACATCATTTTAACATCAAGAGAGAACAAGCTACTATGTATTACCACAGAAACCTACCGCACTGGCAACCGGACTATGCTGAATTTTTTATTACTTTTAGATTATATAATTCTTTACCAGTTTCCGCTATTCGGCGTATCAAAAAACAGAAGAACCTTATAGAAAAGAAATTAAAAAACAGATCTATTGCCAATGATAGCTCGGACAAGCTGTCCGAGCTACGTAAATACCATCAAACAATTTTTAAAAAATATGAGGATCAATTAGATCAAGCTAAAACTGGCCCAACTTGGTTAGTTAATAAAAAAATTGCTGAAATAGTTTGTGAAGCAATTCACTTTCGAGATAATTCAATTTATGATCTTTATGCCTATTGCATCATGCCGAACCATGTACATCTTGTTTTAAAAATGCTTCAAACAAATAACAATAGCGAGATTCCCGCACTGACAAAAGTTCTTCAAAAATTAAAATCTTATACAGCACTAAGGTGTAATAGGATATTAAACAGAAAAGGTCAATTTTGGCAACACGAAAGCTTCGACCGAGTAATACGTAATCAAAAAGAATTAGAATCTACAATACGTTATGTTTTAAACAATCCTGTAAAAGCCAACTTTGTTGATACATGGACGGATTGGCCTTACAATTTTCTTAAAACTGAATTCAAGAACGATTTTTAAATTTTCGTAGATCGGACAGCTTGTCCGATCATAAGTAAATAGTATTTTGTTCTCGAAACGTAATTTCTGGAAATAATAATTATCTAAACATGGCTACAACTCCACAACGCATTATCAGCCTTGTTCCAAGCCTTACGGAACTGGTAATTGACCTTGGAATGCAGGAGTACTTAGTGGGAAGAACCCGGTTCTGCGTACATCCCAAAGAACAAGTAGAAGAGATTCCCATTATAGGGGGAACAAAAAATCCACGTTTGGATAAAATTCGAGACCTTGAGCCCGACTATATCATCGCCAATAAAGAGGAGAATCGTCCCGAAGATATTAAGGCTCTACAGGAAGAATTTGAGGTTAACGTTACTCAGATTGCCACTATCGAAGATGCGCTGATCACTATTCATGAGCTGGGCAAAAAGTTCAACACTTCAGAGAAAGCAGAAAACCTGATCAGTAATATCCAAAAAGTACTCGAAGATCGTCCCCAGGTTCCCAAACTAAATACCGCTTACCTCATATGGAAAGACCCCTGGATGACGGTAGGGCGGGACACCTATATCCATGATATTATGAATCACTGGAAGCTGCCCAATGTGTTTGCAGATAAAAAACGATATCCTAAAATAGGTCTGGATGATCTCAAAAGTCAAAACCCTGATCTTATTTTACTGAGTAGCGAACCCTATCCCTTTAAGGAAAAACATATGGCACAAATCGAGGAAGCGTGTCCCGCAACCCGGGTGCTCCTGGTAGAGGGAGAATGGTTTAGCTGGTATGGATCGCGCATGGAACATGCTTTTAAACGTTTAAATGGCTGGCGAAAAACCATTGCGTAAAAAGAGTTGCCAACTGCCGGTTGCAAATTGTTATACTATCGGGTAGTTAATCGTTGGTTTTTATGAATACTATTTTATCACATAACCGGGTTGCATCCGTATACATTTTCATCGTTTTGCTATGTATTATTGCTGCATCTTCGGTTTCCGCACAAAACCAAACTATCGAAGAACAAGAATATATTGCAGCACAAACTGCTTATATTGGTGGGTTAGCTGCTTTTGAGAATAATAATTATGAAGAAGCAATCAGCCTTTTAAACAAGGCCTACGTGAAACTGCCTGATCATCCCGGAATTAACTTTGCATTAGCCGATGCCTACCTGCAGATAAATGATTTTGAAAATGCTGAATACTACAGCAAACAGGCTCAAACTCTCAATCCTGAAAACAAATGGTACCATCTTCAACTTGTTGAAATTTACAAAGCCATCGGCAATAATGAGGCTGCAGCCAAGGAACTGCGAAATGCCTTAACCTATCATCCTAAAGATATCGACATTCTTTATGATCTTGCCCAAATCTATACCAAATTAGGCAAATTGAAACAGTCGAACACAATTTATAATAAACTACTTCAGCTAAAGGGAGAAATGAGTTCCCTTCGGGTTGAAAAACTTAAAAATTTCAATAAGCTAAATAGGAAAGATTCAGCTATTGTTGAACTGGAGAAAATCCGTTCGATGGATCCAGGAAATCTCTCTACGCTCCACCTGTTGAGCAATTACTATTTGCAACTGAACAAACCAGACGAAGCTCATAGCGTCATTGAAAATGCCCTTCAGATTAACAGCAAGAATCCCAAATCTCGAATAATCCTTGCCGATATTTACCTGGCACAAGCCAAAT
The DNA here is from genome assembly GCF_052712805.1 of Fodinibius sp. AD559. Taxonomy (NCBI): domain Bacteria; kingdom Pseudomonadati; phylum Balneolota; class Balneolia; order Balneolales; family Balneolaceae; genus Fodinibius; species Fodinibius sp. AD559. The sequence continues at coordinate 330,871 of NZ_JBQPVW010000003.1, forward strand.
GGGATAGCGCAGAAAAAACGCTGGGGGTTCTTATAGATGACTCAACAATTGGCCACAAAACAAAGGAAGAGGTTGCGAATTTTATCTATAGCAAATACAAAAATAATCCTTCAAATTCTGCGATTCAGCAAACGGCGAATAACATTTTCAAAAAGCTTATCCACATTGCTCCAAAATCTGGCAAGGCTTATGCATTAGCAGCAGATTTCTTTTTAAACACCGACCAGACTCAATACGCTCTCCGTGCCCTTGCCCGAGCAACAGAACTTAATCCCACAAACGATTCCGCCTGGCAAAAACGACTGCAACTCCTGCTTAAGCAACGTCGATTTGACGAAGTTATCGAAGCCGGCAAACAGGCGATCCAAAAAATTCCCCAAGATCCCATCCTGCTATATATTCTCGGTAACGCCTATCTATCTTCCCAACAGTACCATAGCGCCGAACAGCATCTCAAAGAAGCATCTGCGCTTCCCGCACGGCGACCGCTAAAAGCCAATATTTTTGGCTCTCTGGCCGATACTTATGCCGGACAGAATAACTGGAGTCTTGCTTTTAAAAATTATCAGGAAGCTATAGATCTGGATACCCAAAACCCTGTTATTTACAATAATTATGCCTATTACCTTTCCCAGCAAGGCAAACAACTTTCCAAAGCAGAAGAACTGGCGCTTCGAGCTTTAGAATTTTCTCCAAACAATACTTCGTTTCTGGATACCGTTGGATGGATATACTACAAACAGGGGCAGTTGCAAAAAGCCCAAAAATATATTCAACAAGCTATTGATTCCGGTGACCCCAGTGCCGAGACACTGGAACATATGGGCGATATTTTACTTAAACTTGATAAGCCAGACGAGGCTAAAAAGTGGTGGCAAAAAGCACTCAACAAGGATTCTACAAGAACTCATCTCAAAGAAAAAATATCGGACGAAACGTGAATCCACGCCAACATATATTACATTACTTTTTATTGGGATGTTTATGCCTGGTGATGATTTCCTGTTCGAGTTCCCAAAAACTTGTTGACGATAATTTTAATCCATCCCAAGAAAATCTATCTCAAACCGTTAACCAACTGCCCGATTACAGTGATACCTTGCAATCCGTTGAAGGCAAAGGTCGAGCCATTGTAAGCGAGCCTGGTAATACCGAGCGCGTCACTATCCGTTTTGCCAGTAACCAGCAAAAAAGCCTGGTAACCATTCGCAATGGTTTGGGCATTGAGGGGGGGCAATTGCTCACCGATGGCGATACGCTTCTCATCTATAATAAAGTAGAAAAATATGCTCGAAAAGTAGCGATAAAGGGTGCAAGTCTGAATCGCATAAACAGACTGGCCTCACTCAATATTCTGGACATGCTAAATTATTCAGTCAAAGAAGAAGATGTTGACCAATTCTTGGAAAATGAAACCCTTTACCAGCTACAGTTAAAAACAGATACCAAAGTTTTTATTGATAAAAGTTCGCATACTATACGGCAGATCGTACAACCTGCATCAACCAATCTGCCCTATTCAAAAATTAAATATGATGCTTATACTTCAATGGAGGGATTCACCCTTCCGCGCAGAATTAGTATATTCGGACCTGAAGGTAAATCAAAAATTGCCTTACAGTTAATAGCATTAGAACTAAATCCTACGCTCGACGCGCTAATAATTGAGTTACCAGACGATATTCCTATTTATCACGAATGAAAAAAATATATAGTCTCATAGCGATTATCACCTGCTTGTTGGTGGCTCCTGACCTCCTTTACGGTCAGACTGCTATCATGAAGGAGTTCAACGAGTTGCGTAACAATATCGTTGAGAAGCAGAAAAATACGCGCGCCGAAATTGAACGTCTGAATAAAAAGATTAATGAGTTCGAACAGCGGCTGCAGCAAGCTGAAGAAAAGTACGAAGCCCTATATGAAAAGTATCAAAACTTAAAACAGCTTATTGCCCTTCAGGATGAGAAAATATCTCAGCTGCAGCAGGAGCAATCCCAGATCCAAGAAGAGATTGCTATTACAACAGAGTCGCTGAATGCCAAACGGGCTGAATTAGAACGCCTGATTGAGAACTATAAACAAACATTGAGTTACCTATATAAGCAGGGCCGTACCTCACAACTGGCACTTGTTTTTTCGGCCTCCTCTATCAATCAAATGCTGATACGCTCCTTCTATCTTGAAAAATTCAATGACTATCGTGAACAGCAGGCTCAGGAAATTCGCCAAGCCGAAAAGGAACTTGAGCAAACTAAAAAGCAGCTGGTTAAAGCCCAAGAAAAAAATGAGGCAGTATTAAAAGAAATTAGAAACGAGAAACAAAAGCTGGCTGAAAAGAAAGAACAACAGGAAAAAAATGTAGCACTGCTACGAGAAAACCGAGAAGAAATCAATAAAAAACTGAAAGAAGTTCAGCAGCAAAAAGATAATCTTGATAACACCCTGACTGATCTCATTCGTCGTGAAGAAGAAATACGAAAAGCCCGGGAACAAAAGCTTCGTCAGTTAGAAGCAGAACGACAGAAAAAACTGGCCGCTGCCAAAAAAATTGAGGATGACACCAAACGTGCGGCCGAAGTTGAAAAATATTCGGAGCCTATTAAACTCGATAATTTTCTGGACTCCAATAAAATGGAAGAAATCGAAAACCGATTTTCATCAAATAAAGGGAAGCTCCCCTGGCCGGTCGACAGCAGAACTATCGCCGAACATTTTGGCAACAAGGTGCATCCCGTCTATGGAACAAAAACTCCAAACCTTGGGATTGAAATTGTGGCAGATGCACAAGCTTCAGTCAAAGCAGTACATGATGGATACGTGATGAATATTCGCCCTGTTCCCGGCTATGGGGATGTCGTCATTATTAAACACGGGCGCTTTATCACCGCTTATGGCAACCTAAGTGAGATTTTAGTGCGTAAAAACGAAGTATTGAATCAGGGTGATATTCTGGGACTTTCGGGCGATGAGGATTCTCCGAAAGGTGAGAGTCTATTTTTTCTTATACGCGAGAACGACAAAAACCTGGATCCGGAAAATTGGTTACAAAGGGAACCCATATCCGGCAACTACTGATTAGCTTCCCCCTCTTTTTGTTGGTATTTTAGAATCACTTAATTTCTATTTCAGTTTATCTTTCCCTCAAATAACCTATAATCAAGTTTATTTCATGACCAATTGGCAACGAACTTTTGCATTTGTTAGCGGCGCTTTTGTGTTCGGATTACTGTTCATTATCATATCAAACAGTTTTATCCAATATGTCGCCCACGAAGGCACTACCGGCTATCTATTTCTATTCGGCTTTGGATTGGTATTTCTAAACCTAAACTTTGGAATCAGTCGCAGATTTGCTATTAAAGCTCTGAATGCGAGCGGAGTCGCCTATACAATGGCATTTCTTACTATCCTGCCGACCATTTTCTGGGTCTATACCAAAGATGTGGGGCTGGCAGAACTGCACTTGGTATTTGTCCTCACCGTTATTTTTTCAGCCTTTTTAGGTACCTACTACGGCTTGCGACGTGGGGCTATCAAACGTCAGCGGTATATTCAGCGCCTTCAGGATGAAAAAGAAGATATTCCCGACTCGCTAAAGCGTCCGCACGACGATCTGAGCAACAATTAGTACAGAACCTATTAGTTAAACAGGTAGTAATCGACTCCGATATTGGCCTGTAAATTTCGACTGTCGGCCTTAAAAAGGCGATTACTCTCCCAGTCATATCCTATCTCAGTAAATATCCCTAATGAGTTGGTAAGTCGAATACCCATACCGGCACGTACCCCAAAGCGAACACGAAAACCGTAATCCTTATCGGTATTAGCAAGAGTGCCCATTGCCAGATTATTCCCAAATAATGAATTTAATTGTACATATGGCTGCAGTCGGTCCGTTTTAAAAGGATAACCGCGAACAACAGGTCCAACCCCCCAGCTTCCTATCCCGAAGCCGGCGTCTTTACTATCCGTAAAAAAACTGGTTACCACTTGGAAACCTACCCCCAGCCGCGGAAACATAGTGCGAACATTCCGATAGACAAACTCAAGCTCCGAACTGCCGTCAAAGCTTAAGGAATCGGTATGGCCCTTGTAATGCAGATCACTAAGCCAATGGGTATTGGCTGTCAATCCGTGGATGCCCACATCATAATTTAAGGGACGAATCCCGTTATTGTCTGTGGGTGAACTTTGTGATTGAGCATAAATAACATTGGATATAACACCTGTCAACAAAACCAGGACCAATGCAGATGTTAGAACTTTGCAAGATCTTACAAATACCTTCTTATTCATTGTGCGTTAATTTATTACGATATACGATTAAAACGGACATTCAATGGCGTCTAAAATTGCCCAATTAATTATACAGTTACAATAACTGAATTAAATCTTTAATGTTGCCTGTTATAGGTTGTATGTTCCCACCATTTTATTTTTAGATTTCCAGCAAATTGAATATACGTCATTAAACTGATATACTATTTTTATATTGATTTTTAATGACCTGTGCCTGTTTATAAACTGCCCTGCACATTTATATCTCTATGCTTAAAAAGCTACCAGCTGTTCTTCTTATCTTCGTTTTTCTGCTACCCTTAGTGGGTGTTTCACAAATGCAGAAACCCGATTACTTTTCCAATCGGCTTATTATAAAGTATGAATCGGACCAAAAACTACAGCAGATTCAACGAAAAATTGGCAACAATCCCAAGACAGCAGTACAGCAACTGCTCAATCAGTACGGTGTGCAGGTCAGTCGTCCCCTTCTTTCATCAAATACACAGCAGCTGGTTAAAGTCCAGAGGGTACCTGCAGCAAACGATGTTCTCCGCATTAACGAAGTGATTTACAGCCATAATATTGATCCGGCACAACTCGCTTCCAAAATAAACAGGATGCCCGGTGTAGCCTATGCCGAACCCAGATATATCCGCCATCTAAATGCTGTGCCTAATGATCCCGATATCCAAAAGTTCGTAGACACCCACAACTTTACCGATGCCTGGGATTTTAGCAAAGGTTCACGAGATATCATCGTTGCCGTAGTCGATGGAGGCGTTGACTATACGCATCCCGAGCTAAATGAGAATCTCTGGGTAAACCAAAATGAAGTTCCCCCCACAGTTTTTGCACAAGCCGACAAAAACGGTGATGGGGAGGTCACTGCTTCAAATGTACAAACCTATCTTGAACAAAATGGCGCAGACTATAATGGGGATGGAAGTATTACCCTGGAAGATGCCCTGCATACTGATTCCGATTTTACAGATAATATTGATAATGACAATAATGAATTCATTGATGACCTTTTTGGCTGGGATTTCTGGGAGTCGGGCAGTACCGATCAAAACATCACGCAAGACAATAATCCCATACATGATGCCACCGATCACGGCACACACGTAACCGGCATCGCCGCAGCAGAAACAGATAATGGAGAAGGAGTTGCCGGCGCCGCTTACAACGCTACCTATATGCCTGTAAAAGCGGGCGGTGCTCCCAACTTTGACGACGTTATCGGCTTTGGATACGAGGGCATCTTGTATGCCGCAAACAACGGGGCTGACATCATAAATTGCAGCTGGAGTGGCGGATCGGCCTCCCAGGCCGAGGAAGATATTATCAATCTTGCCACGCAAATGGGTTCCCTTATCATTGCCGCCGCCGGTAACGAAGCCAACAGAACAGCGTACCCGGCCCGTTATGATAAATCTTTGGCTGTGGGTTCAGTAGAACCAAATGATAATCGATCCTCCTATTCAAACTTTGGATATAATCTGGATGTGTTAGCTACAGGCACCGATATTCTCAGCACCTCCTTCAACAACGACTACATTTCTAAAAAGGGCACCTCCATGTCTGCACCCGTAGTTAGCGGGCTTGCCGTTCTTGTTAAGGATCTAAACCCCAATTGGGGGCCCGAGCGTATCGGTATGCAAATTCGAGGATCAGCCAATTATATTGATGATTCAAATCCCGACCTTGAGCATCAACTTGGCCATGGCTCAATTAATGCCTACCGGGCCCTGAATACCAAGCTGCCGGGCTTAAAAGTAGTATCACAAGAATTTATTAACAGTGAGGGCAACAAGCTTTCGCTGGGCGAAGAGGGAACGATTGAAGTAACTATCACCAATGTAGGAACCAGCACATCTAACCTCGAACTGGAACTTTTATCAATAAATGAGAGTGAGGTACAACTGGATAACTCGCAGCAGCAGTTGGGAAGTTTCGCTACCGGTGATACCATGGATTTAAGTTTCCCAATAAGAATTTCAAGCAATTTTGATCTTACCGAAATACCGACCTTTCGTTTAGAATTTCGTGACAATAGCTTGAGTTACGACGATTTTAATGCCCTCGTTTACGAAGATATGTTTTTTGATATCATCGCTGCCAACAACGTAAAAACCTCTTTCGGCGCCGAGGGTACATTGGGCTTTTCTGATCCCCTGGCCGGGCGCGGCGGCGTTGGCTTTATCCCCCGCTATCCCGACGGTTCCGGCGGATATCAAGAGGGAGACAACCTACTCTTTGAAGGGGGACTTATAATGAAATTCAATGAGGAACTTTTTGATGCTGTTCGCACTACCGGTGGAGACGTTTCTCGCGATTTTCTGCCTCAAGATGCCGTTACCATTCTACCAACCGACGATGAAAATGGTCTAACAGGATCTACCCGATTTGTTACCTTAAATGACAGTGCAAAACGAGCTTCTATCCAATTGGAAACTTTCGCCTATGATAAGCCAGGCATCAGCAATGTATTCTTTGTCAAGTATACCATCACCAACCCTTCGAAATTTATAACAATGAAAAATATGTACGTCGGATTATTCAACGACTGGGATATTGGCAGCAACTCGGGCAATAATAACATTGCATTCAGTGAAAGCGACAGCCTGCTCTATATCTCAGATGCTTCCTCTTCAAGTACCCAGCCGATGGTTTCCGTTGCACATTTGGGTCCACTTTCGGGGGCCCTTGCCATTGATAATACTATAAAGGGGAGACAAGACTCGGTCACTTTTGGTATCTATGATGGTTTTTCTGATGCGGAAAAGGAAGCATCACTAACAGCCGAAACGGTACGAACAGATCTGCAAAATACCGACGTTTCTGCCGTTACCAGCTCAGGACCTTATACATTAAATCCGGGGGCCGATATAACGGTGGGTTTCGTCTATGCTTTTGGGGATGATTTGAATGAACTGCGCGATCAAATCGCTGAAGCACGATCCCGGAACCTATTTAAAGTTTCACCCACAGGCCGAGCTACAGCCGATGAGACTCCACAGCAGACCAGGCTTTTCCAAAATTATCCCAATCCCTTTCATGAGGAAACCGAAATTCATTTCAATCTTGACCACGATTCTCACGTAACACTTACTGTTTTTGATGTGTTGGGGCGCAAAGTTCGCCAGTTAACTAATACCAACTTTGAAGCGGGCGCTCATTTTCTAACTTTCAATGCTCACAATTTGAGCAGCGGCGTCTACTTCATTCGTCTTACAACGGATCGTGATTCTCAAACAATTCCAATAACAAAAATAAAGGCTCTATAACGTATCATCCGTCTTCTACATATTTATAAGAAAATCCCTCCCGTTGATATCACGAAGTTTCCCCAATCACTTAAACATTGAGATTGAAATCCAATAGTTTTTAGTATTCCAATATGAAAACAAACCTGCGACATGTTCCCCATCTTCGATCCCCGTCTTGGTGTTTCAATGGTCATGTTCATACCATTGCTCGCTCATTATTGGGGGATACCCAACAACCTCCCTTAAACAGGATTGAAATAGCAACTCCCGATAATGACTTTCTGGAACTCGATTGTCATATCCAATCTGACTCTGATGCCATCATTACCCTATTTCACGGGCTCGAAGGCTCAACCGAGCGCTATTATATAGTAGAGCTCATGAAAGTACTCATTAACAAGGGCTATTCAGTGGTGGGCATAAACTTCAGGGGCTGCGGGTCAAAGCTCAATAACCAGCCACGGTTTTATCACTCCGGAGAAACAAACGATTATCAAACAGTTTTTAACTGGATTTCGGAAAAATATCCCAATAAAAAGATTGGAGCCGTAGGATTTTCACTTGGTGGCAATGCCCTCGTCAAATATCTTGGCGAAACCGGTAAAGAAAGCTTAGTCAATACAGCTGTTGCCGTATCCGTACCTTATGACCTGAGGCTCGGTTCTATTATCCTTTCAAAAGGGTTTCACCGTATTTACGAATACCGTTTTCTGCGGACGTTGCGCCAAAAACTCGATCAAAAGCGAAAACGCTTTCCTAAGCTACCTCAATTTTCAGGAGCTACAATTTACGAGTTCGATGATAAGGTTACCGCATCCCTCCACGGTTTCGAGGGGGCCGAAGACTACTATGAACAATGCTCGGCCCGACGATTCATAGATGAAATAAACATCGATACACTGCTCATTCACAGCAAAGAAGATCCGCTCTGCCCAATTGAAGCAATGCCTTTGGCAAAGATTAACCAAAATCCATATACCGATTATATTATTTCCGAAAAAGGAGGACACGTTGGTTTTTGGAGCAAGCCCCGGGGATGGCTCAATTTTGTGATTGAAAACTATTTAAGCAGTAATTTATAGGAATTGCCTATCTCCCTTATTGATAATTTCATAGAACTGATCTTGGGTCTCTTTTGTTAAAAGCTGTATTTTAACAGCCAAAATTCTCGAACATCTTATTAAAACTCATATGGTTATCATTGTTGGTGCCGGCCCCATTGGATTGGCCACCGCTATTGAACTGAAACTAAAAAACATCCCCACAAAAATTATTGAACGAGGCTGTTTGGTCAACAGCATCTTCCATTATCCCAAAGACATGACCTTTTTCTCTACTTCTGAGCGGTTAGAGATTGGTGATGTCCCTTTTATTTCTCACAATCCAAAACCCACGCGTCGCGAAGCACTGGAATATTACCGCCGCGCCGCCGAAAGTTATGATCTGGATATTCATCTATATGAAGAAGTACAGGATATTGCAGGGCAGGATCAGTCCTTTACCGTTAAAACTGATAAAGACAGCTACGAAGCTTCAAAAGTAGTGGTTGCTACCGGGTTTTATGACGTGCCCAAAATGATGAATATCCCCGGTGAAGACCTCGACAAGGTTCGTCACTATTATGATGAAGCCCATGCCTATGCTTGGCAGGATGTGCTTGTTATTGGCGGCGGAAATTCGGCTGTTGATGCTGCGTTAGAAACCTATCGCGCTAATGCCAATGTCACATTAGCTGTTCGTAATTCACAAATTAAGGAATCAGTGAAATATTGGGTAAAGCCTGATATCCAAAACCGTATTAAAAACGAGGAAATTACCGGCTACTTTAATACCGAGGTCAAAGAAATACGAAAACATGAAGTTGTTTTGGATACGCCCAACGGCAGAAAAACCATTGCCAACGATTTTGTGCTTGCCATGACCGGTTATAAACCAAACTTCGATTTGATGACGAGCTTTGGTATTGATCTCACTGACGATGAAGACAAAATGCCGGTTTACAACGAGAAAACACTCGAGACGAATCGCAAAGGCATGTATGTAGCCGGTGTAGTGTGCGGTGGGATGGATACCAGCAAGTTATTCATTGAAAATACGCGCGTCCATGCTGAGCATATTGCCAATGATATTGAACGTAGGGTAAGCTGATTTTAGAAATAACACTGATTAACCAGCTGCAATAAGGTGGTGAGTATTTTTCAGACAAATTTCCAGTCTAAATCAGGGAAAGTCACTACATCATTGTAAATATAAGACAAAAAAAGAGAGGGTAAGCGACCTACATCACGCCGCTACAACCTCCTACCGCTGCTACCTTCCGGTCCTGACGGAGTTCAGAGGGAGCTGGCTGCGTAGGGCCTACCCTCGAAGTGTAAATATACGATTTTACCGGGGTGTTTGGCAAACAAAATTAGCCCTAAATACCATTTTTATTTCATTACATAAACGCCGTTCCAATCCTCAGGAGGAGGATTTTCCTTCATCACTTCGCAACGGTCAAGATATACCAGAGAGGGGTTTGTATAAATAAAGGAATCATCGTTCGGGATAAAACTTTCCAATTCCGAAGATGCTTGAAATAATTCGATGGCTTGATCCCACTGCTTTCTTTTATAAGCTTCTATTCCCATCTCAAATTTTTCTTTACAGACAAACTCTTGTTTATCTAATTTATCACGAAGTCCCATTACCTCATATACATCCACTGGTTCTGTACGCCCTTTCACAACTATGCGATCTAAATACCTGAATACACAGCGATCACCATATTTTTCCGCCTCCTCTTTAGTATTTTTGGTAACCATCGTATACGCTCCAAACTGTTTGGCTCCACTTTCACACCGGGCAGCAAGGTTTACATTATCCCCCATCATGGTATAATTAAATCGGCTTTCCGATCCCATATTGCCCGTTACCATGACCCCTGTATTAATACCTATACGATTACGCATATGCTGTACAATCTCGGGCCATTGCTCCCCTTCCGCCCTCCATTGTTCACGAAGATCTGCCAATTTATATTGCATAAGCTGGGATACCACGCACGCTTGATAAGCATGATCTTCGCGTGAGACCGGAGCACCAAAAAAGGCTACAATAGCATCCCCAATATATTTATCAAGTGTGCCCCCATGCTCTCGTATTATATTCGTCATAGCTGATAAATACTCATTGATCAGCTTTACCAGCGTCTTGGCCGGCATCTGCTCAGAAAAAGTAGAAAACGATTGAATATCACTGAAAAAGGCCGTCATATACACTTCATCACCCCCCAGCTCAGGTTCCTTCCCCTCCTCTACCATCTCCTCAACAATAGCCGGCGAAACATAGGATGAAAATAATTCTTGAATACGCCGTTTTTCGCGCTGTTGCACGATATACTGATAACTCTGCGTGGTAATATATCCAACAGATACCGCCGTAAGCATTGCAATCATATCAATTACAATATTAAACTCGAAAAACGTCCATATTGCTACACCTATAACAGATAAACTTATCAACAGATACAGTACAAAACCCCAAAATCCCGAGAGGCGGCGGATGGCAAAAACCATTACAGCAATGGCAATTATCAAAAGAGCTATATTCTTCCAGGGACTAACATGATAAATATAATTTCCTGACAATATGGTTTGGATAGCATTAGCATGCATTTCTACCCCGGGCATGGTGCCCTGTTCGGCAAACGGAGTTGCATGCAGATCGTGTAGCTCAGGCATTGTTGCCCCAACAAGCACAATCTTATCCTTAAAAACATCGGTATGCTTGAGACCAAAATTGGGATCAGAAAACGAGTTTATCTGAAATGTAGAATCTTCGGAAGCAAGATCAATGCTCGAATCGTCAATTACGGTCTCAAACGAATAGCGGGGAAACGTTCCCGGAGGTCCAAAATAGTTTATCGACATGAGATGATCTCTGAATTTTGGAATTTTATACGATCCAAAATCTAAATACTCCTCTGCTTCATCTATCTGGGTTGAATCAATATCAGAATGCAATTTTAGCAACTCCAAACCCAGCGAATACATCCGCTGTCGGTTATACTCAAGATTTAATATATATTCCCGAATAGCTCCGTCAGTATCGTAATGAGCCCTTACGATACCACTTCTGTTTTTATTTGCACTTTGTAGTACCCGATTAGGCCTCACTATCGTAAGTGAAGTTGAACTGCTACCCTGTCCTCTGCTCTGTGCTGTACTTTGAATGTTCGAACCCAAAACAACATTGCCATGCTTGCTGATCATCTCTGCAAATGCCGAATCATTGGCAAGATCGTAGTTGTCCCTTTTGTCAAAAATTACATCAAATCCTATAGCTTTGGCTCCGGCTTCATTGAGGTGCTCAACAAGCTTTGCATGTAGACTTGTTGGCCAGGGATATTTATATGGTATCTCTTGGTCGGCCTGCTGACTAATTGAAACAATAACAATGGATGAGTCTTCAATAGAGATTGGCCCGCGCAGATCAAATAGCTTATCCGTCACATTTAATTTAAGCTCCGTTACAGGAATAGAAAAAGCCAATAATATTGTCACAAGCAAGCTGCCAAGCAGAAGTCCCGGCAAAACAAGTCTGCTTTTCCATGTCTTTTGGGCTTCAGCCATAATCAGAAATTAAAGATATAACGTAATTGAAGCAGATGATCATTCGGATACGTAATAGAAGATGAGAGAACATTACGAACATTCGAGTATTTAAAATCTAAAAGAAAGGAATGCCTTTCACTTAAATTATATCTCGTGCGGGTATTTATCATAAAAGAGTTACTCTCAGTTACCAACCCATTCGCTGACGGACCGGGTATATAATAATCATCAAATAACAGTTGTGGGGTATCGTTGTTACTGATTACTAACGGAATAGACTCTGACCGATTTTGGGTAAAGGCTAACGACATTTCGATATTTAACTTGTCATCAAACAAAAACAAACTTCCGCCAACATTCGCACCCAGTATTTTTACATCACTCAGCCCGCCCGATGTTTCTGAGTTGTTGTAATTAAAGCCAATATTTGTTTGCAGTGGGTAATTCTGAAACCGATTTACTACCCGGAAAGAAATACTGTGACTTTGTGAATCCCCATATTCAAATACCTGGTCAGCAGTATTTAATAGCGAGTAGTTAATACTGGCATCGTGCGAGGTTCCCATCAGAGAGAACTCCTTGCTAACCGACGCCGTAAATTGATAGGTATCAGAAAGTCGGGGTGTTGGCGTGCTTAATGTATCTTCGTTTTGGATCACAAGATTCTGCACTGCTGCTCGCTCCGATGTACCAACCATAGATGCTACTAACGGATTATTCAAACCTACTTCGTTATCTCTGGTGCGTTTCATCATACCCAGACTTACTCTTGGCAAATCTTGGTTGGATGGATACCAGCTAATATTACCACGGTAGTTTATAGTGCTCGTAGTGGCATCCCTGTTATTAATAACGTTATCATGCAGATTTTCGTAACCAAGCGTTAGATATATCTGGTTTTCAAATAAACGGACGCGATCTCTTAATGAAAAACCTGCAATATCTTTTCGAATAGTTCTATTCGCCAGGGAGTTATATCCCGGCCCCACCCATCGATAACGCAGCCATAAATCATTATTAAAATAGCTAAACCCCAATTGGGATTGTCCGGCTAAAATACTTGTTGGAAAAAATACTTCTGCTGAAGTATTGGTCGCCCCCTCATCAAAGCGGATGGGCAATGTTTCCATATTTTCGTTAATAATGATAAGCCAGGAAAGACGATCGAGCATATTTTCAGTATCTTCAGCAATATTAAACCCAATACGGTCGGCCGCCTGCTGTGTTAAAGTGCCCTCCGAAATATCCTGATTAAGCAAACTCACCGCACCATCAGCCTCAAATTGTATTCGGTTATTATCAAATCGTGTTTTGATATCTGCGGCGGCTACAAAGTTTCCTCTGGGTGTTGGATTTCCACGGACACCAAGTTTATCAGGATTATTTTCCAGCTCCTGTCGATATTGATTATTAAGATTATTAGCAAGGCCGGGATCTACCGCCATCACATCATTAAAATCATCAATCAAACGAATGGAACTCGTATCATCCTCGACCTTTACAACATTAATACCAATATTAAATCGATCGCCTTTCTTAAATCCAATCCGTCCACCGGCAATTTTACGCCGAAAAGTCCCGCCTTCATCGGTATTTAGCGTATACGACCGAACCGGGTCTTGTGCCCCTCCGATTGCTTGTTCTTCGACAGAAATTTCGTCATAAATATTATCAATTCCACGGCGCAACTTCCCATAAATCAGCTGTAGATTTAACGTTTCATCCCAAAAACGAAAACCGGCATTAACTCCCTGTATTCGCTGACCGGCAATAGTATAAGTGCTTAGGATTGGATAGACATGTCCCGCTTCAAGTTCAAGCCAATTATCCACATATAAATTAAGGCCATAACGATTTTGAGGCTGCAAGCGCGGATCTTCCTGCGTGGTCAGCAACCCAAACGCCGAATAAGAGATATCCCCTTTTTGTCCCGATATTCTGATATTGCCACTTAATGCATCATTGGGATATCCACCCACTTGTTGATTTCGTGCCCGGAGCTCCACATTTCCCTGCGGCATCCAGCTCTGTCGCTCCTGTGCTCTCGTAGATGCATTTCCAGTTTGACCGGGAACCACTACCGAGAAATTCCAATCGGCAAGAACAATAGCACTATCTTTCTTTTCAATCTTAAACTCAGCCGTATGTTCTCCCATCGATAAATCATCAGGAGAATAGGTATAAAAATAATCGCTGGCATTGGCCTGTTCCGTTATATCCTTCCCATCAATGTACATACGAAAGGAGCCCGAGGTATCAATTTCTATAGGATCATAAAACAACGTCAATGCTACTACTACATCCTGCTGAGAAACGGCGGTACCGGGATCGGGGGATAGAATAGTATAATCAACACCTGTTTCTTCTATTCTACGCTTCCGCTCACTTTTCTGGGGATCTACGATCTCAACACGAATAGGACTTCCAGAAGCATCGTTACTTGGATAAGTAATAGTCTCACCGTTATTCAGATGAATCTGCAGATAGTATTCCAGCTCATTTGCCTGGGCATCTTCTATCGTTAACTCTGTCAAGAAACTGGAAGAGACAAGTGCCACCTGTTTTTGGCGGAAACCCATTTCACCATCTGTCTTATGAAAAAGGTACGCATCAGCTACCTCATTTGCATTGATTGAGGGAGCCGAAAAGCGAAGCTCAAACGGGTTATTCCGTTCAATGAGCGTGGGTTTTTGATGTTGCACCGGAATAGTATTAAAAGTGGAAACCGCCTCCGCTTCGAGACATAATATCCCTCCAAAAATTGCAAGAAATACTATCTTACTTGCTAATACTATCCCTTTCACCAGTTCTAACGTCTAAGAGTTTTTAGTTTTCGTTTTCAAACACTTTCATTTCAATTACCCTCTCCCCCCCACTTTCATTTGTAAAACGCACTTTATAAATCGTTGGCTCGAGCTTCTCATTCATTTTCGAATATCCTTCTTTTCTTTCCTTGAGCTCTTCATCCGTCAGTTCACCGGATTCTATAGTCCCATCCTCCTGTACCTGGCCATACATTTTTTCGGAGAGCGTAACGCTTTGACCTGTCTGTTTTGAGGTTACCTCCACTTCTCCTTCTTCCACCCAGAAGTAATCACCGAACGTAGCTCCAAATGAGGTTCCCTTCACAGATGCCACCGCCGAGTTTGTAGTTACCTCAAAATCTTGTGATCCGCGCTCCGATACATTCAGTAATATCTCTCCCAGCTCCAACCCAATACGGGTACTCGTATTTTGCTTGTCTTGGATATCTCCACGAACAATTAACCGGGAATCGGGGTTTATTTTCGCCATGCTTTTATCCATAAACTGAACCAAAGCAAAGCCGTTCTGATCGGTTCTTAATGTATCTCCATCAAAAAGTGGCTTCCCTCGCTCCCGAATATCCTTAAACTCTCCATTTTTCTCGAGCCCAACACTTGGCTTGAACTTTTGCACAAATGCCAGGGGACGATCATTAGCATCATATACATGTGCCCCTATGCCCAATACACCTATTATCAACAGTGGCAGAAAGTATTTTGACAAACTTTTCATAAAAACCATTAATTTTCTATCAGTATTGATACATCCCCTTGCTCATTTTTTCGGTCCAGCTCTCTCAGCTTTTGCACCGCCTGTCCGCTATGAAACCTCTGGCCTTCAATCTCTACAGACTCAAGCGAAAAGCCATTTTGACGAACCTCTTCATATCGGTCTCCTAAAATACGCTCCAAAATTCTGGATATTTCTATTGCTTGTTGATCTCCAGAAGATTTACGCAAATCAGCCATTGTAAAACTCCAGATCTCCGATTCTCTTTCCTCAATGCCATCACTCGTTTCGAGCTGACTAATGATTCGCCAAAAATACCGGGTGCCGGGCTCTAAATCCTGTACTCCCGAACTGGGGTACTGGTATCCGGAACCATCGACGAGAATATCCAATATTTCATAATCTAATAATGAACCGGCTCCGCTTGAACTGATCAATTCAATAGGTTCTGTACTTATTGCTCCATCCATCAATGACTGGGCACTTTCATGAGTTCTTGACTCTACAACCACCAGCCGATAACGAATATCCAAACGACCCTGCCACTGAAAATTAGGATATCGACTTGAAATAATAGTTTCTGACCCCAGCTCATCTCCCGGCGCAAGCAAATAAAAACCACGTGTATTTTCTACCAGATTTGTGCCAAAGTCATCTGTTTGGGAGGCAAGTAATTCTCCATTTATTGATCCCCGATATATTTCTACAGTAACTTGATACCGATCAGCCGGCAGAGATGTTAATCCCTTAAGGCCGTTATAAAACTCTCGTCCACGTCTGGTATAATCATGTTCAAAAGCTATTCTCTCCTCAATGCCGGGCAGTCCATTTCCCGAGTTGTTGTTATTAACAAATACCTGTTGTCCCGGATCTAAACTAAATGGACGCCCCGAAACCTGACGAACCTCTAAAATTCTACCAATTCTATCTGAATCAATGACAACCCGTAAATAAAGATCTTTTAATTGCTCTGAACTATTTTGATTTTTCAATAAAAGTCGAAATAAGGTAGGACCTTGCAGATCATTAGCCAACAATGATTGAATATTTATTACCTGGGAATTCTCCAGTGTTTTATCTATTTCGAAATCCATAGCAAGCTGGCCAAAAACTGGCTTAGTATTACTAACCAGCAATAAAAAAAACAGTACCCAAACAACCTGTCTGATATGTCGTAACCACATTGGTATAACCTCCCGAAATTATTACAACCTTTACCATCGGTTGTTATTCAATTAATATCTCTTGATGTTTAAATATTAATTAAATGACTTGGAACATTTACCCCAATCCCAAGTATGAAGCAGTGTTAATCAAGTAATATGGTTCTTAGCAGAAATGCAAAACAAAAAGTGGAGCTACGGGGACTTGAACCCCGGACCTCTTGCATGCCATGCAAGCGCTCTAGCCAACTGAGCTATAGCCCCATTCAAGAGTCGATAAATATAAAGAACATTTATCGAAAGTTACACCCATAGATAGAATTAACTTTATTTTGTTTTTGATTATATTAGATAACATATTATAGCTAATAGTTTTAACTGGTATTTATACTTTTTCTGGAAAACACTATCTTATAATTCATCACAAATCAACTTTTAACCTACACTCGTAACACGATGATTAATAAACAATTAATACTACTACTCTCTTCCGTGTTTCTTGGGATGGCATTGCTTTCTGGCTGTGCCGGTACCGAAGAACTTAGAGCCCCTTCAGACCGTGATATGGAATATCTGCAATCATTAGATGAGGAAACCCTCCGCTCTCTTGATACTGATGATGACGGTCTAAGCGACTGGGCTGAAATGAATGAACATAATACTGATCCACTGAATGCAGACAGTGACGACGACGGCCTTACTGATGCCGAAGAAATCAATGAATATGAAACCGATCCTAACAATGCCGACACCGATGGAGATGGTCTCCAAGACGGTGAAGAGGTTAACTCTTATGAAACCGATCCGCTCGAAGAAGATACTGACGGCGACGGTTTAACCGACGGTCAAGAAGTTAACGAATACAATACGGATCCATTAAGTGCTGACAGTGATGGCGACGGTCTCACTGATGCCGAGGAAATCAATGAGTACAATACGGATCCTAACAACGCTGACTCTGACGGTAACGGTTTTACCGATGGTCAAGAAGTTGAAATGGGCACCAATCCTAACGACAGCAACGATCCTCCTTTCCTAAAGAAAGATGCTCTTGGAACTGTTAATTTTGCCTTCGACAAGTCTAATATTGACAAGACCGCTGCCAGTATTCTGAACGAGAACATCAAAAAGCTGATGAACTCTTCAAAATTTAGAATTCGCATTGACGCTTACACCGATCACGTTGGTGGCGACCAGTACAATCTGCGTCTCAGTAAACGACGCGCAGAATCCGTCAAGCAATTCTATATAGAGAATGGCGTTTCTGAAAATCGCATTGAGTCACGAGGATTAGGAAAAGCTCCTCAGCCATGCATGGATCAAACGGAAGAACTAGGCTGCCGTAAAAACCGACGTGCAGAATCTCATCCGCTAAATCCTTATCAGTATGAGCCAAGCAACTAAGGCTTAGTGGAACCATAGACTATTAAAGAGGCGACCTCATTTTGAGGTCGCCTTTTTTTATTACTTACATACATATGTAGTAACCAGGCTGTAACTTTATTCAGAATATTGATCTTCTTTTTCTTCTGATCACTGCTTGACCTCAGACGTCATATATTTTTGATATATGCCCACCTGCGTAGTTTGCAAGAATCTTCCATCGAAGAATATAGCTCAAATCTATTTCCTTTAGCTATTTATCCAATAAGGCTCTTGTATATTTCGAATTATTGAAACCGAACAAAATATAGCAGTCAGAGCAAATAGTGGTATGATAATAATTGCCGGTATCACTGATTGCCCCAACAACCCCATGGCAATTATTTTCGCTGTCAAAGCCATCATCAAAATTGAAAGAAAAACGACATATACTGGAGCCATCACATAGCCCATCGGTTTTTGTTTAAGGAACAGCCATCCCGAAAGTAAGGAAAGCGGTAACAGCAGTGCCAAATCCAGTCCCTGTACGATAAGCGTCGTATAGTGTTCAACCTGTGAGGGAATTATCTTACCATCCAGCAGCGGAGGAACAACCACTCCCAGCCATAGCAACGCAATAATAATACTGTTGAAAATGAGAAATCCGCTGGTAAATGTCCTCGGCACAGATTCACTGAAAAATTCGGGAAGCTTTTGTAGATCAAATGAAAAGAACGTCAACGCCAACGCAAAAAACGAGGATCCAAGCAATGCCACATATACCAAAAACAGGATATTATACATAGCCATAACCAAGTAAAAAAGGTAAGTCACTAAAAAATAACCCAGCACACCAGCCAGCATAAAACGTCCCTTAAGCGAATTCTTTCGCGCCCAGACTAAGCTAATTATCAATAAAGGAACACCTACAAAAAGCGTAACATAATCTTGCGCTATGCCTTGGGGCGCCACGTCGGCCGACATGTGTTTATACACTCCCTCTCCATAAACGGTAACCGTTTCACCGCGGACCGTTTCAATTTCATATGCTCCGGGCCCACCTGATGAAAAGATGCCCATTGACGCAGCGACTATTGCCAGTAGAACTATTACAGAAGAAAGGAAAGTTACAGCTCGCTGATTTTTCATAGCGGATCACATTTAGGAGTTATCAGTACTAAATATTAATCTAATATATCAAAAAAAGAAAAATCCCCGCAGTGTTTCTCTGCGAGGATTCGAAATTTAGAATAAGACTTAATTTTCAGAATACCGGTTTATAATCTCCAGCTTAGCGTTCCTAATGCCCATCGACCCGGCATGCGTGCACCAAGTACATCTTGGTTATCCTGATCAAATACATTATCAATCTGGACCCCAACCGACACCTGTTGCGTGATCTCATAATTGAGCTTCACATTCCACAAGCTGTAAACTGACGATTTAAAAGCTCCAATATTTATATTTCTTGATGATTGTCGCTTCTTCCAAACCGCACTTACCGAACCTTCCACCGGACCATGGCTAACGCTTACAATTCCATTCACCAGATGTCGAGCGTAATTGGATATATATTTAGAAGCAACATCCTCACCCCCAAAAAAGTCAGTAAAGGAATAGCCCATTGTGCTATTAACTAACCAGCTGTTACCCAAATTTTTACTGATGGAAAGCTCCGTCTCTACGCCGGCCGTCGTAACGTTATTGATATTCCGGGCATACAGATAATTACCTCCGGATTGTAAATTATCATCGTTACGGATTTGTGCCGTATTTGTCATAGCGTAGTCAATCAGATTGGTCGATTCACGAACAAATCCTGTTGCTGAAAAACGTACATTCTCCCAAGGAAACAGATCAACTCCCGTTTCTCCGGACCAAGCACGTTCGGCCTGCAGCCAGGGATTCCCGACATTTCGCCCTTCGGTCAATGGGCCGGCCAAATTTGTTGAAATAAAACGTTCTGTATAGCTGGGAGCTCGAACGCTACGCCCGCCCGAACCACGCAAAATCCATTGCTCCTGCTGATACGAAAAGCTGAGCTGCGGCATCAATTCCGTACCGTAGTTATCGTCGTGATCTAACCGGAGACTCCCGGAAATCGTAATTGGAATCGTAGGTTGCCATTGCACCATTGTAAACCCTGCATAATGCCAATTACTGTGATCCCCCCTATCGTTACTTCTGATCGTCCGGTTGTCCAATTGTGCACCATAAGTAAGATCCCAGCCAGCTGATAGTTGTCGATACTGATAAAGCTGCAAAGCTCCTCGGGAGGTAGTATGATTATTACCGGGGAACTGCGGATTGAAAATAAACTCATCATTCGTACGCTTAAATGACCCTTTCATAGTTGTTACACTATTTTGGGTACTTCGCTGTAAACGCATCTGATTCCACCACATTGAAACTGTTTCGGTTGCTTCATCCAACGGACTGGCGGTATAAAAGTAACGAGCATTAAAATCGCGATAGTCGTATCCCGTTCGGAGCGCTAAATCCCAGTTATTATTTAATTTTACTCCTCCTGAAACTGAACCGTTAGCAATATTAAACCGGTTTTTATAATCATCAGCTAACTCTTGTCCGGGACTTTGATGCCACATACCGCCTCCGCTAATACGGTAGCTCTCATTGCTGAGATAGAATCCGCCTCGCCCCATCTTGAGATCATTCTGTCCATATCCCCCTTTAATGCGGGCATTTGTTTGTTTTTCGTTCGACTGACTGCCGAATGTATGGGTAATTATGTTTATTACACCTCCCACAGCATCCGCACCATATTGTGCTGCCGCCGGACCGTGCAGGACTTCAATACGTTGAATTTCGTTCGGGGCCACTGGAATATTCGAATTAAAATGAGCCGTAAGCGGATCATTTATCCGCATGCCGTCAACCAGTACCAATACCTGTGAAAACGTGCTGCCACGCATGCTAAAATCCGACTGCGTGCCAAAGGCGCCGCGTGACTGTACCTCTATGCCAGATATATAACGAAGAAGCTCATCGGGGGTATGAGCAGGAGTATCTTCAATCATCTGTGCCGATATTGTTGAAATATTACGGCCTGAGCCCGCTGCCGTTTGTGGTACCCTGCTGGAAGAGATTACCACCTCTTTTGAAACTACCAGCGTATCTAACGTTTGAGCCTCCTGGGCTTGGGAGGACTGAGAAAATCCTGTCATCAAAAACAAGAAAATTAAAATTGATAAAAATATCGTAGATATAATATTCCTATTTGATAAGTCCATTCTTAAAGAGATTTTTTTGATAGATCCTTTTTTTGAAGATGCTGAAGATATTAGGGACAATACTATATTGAAAGAAAAAATCTCCGTGTTCTATTCTAAACAAAAACCCCGATGAGACGATCCCATCGGGGCTAATGCACAAAAATAAATATTAATAAACGGTTAGTGATTACCGAACCATTCTAAAATATGTGCTACTTTACTCATCAAATTGCTTGGGCGACTGGCAATGCCATGTCCCGAGCCTGGAATTCTAACCATAGCCGACTCTACCTTCTGCAGCTGCAGCGCGGTATAATACTGCTCGGTCTCTGACATTGGTGTTCGATAATCCTCTTCGCCCGTCAGCAACATAGTCGGCGTTGTAACATTACCCACCAGCGAAATGGGAGAACGATCCATATAGTGATCACGATTTTCCCAAGGAAAACCAGGGAACCAATATTTATGGTACGAAGAACCATCTGACGTCAACACAAAACTATACCAATTGATCACCGGTTTAGCCACTACTGCTGCATTAAAGCGATCGGTCTTGCCAATGGCCCAGGCCGAAAGCACTCCACCACCGCTTCCTCCGGTAATATAAAGGCTGTCAGCATCCACATAGCCTTTGTCGATTACCGCATCCACACCCGACATCAGATCGTCGTGATCTTCGCTGGGATAATTTTTATCGATATAATTGCCAAATGCTTTACCGTAGCTGGTACTTCCACGCGGGTTAGTATATACGACCACGTATCCTTGGGCCGCCATCAATTGTAATTCGGCTGTAAAGCGATCGCCGTAATTGGTATGCGGACCGCCGTGAATCTCCAAAATCAAGGGATATTTTTTATCGGAATCAAAGTTGGGTGGTTTCACAATCCAGCCCTGAATCTGCTTGCCATCATATGACGATTCGTACCAAATTTCTTCGACCTCACCCAACGTTTTATGACCAAAAAGATCTTCATTCACCTTGGTAAGTCGTTTCATTTCACGGTTGCGCCCGGCAACGGCCACATCACCCGGGTGGTACGGCGTAGCATAGGTATAAGCGATATTTCCATTAGGTGCTACCGTATACGATCCACTTCCATACGGACGACCAATCGTGGTCCCCCCGCGATTATCCGCAACTTTTTGCACCTCGTTATTTCCGTTTAGGGATATAAACCCGATCTTGCCATTGCCCTCATCATCATACTGCAAGTACAGTCCGTTGCCATTTTCAGCCCACTGCACATTACTCACACTCCGATCAAAATTATCTGTCAGTGCTTGTTTTCCGGAACCATCCGTATTCATCACATATGCATTGCTGAGCTGATAGCTGTCCATGTTATTATCATAACCCAAGTAGACAATTTGCTCACCATCCGGCGAAACCACAGCTCCATAATCCGGACCGCGCCGATCGGTAAGCTGCGTCATTTCTCCATTATCAACCGAAACCTTATAAAGCTCGGTATCACGCTCCTTGTATTGCCAATCTTCTTTTCGGTTGGATGAGATAATCAAATACTCACCGTCTGCCGTCCACTCGGGCGAACTGTGGTCATAATCCCCCTTAGTAATCTGTCGCGGAGTACCGCCTTCAGCCGGAATCACAAACACATGCGTAAAACCATCCTTTACAAATCCGGAAGAACCGTCTCGTCGGTATTCCAGATCGTCAATAACATTTGCGGGCTCCGCCCAATCTGCGCCATTGGGCTTACCGGGCAGTGAAACCATCGGCTTTTCATCACGAGGTACAAACATCGTAAAAGCAAGATATTTGCCATCAGGCGACCAGCTAATCGAACCCGGTGACTGTGTCAGGTTGGTAATCTTAGCCGTTTCGCCGGTATCCATCCAACGCATATACAGCTCACTTGAACCACTTTTTGTAGATGCAAACACCAATCGATCTCCACTGGGTGACCAGCGCGGCGAAAAGTTGTTATTATTGCCCGAAGTCAATGGACGATGACGACTGCCATCCGTATTAACAATCCATAAATTTGATCGTCGTCGATCTTCCATGATATCCATAAAATTACGCTGGTAGACCACCTGTTTGCCCTCAGGGGAAATCTGCGTATTGGATACATATTCCAGATCAAATACATTCTCGAGCGTCAAAACATCCGATTGGGCTTCTGCATCCATTGAAAACACAAAAGCAAAAATCGCTATCAGGAATGAATAAAGTAGTTTTTTCATGACTTTCATTATATAAATATGTGTTTAATTCTGTATTTGATAACTCCTAATCTCTGATTAAGCCCGAAGGATAAGAAACCACGCTTTCGTGTCCGTCTTTACCAACCGCCGATACTCCAAACAGATAGTTGTCAATAACGATATTTTCGAGGGTAAATTCACTAACATCGCCCACATAACGCTGACTTTCCCAGAGCGGTTGGGAGGTTGGCCGCCAGTAAATTTTATATCCCTTAACCAGATCACTATCCGACTTATCCCAGCGCAGCGTAGTTGAAGGCTCTACTGCACCACCGATCTCTACATTCTTGGGCTTTGGTGGAGCCTTCGCCAGCGAGGCCATTGCAACCGCATTCACGGCTGTTAGTTTTTTGGCGTAATCGAAATTAACGTGCTCGATAACATCACCATACTCGATTCCATCTTCAGTGCGGATATCCTGGTGCTGCTGAGTATAATTTTCATGAGCTTCCATAATACGCACTCCGGCAAATCCGGCTTCATTAAACGGACGATGATGCCCGCCGCGGCCAAAACGATCCAGACGATAAATCAGCATTGGATCCATCTGAGGCATATAAAGCTCGGTGGTTTCGTAAATGTAGCGAGCCAGCTGTCGAGATATACCATCATTCTCACCACCATAAAAGCGTTTCATCTGCAGTTCACGCTCAGTAGCTTGCGAAGAGTACGGCTCTGAAAAAATGCGAAATTCACGGTTGTCAATCACTCCGTCAACACCTTCAATATTTCCAATCATATCATTGTTGAGTACGCCAATAATTTCCCAGCCTTCTTCTTTGGCCATCTCTGCCATATGGCGTCCGCCATAAAGTCCCTGCTCTTCGCCCGACAATCCGGCGAAAATAATACTATTATTAAACTCATAATTTGATAACACCCGCGCGGCCTCAATTGCGCCCGCCATGCCCGAGGCATTATCATTGGCGCCGGGTGCATCAATGGTATCGTTCATCACATCCGAAGCGCGACTGTCAATATCACCGCTCATAATTACGTAGCGATTGGGATGCGTATTGCCCTTTAATACGGCATAAACGTTAACCACCCAAGTATCTTCGTCGATACGGCTGTCGGGATCTGCTTCTACAAGCGTTCTTTGCTCCCGGACCTCCAGGCATCCACCGCACTGATCACTAATCTTTTCAAATTCCTTTTTTATCCAGCGGCGTGCAGCACCAATACCGCGTGTGTCAGAAGTCGTATCCGACATGGTATGACGTGTTCCAAAACCGGCCAGGGTTCGGATATCCGACTCCAACCGATCAGCACTTACGGCATCAATAATGTCATACATCTGGGGATCGATGGTGAGGTCTTGTCCATTTGCAGACCAGGCAAACAACAATAACAACGGAAAAAGTAAAAGACGTTTCATAGTAGTATTTGGAGAATTAATTAAAAGAGAATATCTGTTGTTCTCAGTTAACTTAATTATTTCATACCATTATGCGAATCCATTTTACAAATTAATACTTTTGAAATCACTGCATGAGTTTTCATAATAAGTCTATTTCGCGTTTTCGATTGAATACCCTGATATGATTAACAATAACAATATCAACCAACAGCCTGAGTCTGATACATCCGAACACATACCCAGCCGAGAGCTTTTAATCCTCTCCATTATATCGGCCACTGCTTACCTGCTACTTGCCTTTCTAATTTACCGATATGTTCACGAGGAAAATATCAAAACTGCTTTTGAACACGGCTATCCCGTCACAATTCAACTTCTCATCGGGTTTGTATCTGGTGGCATCGCAGCCGGTATAATCGGCCTCATTATAAGTCGGCCACCGGTTTCAGACATCCTGCATGATTTTTATATCGTTGATATGGTTTCAAAACTGCAACTTACCAGATTTGATCGGATTCAGCTCTCAGCATTCGCCGGGGTGGGTGAGGAACTGCTCTTTCGGGGAGCCATACAGCCCCTTCTCGGCATATGGTTTACTTCTGTAATTTTCATCGGCATCCACGGCTACTTTAAATTCAAGTCCGTGGGACATCTTCTGTTTGGGGCGATGATGTTTGGCCTAAGTATGATGCTGGGCTACCTGTTTGAATCTGCAGGACTGATTGCTGCTATGAGTGCCCATGCTGTTTATGATATCATCATGCTACAAATGGTACAGTCCGATAATAGCAAAGAATCTAACCATATAGGTTTATCAGACGATAAATAATAAGTTCAATTACAAAAGTGTATTCGACAGCACACGAAGCCATGACTGTAAAGCTATCCGGATCGAAAGATTACGCCCCAATCATCCCCGTTTTTCCAGGCCTTGCCAACATACGTTCCATAAACCATGATCTTTTCCCATTCGTCAGGGGTGATATCGATAGGTTCATAGGATGGATTCTCTGGTTGCAGGGTAATTCCATCCTCTTTCTTTCGAATCGTCTTTAAGGTAGTTTCCCCACGGTAACGAATAGCTCCAATCTCTCCGTCTTTGGGCTCGCGGGGATCAATAATAATGTAATCACCATCCCGAATATCCACATCAATCATGCTTTCTCCGTCAACGATAAGGGCAAAGTAATGATCGGACTTCTCGGGATGAATCTCTACCGGCAAATGCCCGAGATTTTCGCTGATAGCCTCGTGCATAGCTCCTGCCGCAATACGTCCTTTAACGGGTATACCGGGATAAAACCCACTTAGTTCATTCCGTTTGGCCGGATGTATATCGTAATTCCCGCGACCGTGTTTAGTCAAGTAATTCTTTTTGGTTAGTGCTTGTATATGTTGATAAATGCTATTGGAAGAGCTATACCCAAACTCTTTCTGCATATCATCATAGCTGGGAAACTGTCCGTAATCTTCGTAAAAGGTTAGAATGTATTCCCAAAGTTGTCGCTGTTTGTCGGTAAGTGATTTCATGGGCGAAATTTAAAATATTATATGAATAACCATATGAATTATATAAAAAAATATATGAAATAAATAATTTTGTAAGGATTACCGTTTTCAATGGTCTTACTTAACAGATAAGCCGTTGAATAATATCAAGAGAGAGTAGTTTTTTAAGTCCGCCTTAACCGGCGGGCTTTTTTTATCTCCCAACTAAACAATGCGATCTTTGTTACTGAAATCTGGAACCGTTCCCCGATAGCCAAACACCCATTTTATCAATTTAACCATCCATGTCGACTGGCTCTGAATATACCACTGATCTGCGGCCCTGCGGACACCAAGTCCATATGTGGGATAAGGATGAATAGTATCAGCAATATTTCTGAGCGTAATCCCATTTCGCATCGCCAGTGCATATTCACTAATTAGATCACCGGCCTGCTTTCCAAAAATTGTAGCCCCCAGTATTTTTCCGTTCCACTCCTTGGCAAAAACTTTAATCAATCCTTCAGTGGACTCATCAGTAATCGCCCGATCAATTTTATCATAGGGAAACCGATAGGTTTTGTATGAGATATCATTCTCCTGTAGCTCTTTTTCTGTAGCTCCTACATGTGCCAGCTCGGGATTGGTGTAAGTACTCCACGGTACATGTTTCTGATCAATCTTCTTCGGTATTTTAAGCAGCGCATTCGTCACTGCAACTTTGGCCATATGCTCAGACATATGAGTAAACTGATACCGTCCCGTAACATCACCTACTGCATAAATATGCTTTTTATTCGTTCGACATCGGTCATCAACATTAACCCCATTCTTTTGGCGATCAATTCCCGCATTTTCTAATTGCAGCCCTTCACAGTTAGCTGTACGTGCGGCAGCAACAAGTACTTGGCCCCCCTCCCAAACTAAAGGCTCTTCGTTAATTTTTGTCTCTATCTTAATATTACCATCCGAAGTTTCCGATAGTCTTTTTACATCGGCAGAAAGCTTAAAATCAATACCCTCATCTGCTAAATACTCCTGCAGCATTCCGGCTAACTCTTCATCATCATTAGATAGAATACGTGGCAGCATATCGAAGACTGTCACCTTTGTACCCAGCCTTTGAAACGCTTGGGCCATCTCAATGCCGATAGGACCTGCTCCGATAATCGCTAAACTCTCCGGCTGTTCTTCGAGTTCAAAAATCGTTTCGTTGGTATGATACGATATTTCTTGCATTCCTTTAACGGAAGGAATCATAGGCCTACTGCCCGTTGCAATAATAATATATCGTGAAGATACCTTCCTATTTTCCTCATCCTTTACAATGCGAACAGTATGGTCATCAACAAATAATGCCTGACCGAACTCAATATCTACACCCATTCGGCGATAAATATCCGGATCATCCGCTTCTTCATAGACCTCTTCCCGCTTGGATCTGACCCCCTCCATCACAGACGAAAAATCCAGTCCTTGTGATTTTTGATAACCAAATTTTTCCGCTTCATTTATGTTCTGCGCTACTTTCGAAAGGTGTAATAATGTTTTACTTGGGATGCAGCCATGCCACGTGCAATCGCCTCCCAGCTTATTGGCTTCCACCATTAATGTTTTCGCCCCAAAATTGGCCCCTATACCCGCCGCGGTTAGCCCACCGGCACCACCGCCAATTACAAGTAAGTCATAATCGTACTTCATACATTACTGTTTTTTCGTTTATCCTTAATTCGTTGATAGGTAGAGTAGAGCCCATACGCAAGCAGAAATATGATGATCAAATAGACCCACGAAGGAATATTTTCACCTGCTACTAACAGATATAAATAAGCTGAGGAAAGACAGAAACCCGTAGAAATAACCGGTAGCGTTATCGGATTATCGTGTTTTAAATTTCTGATAATCCAAGCTACGGATCCCATAAAAAAAGGAATCGCCCCAACATAAATAGCGGCGAAAATATAGGGATTCACGCTATAATCAGCAGACAATCCCATCATCCACTCGTGCAATGTTTCTAACATCAAAGTAAAACCTACAAGTTTTATTATCTGAATTGCTACATATGCTCCTACAACATCATCAATAATGCTAAGATTATTTAGATGCTTTATCCAAGTAGCTTCTTACTATTTGCAATCTACTCTTTACGAACTACTTTTCCTCATATTTGGTTTCACACTTTTGTCGCAATAAAAATCGTAAGAAGAAAGAATCTATACTCGTCAAATTTTCTTGCATATTCTATCAGTTGGTATAATCTTTTTTCGTTGCTTTTTTATGACTGCAAATCACAGTAATACAAAACTTAAATCATATTTATAATGAGTGACAGCTATTACAATCCCAAGGATTTAAAAAAGTTTGAAGATGTTGGTGAATTTGGTCCTGAGTTAGCCGAAAAATTTTTTGATTACTATGGAGCTGTTTTTGAAGAAGGAGCACTGAGTGCCCGCGAAAAAGCGCTGATCGCATTGGCAGTATCACATACAGTGCAGTGTCCCTATTGCATTGATGCCTACACCACCGAAAGCCTGGAAAAAGGAGCCAGCGAAGAACAAATGATGGAGGCGGTTCATGTGGCTTCCGCTATTCGCGGCGGATCATCTCTTGTACACGGCGTGCAAATGATGAACAAAACCAAGGATCTGAGCATGTAAAGCCCTACAGAACCCATACTTCTATCTCACTCCAAATATTTTCAGAGCATACTACGCATTATGATCAAATCGCTTAAAACACTTAGCCACGATCTTTCAGATCCGACCTATCAGTTAGATGTGCTCAACAACTACTCAGAATCACTGCGGCAGCAGCCAAAATTTAAAGAGAAACTCGAAGAGATCGACCTCTATCCTCTTCGTCCCACCGGCATCGAAATTTTCCAGATTAATGTAGGATACATGTGTAATATGACCTGTAAACACTGCCATGTGGATGCAGGACCGGATCGTGACGAGATTATGACCAAAGAAACCCTTGAACATTGCCTGGAAGCTTTGCGTCACTCCGATATAAAAACGGTAGATCTAACAGGCGGCGCACCGGAGATGAATCCTCATTTTCGATGGTTTATCGAACAGATATCAGATCTTGGCAAAGATATCATCGTGCGGTCTAATCTGACCATCCTAACCACAGCTCCCAAGTATCAGGAACTACCGGAATTTTTCGCCAAACATGGCGTAGAGGTGACCTGTTCTCTGCCTTTTTATAATAAATCCCGAACTGATCGTCAGCGAGGGGAAGGCACATACGACCGTTCCATTGAAGCCCTTAAAAAACTTAACGAAATCGGTTACGGAAAAGAGGATACCGGGTTGGAGTTAAATCTTGTCTACAATCCAACCGGAGCGTTCTTGCCCGGCGGACAAGAGTCCCTCGAAAAAGAATTCAAACGTCAGCTCGACCGTAAGCACGACATTGTTTTCAATAATCTGTTTACCATTACTAATCTGCCTATCAGCCGATATCTTAACTTCTTGCTGGAATCCGACAATCTGGATGAATATATGGATCGGTTAATTACCTCCTTTAATCCTGCGGCTGCTAAAGGTGTTATGTGTCGCGATACCATTTCGGTAGGCTGGGATGGCACCCTCTATGATTGCGATTTCAACCAGATGCTGGAAATGCCTGTGGAAGAGGAAGCTCCGCAGCATATCAGCGAGTGGAATGAAGCCAAACTTAATGATCGAGAGATCAAGATCAATCAGCACTGCTTTGGCTGCACGGCCGGGGACGGTAGCAGTTGTGGAGGCACTACAACATAAGCAGAAACTTTATTATGGATGTCCAGAAAAATAACTCAAGTGATATTGTACTTATCGTTTTTACCAAAAATCCTGAGAAGGGTAAGGTTAAAACCAGACTTGCTAACACTGTTGGCAATAAAAAAGCGCTAAAGGTCTACCAAAAACTTTTAAGAATTACCAAGTCTGTTACAGATAAGCTGGACGTACCCAGGCAGATTTGGTACTCCCGTTTTATCGACGACGATGATATCTGGTCGGATAACAATTACGAAAAACACCTCCAAAAGGGCGACAACCTCGGCCTCCGAATGCAGCATGCATTCAAAAAAGCTTTTGCCGAGGGATATCAAAAAGTGGTGATCATCGGAAGTGATTGCAGTGCTCTTAGATCCGAATTGATTGAACAAGGTTTTCGGGCACTGGATAATCATCAGACCGTTATTGGTCCCGCCCGAGACGGCGGTTACTATCTGCTGGGAATGACAAACTTCTATCCCTCGCTTTTTGAAGATAAACCGTGGAGCACCTCTTCTGTTTTTGAAGAAACCATTCGCCAATTTGAACAAATGAACCTTTCGTACAAACAGCTGCCTGTACTCAACGATATTGATACCGAGGCAGATCTTAAAGCTTCAAACCTGCCTACTGATTAATGAGCATCAGTGTTATTATTCCCACTTTCAATGAAGCTGATTCCATAGCTAAAACTATAGAAAAAGTACGGCAGCATAGCAATGATCACATTCGGGAAATTATAGTGGTCGATGGGGGAAGTACGGATCAAACCATTGAAAGAGCCAACACCGCCGGCGCTCAAACACTCGAAAGTCCCAAGAAAGGCCGGGCGGCACAAATGAATGCTGGAGCAAAGCATGCGGAGGGAGAAATATTCTATTTTCTACATGGTGATACCCATCCGCCCACAAATTTTGACATCGCTATAAAACAAGCGGTTCATCAAAACCATCAGGCCGGATGCTTTCAACTCGGGTTCGACGATGATCATTTTCTGCTACAGTTTTACGGCTGGTTCACCCGATTCGATATTGATCTTTTTCGCTTTGGCGATCAAAGTCTGTTTATCACCAAAGACGCATTTCGCGAGCTACAGGGATTCCGGGAAGATCATATCGTAATGGAGGATCAGGAATTCGTCCGTCGTATCAAGAAAAACGTTTCCTTTACCATTCTTAATAAGGCTGTCACCACATCCGCACAAAAGTACCGGGATAATGGTGTTCTAAAGCTGCAGCTGATTTTTACTCTGATTCTCTCGCTCTATTATCTGGGAATTGAACAGGATCAACTTGTGGCAATCTACAAACGGTTTATTGATTAGCGTAAACCAATAGAGAATCTTGAAAAAATAATACGAGTGTTAAAACCAGGTAGGAAATTATTCAGTGCTTTTAGAGACAAAGATCTCATGCAAAGAAAAAGCTCGACCGTGACAGAAAATGGAGACGTATTCCAGAATCTTTATCAGCCTGATGAAGTAAAGCAGCTATTTCAGGAAGCAGGTTTTAAAGAGACACAATTACATACGAAAACAACGAATTCTGAAATAACTTTTTTAGCTGTGGGAAACCGATAAAATGTTCCCCGGCCTTAAAACTTGACTCCTCTTATTTTAATAACACTGGAAAAACCTACAGGATAAGCCCTACTTTCTGTAACATAAGATAATAATATCAGTACAAAGCTACTGTTGTTTTCAATCAAAGAAACAGATCAATGTCCGGGACCCGAAAATTATTACCTGTACTCTTTTTTCTGCTTTTTATTTGTTCATCTGTACAAGCGCAAAAAAAGATCAGCGGCACCGTCATTGATGCCCAAACACAGGAAACGCTTCCCTCTGCCAATATTCTGATTAAAAATACGTATCGCGGCACTATCACCAATAGCAGTGGCAACTTTTCTTTGATAATTCCCGATTCGCTGCTTCCCGCTACGCTGGTTATTCGCTACATCGGATATCAAACCCAACAGCTAACAATTACCCGGAACTCATCAGCAAGGCAAAATATCTCGCTAAAACCATCAGTAACCGAAATGCAGGAAATTGTAGTTACCGATGAAGATCCCGGTGTACGTATCATGCGCGAAGTCATAAAGCGAAAACAACAGTGGCGCAAACAGCTCAAATCCTATCGCGCCGAAGCCTATACCCGGCAATCACTGTCCAACGATACCGCTATTATTTCTATCAGCGAATCGGTATCAGAAGTATTTTGGGACAAAGAAAAAGGCCACCGTGAGGTACAAAAATCAAAACGCCAGACCGCCAATATTGAGGCCAGCGCAAACTTTGCGGGTGTAAGCTATCTCCCGAACTTTTATGACGATAACATTGAAATTGCTGAATTCAACTTGGTGGGCATTACCCATCCCGATGCTCTGGACTATTATAATTTTAAACTTGTGGGCCAGACCTCACTCGATGACCAAACCGTCTACGAAATTGAGGTAACACCTGCTCGAAAACTTCAGCCGCTATTTAAAGGAATGGTATATGTACTTGCAGATGAATACGCACTAATCGAAATAGATTTAACCCCTAATAAGGTTGTAACCTTTCCTCCTCCAATAAAGTCGTTCAATACAGCGTATAAACAACAGTTCAGCAATTATGGTCAGGATTTCTGGCTTCCTGTTGATGTCCGTATCGAAGGCGACATCAAAATAAAGATGGTAGGCCTCGATTTTCCAATGATCAAGTTTAAACAGCTTTCCCGTATTACCAACTACCAGGTCAACACCTCACTGCCCGATTCGCTTTATAAAAAAGAAGACAGATTCAGTGTTGACAGCACTACCGTTCAATTCGATTCATTGATTGCCCAACAGGTAAATACCGTTCCCCTCTCATCCGAAGAAGAACTGGCCTACGCTACTCTTGATAGCACCGCTACACTCGAAAAAGCGTTCAAACCCAGCGGCTTTTTAGCTAAATTTTTAGACGATGAGGAGGGTGAAGGGAATGAGTCCAACTCAGAATTCCTAAGCTTCCTGGATGAAATACCCGGTAGTATTATACCTAATGGAAAGTACAACCGCGTGGACCAAGCTTTTGTGGGATTACGCTATAATATTGATGCAACTGACTGGCTTTCCATTCGAGGTCAGGGCGGATACAGCACCGGCTACCGCGAATGGAATTACGGCGGCGGACTTACCATTGAATGGCTTCAGCGTAATTGGAGCTCAGCAACATTGGGCGGTGATTATCGCGCCGGCACCGAAACCCGATACCACTCTCATATCTATAATCCGTATTACACGATCATTCCCAACTTACTGGGCCACCAAGGCTATTTTGATTACTATCGATCGGAAGGGGTTCGAATTTTTTCCGGATGGGATTTTCCTTACAACCTCTCTATGGAGATGGGATTCAACCATCAAAACCAAACATCTCTACCCACAACTACTGCATATGATATTCTGGGCAACTCCAATAATTTCCTTTTAAACCCCTCCATCCCCGAAGGAACGCTGAAGTCTATAGATATTACCGCAGGCTATAATATAAATGAAGCCTATAACTTTGGAGTAACGGGACAGAAAAAGGTACAATTTGCTATCGAGCATTCCTCGGATGCGCTTGGCAGCGACTATGAATTTACACGATATACGGGATTCGTTTCGTGGTCATTCCCCACATTCTATCAACGCAGATTTTTAGCCAACACACTCGATTTTAATATCAAAGGCGGAACCTACAGCGGAGATCTCCCACCTCAAAAATGGGGTATCATAGATGGCACCATCGGCTCTACAGCCCCATATGGAGTACTAAAAACGATTCGAAATCGCCCCTACCAAGGACAACAGTATCTCTCCATAAATGCCGAACACAACTTCCGCACCATCCCTTTTGAACTCATAGGATTACAGGCGCTGGCAGATCGCAATATTAGTTTTATAATCTTTGGTGGAATGGCCAAGACCTGGCTGCAGAACGACAATTTTTTATCTCAATCGGGATACCAACCAAGACAAACTAATGGCACTCACTGGGAGATAGGAGCATCACTAAATGGCATACTGGATTTAATTCGGTTAGATCTGGCTACCCGTATTGACCAACCCGCTGTTCTGCTTAATATCAGTATAGCACGGCTATATTAGTTACTTAAATAACTTGGAATTTGATTCCACCTTTCGTCATTTTTTTATATACTTAGACTCATTTTAAATAGTGAATATATCTCTCCAAAAATGTTTGATCAGACCAGCCCTACAAAAATCTTATGCCTGGTATTAACCTTCATTCTCTGTGCCTTTCTAACCATTCAGTGCACAACCGAACAACCTAAAAATAACAGTGCATCCCAACAAAAAGTACAAAAAGCGAAGGAGGATACTCCTGAACTTGCAGATGCTATGGGGCAGCTACAAACATACTTCCACAAATACGCTTTAGCAGTTGAAGCAAAAAATCATGAATTAGCTACTTTTTATTTTCATGAAGTAAGAGCAGCTGCTGATGGTATTAAGGAAAATATCCCGGGCTACGAAGGGTATGATATTAAAAGATTTATGACTTTGATATTCGATCCTTCTATCGAACCCGTAGAAACAGCATTAGCTAACAAAAACTGGGATGAAGTTAGAGAAAAAACGATAGATCTTACCAACTCATGTAATTCTTGTCACAATGCAACATCCCACGGATTCGTAAAAATCACACCCGGCTTTAACAACAATCCCTTTAATCAAGATTTCTCTGCTTCCAAATAAGTTTTAGCAGACAGGCAAATATAAGGTGGGACAGCACACCATCATTTTCAGGAAAAGGTCACTATTTTTTTAGCTGATCTTTTCCGCGAGATAATAGACCGATAGTAACTGCAAAGAGTGCAGATCCCAGTATAGACCAGATGATTGGAAAGGTTTCTCCGCCCACATCAACAGGGAAAATATAGGTAAGTCCCATTTCTGCAGCCAGCCATTTACCAATAAAGGCACCGATAAATCCCACCACGGTTGTAATCAGACAGCCACCCATCGAATAACCTGCTATACTTTGACCAATCGCACCACAAATGGCAGCAATAACGAGAAGTAATATAAAACTCATATAATCAAATTTAATTAATCAGATTCATCCAAAATTACCGCCGATTCAAGGGGTTTGATAACTACGGCATCATTTGGTTCGAAAAGCACCCGATTATCGGTATGCACCAGGTATTTCTTTTCCCCGAGCTGCACGTGATACGTAATATCATGCCCTTTGAACTCACGTCCAAGTACTGTACCTACATTTTCCGGCTTTTGATTGGTTGGCTTCTCCAACGTCAAATGCTCAGGGCGAATAGAGCAAAGAACCCGCCCACAGGCATTACAATTCAAATTCATCGGTCCCAGCTTCGTGGCCACTTCTGATCCGCCGGTTGCATCCGCATGGAACAGATTAGTTCGACCAAGAAACTGCGCTACAAATTTTGTCTTGGGATTATAATAGACTTCTTCGGGCGTACCGATCTGTTCAATTTCTCCGTCATTCATCACTGCAATACGATCTGCAAATGAAAGAGCTTCCTCCTGATCGTGGGTAACAAGCAAAGCACTCATTCCCGCCTTCTTAAGTAATTCACGTACCTCTTTACGCATGGAATCGCGCAACATCGCATCCAAGTTGGAGAAAGGCTCATCCAGCAGTACCAGCTTAGGTTTAGGGGCTATCGCCCGTGCCAGAGCTACACGTTGCTGCTGTCCACCCGAAAGTTCACTGGGATTGCGATCTTTATAATCGCCCATCCCCGTCCGGCATAAAACCTCCTCGGCATAAACAAGACGCTTGTGTTTAGGGATATCAGTGAGCCCAAATGCTACATTTTCAAGCACCGAAAGGTGGGGAAACAATGCATAATCCTGAAAAACAAATCCGATACCTCGATCTTGAGGAGCCACATGGGTCTGAGGAGATTCCAGCAACTGATCGTCCAAATAAATTTCTCCCTCATCGGCATGTTCAAATCCTGAAATAAGTCTAAGGCACGTTGTTTTACCACAGCCGCTCGGCCCCAACAGGGCGAATATCTCATGCTCTTTGACTTCAAAATCTAGCTTATCAACAACCGGAGCGTTTTCATCAAAGGATTTCGTTAAATTTTTAACGGTAAGTAAATCATTCATCATTTCTTCAACTCCTTAGAGAATAAAAATCCCACAAACAGGGATGAAAATAACAAAATTAACAGTGCAAAGGGAGCCGCTTCTGCAAACATCGCTTCCCCCGTATACGACCATACATTCAACGCCAAGGTGTCAAACCCTATGGGTGATAGTAAAAACGTTATGGATAGCTCTTTCATTGCAGATAAAAAAACCAAAGATGCCGACGCAATAATTCCACCCCGCAACAACGGCAAGGTCACTTTTAAAAATGATTTTATAGACGAGTACCCCAATGACTGCGCCGCCTCCTCAAGATCTTCGGGGGCCTGATACAGTGCACTGCGCACTGGCCCAATTCCTTCTGCCAAAAAGTGCAGTGAATAAGCAATCACCAATAATAAAAGCGACTGATACAATACGGTAGAAACCTGCAGGGAGAAAAACACAAAAGCCAACGCAAAGGCAAGTGGCGGGGTTGCATATCCTAAATAAGCAACGCGCTCAATGGGATTACTTAATTTTGTTTTATATCGAACACCTATATATGCCAATGGCAAAGCCATCAACGTTGTAAGTACCGCTGCAGGGGCCGATGCTTGGACAGAATGGAAAAAAGCCTCGTATAAATTACCGGCCACAGACGCAAAGGCTGTTTGGTTTAACCAAAAAACAATCGATGAAACCGGTAAAACAATAGCCACTAAAAATAAAATTCCCACAAAAGTATAGGCCGGAACCGCCCAAGGTCCCAACTCTAAATAACTTTTTGCTTTAGAAACTCCGCGTCCCAGACGATGAAATATTGCTTGCTTAAGCATTTTATATTCTAAAACTAATGCACCGGTAGTTAACGCCAAAAGCATAAGCGCCAGCCAAGCCGCATAAATACGATCGTAGGCCGCGATGTATTGCAAATAAAGAGCGTAACTAAACGTTTCGAATCGCATCAGTGAAACCGTTCCAAAATCACCGATCACATGTAAACTTACTAACAGCGACCCCGCCAGAAGCGCTGGCCTAAGTTGGGGCAATATTACCTTAAAAAATGTTGATTTAGCATCATGTCCCAGTGAGCGCGAAACCTCCTCAATCGAGCGATCCATTCCTGCAAGTGCCGTGCGAAGATTTAAATACAGATACGGAAACGTACAGAGCGTTAATACAATAAGTGATCCCGAAAACCCATTAATGCGTGGGATTGTCCATCCAAACCAAGCCTGAAAGGTGCCATTATACCCGCCGAGTCCCAGCATCGCATAGGCCATCACATAACCTGGAATAGCAAGGGGCAACACTCCCAATATGGTAATAAATCTTCGCGCTTTAATTTTAACCCTTGCTGACATATAGGCCAATGGCAAAGCTATCAAGATATCTAACAACAGCACGCCAAAAGTTAGTAACAAAGTGTTGCCAAGCAGATACAGGTTACGCATCCGAAAAACAACATTATTAAGCATCTCCGGAGACGCCTCAAAAGCCCTAATTAATAAATAAACAAGGGGTAATAA
This sequence comes from Fodinibius sp. AD559, assembly GCF_052712805.1. Lineage (NCBI taxonomy): Bacteria > Pseudomonadati > Balneolota > Balneolia > Balneolales > Balneolaceae > Fodinibius > Fodinibius sp. AD559. Next base: position 368,783 of record NZ_JBQPVW010000003.1, read on the forward strand.
AACACCGGCTGCAATAACTCCCGCAATAAGTAACAGATACCACGGGGGCGATTTACTATTTGTTTTTGTACCTATAATAGTGCTTATCCTTCTCTGAGAAGTGAAAAATTTAGATCAAATCTAAATAGAAACATCCTTGATAGCAACCGTTAAACTCAAATTATTATCCTTTTCAACACGCAAGTTTTACCCCGAAAAAAATTAAAATGATCTTTTTATTTAAATAGTTTTGTACCGATCCTTTTTTTAAGTAAAATTAAGCCTGAAAGGCTAAAAGAATTCATCCCAATACATCAATAATACAAGGCTTATGAAACGAGTAGTGATTTTTCTCATAACTTCGGCAATAGCAATCAGTATGTTACAGGCTTGCGGACCAAGTGAAGAAGAAATTCAACAAAGAGAACAGGCCCGCCAAGATTCACTGGAACAAGTTAAACAGCAGCGTCTTGAACAACAACGACAAGATAGCATTGAACAGGCTCGTCAAGATAGTATTGAGGCTGCCAAAAGAGAACGAGAACGCAATAGAATTAAATATGACAATAATGGAGCGTTTTCAGTTCAGGTAGAAGCTTGGCGATCAAAAGAAAAAGCTGAAGCACAAGTTCAAAAATGGGTAGACCGCGGCTACGAAAATGCCTATGTCGTTAAAATGGGTAACGAAGAAACTGGTGATATCTGGTTCCGCGTACGCTTAGGACGAGTAGCCACCAAAGATATGGCAAAAAAGCTACAGGATAAGCTGATGCGAAATCACAATGAAAAATCCTGGATCTCATTACTTAATGATAAATCTTCGTCAGAGGAGAAGGCTGCTGAAGAAGAAAAAGAATAACAAGCCTCCAAAACATTTTATATTAAAGCATCGTAGTTAACTCTGCGGTGCTTTTTTATTTTTAATGCTGGTTATATTACAGATACAATCGAAACAAAGATGGAAGATAAAATTTCTGAACTACCTACTGACCCTCATCTGCTGGATAACTTTCTGAATGAGCGGGAATCTCAGTTCAACTTGAAAGAAGGTACAAGAGCACAAATAATATGGAATTCTCAGGAACCGAGACAAACAGAATATGCTATTGTTTATCTTCACGGTTTTCGTGCCTCACACCCCGAAGGGGATCCCGTTCATAAAACAATTGCTAAAATATTTGGATATAATCTCTTTTTAAGCCGGATGGAAGAACACGGCATCAAAAGCGACTATCCGCTGCTAAACCTAACTGAGGAAAAGATGCTCCGATCTGCTCGTTTTGCTCTTGAAATAGGCAGGCGTATCGGCAAAAAGGTTATTTTAATGGGCACATCAACCGGCGGCTCACTTGCCCTTTATCTGGCCTCAAAGACAAAATATCGGAAAGAGATTTCATCTCTTATTTTATATTCTCCTTTAATAAGTTTTTACGGTATAAGCGCAAAACTTTTAACAAGTAAACTGAGCCGAAAAATTTTAAAAATTATACCAGGCGAAAAACACCTCATTACAACTACAAATACGACCTTTGCCGAAGACAGAATTTGGAATAAGCGTTACTCCCTTGGAGGTACTCTGGAGCTGGGAGCTTTTGTTGAACACAACATGACACTTCCCCTTTTTAAAAAAGTATCCCACCCCACTTTTGTTGGTTATTACTACAAAAATAAGAACGAGCAGGATACCGTTGTCTCTGTACCTGCCATTAAAAAAATGATCCAAAACTTAGGTACTCGCACAGAACTTCTTCATATTTCGAACTTCCCAGAGGCTAACAATCATGTTATTTGTAATTCACTCGTATCAAAATCCGTAGACAATGTTATCGATAACACCAATAAATTTCTGAAAAGCGTTGGCTCCCATATGACTAGCGAAATATAAGGATGAGGAGTATCTCTGGAAGGTTGCGTAACATTAGATTCGTAAAAAATTTGTAGAAGATATTTAAATTGCTGTATATTGAAATGCGCTCAAGTAGCGTCTCTCTTGATGAATAGTCAGGGCCTCACGACTGATACTCGTGAGGCCTTATTTTTTTGAATCATTTCCCCTTTCTATCCGTAAGCCTTACGCAATATAAATATGATATTGGATACCGGCTTATATCGCTCCAGAAAAATTTAACCATTTACTCATTTTTGCGTACCATGTTCGTAAAATTTTTTATGTTTAGTCGTTCTTTCCATTAGGGAATAGTTTTCTAACAACAAATCCGCAGTAATGAAAAATTTTAAAATCAATCACAGAGAAGTTCAGTCCTATGATGTTTTGGAGCTTTGCGGTGAGCTGGATGCTCATACAGCCTCTCAATTAGAAGATTCTCTAAAGAAGCTGATAGATCAAGAGAGGCACCAAATAATTGTTAATTGCAAACAGTTAGACTACATCGCAAGTGCAGGCCTGGGCGTATTTATGGCATACATCGAGGATGTTCGTTCGCTGGGTGGCGATATCAAGCTTACGAACATGAATTCCAAAGTATATAACGTGTTTGACCTTCTGGGCTTTCCCTCGCTCTACGACATTTTAGAGGACGAAGCTGATGCTATCAAAAAGTTTGAAAAAGACAAAGCTGAATCATAATTACCTTGGCAAAATCTACTACATATAGTATTTCTGTACAGGCTTCTACCAAGCAGCTGGCTGAGGTACGGAATTTCGTTGCCAAATACGCCAAGGAGTTTGGGTTTAATAAACAAGATGTCGCAGATATTCGACTTGCTGTTGATGAAGCCTATACCAACATCATTAAACATGCCTATAAGCATGATGAACAAAAGGAGGTAGACATTGAGTTGGGCTATAATGGTAACATGTTCTGGGTTTCTTTGATGGATACCGGAGATGCATTTGATCCCAGCAGCTACTCAAAACCCGATGTTCGGCAAAAGATTAAAGAGAAAAAGCGAGGCGGTGTTGGAGTTTATCTTATTAGAAAACTTATGGATGACGTGCAATACCACACTGAAGGTTCGGTAAACAAAATCAGGATGACAAAAACCAAATAAGACCTTGAGCAGCTCTTCCAACAAAAATGATGAAGGCCATTCCAGATTTGAGCTAAAAACTTTGCTTGAGACTTCGCGAATGCTCATAGAGTCTCAAGACATGGATTTTGTTCTCAATAATCTCTTGTTAATCACCATGGGCAAACTGATGGTGAGCAGAGGTATGATTCTGTTGTATCAACCGGGGTCTGATAATTACATCATTTCTAAATCAAAGGGCCGCAACTGTCCCAAAGAAGGGAAAACTATTTCTTTTGATTGGGATAAAGAAGTTCAAGAACAATCGGTTATACAATGTGGTATTGATGATTTTGAAATGCCTGATCTTATTGAAGACGACCAACACTGCACGTTTTTTAACCTGCAGACCAGCAACGACCATATTGGATTTTTATGCCTCGGTTCTAAAGGAAACAAACAACCGCTCAGCCAGCGTGAGATCGAGTTTGTGGAAAGTCTTTCCATCATATCCTCGGTAGCCATTGCCAACTCCAGAATGTTTACTGAGCTGCGGCGCATCAACCGAATGCTCGATCGTAAAGTGTATGAACTAAACACGCTATTTGATCTTAGCAAGGACTTTAACATACTGGTTGATCGAGAGGAGATTATCCGTATTTTCAAATTTGCCATGCTCGGGCAGATGCTCATCCGTAAATTCTTTTTTGTGCTTGAGTATGAAGATGAGCGAAAGGTGATGGCTACCAGTGGCATCAACGGTGAACTATCTGATGATGCGATGGAAAAACTATTTTCACTGGATGACGACCTTACCGAGGTGGATCAAACCTTAGAAAAGGAAATTCCTTTTTTAGCAGAAAACAACATTAAGGCCCTAATTGGGCTTCAATTTCAAAGTGAACGTGTTGCTCTCGTGGGCGTGGGGGCACGGGCCAATGAGGAGGAATACAGCAGCTCTGACTATAATTTTCTGCAGTCACTCGGGAACCTGGCTGTTCTTTCGATCCAAAAAACATACCTGCTTGAAGAACGTATTGAGAAAGAACGGATGGAGGAAGAGCTCAACATTGCCAAGGGTATCCAAAAAGGACTACTTCCCGATCCAATCCCTCAAAGTGATGAACTTGATATTTCTGCAAGCAATATCTCTTCTTATCAAGTAGGAGGAGATTATTTTGATATTTTAGAAGCTCCAGAAAACAGGCTTCTCTTTGCTATCGGTGATGTCTCCGGGAAAGGCATGCCGGCCGCTCTCCTAATGGCCAACCTGCAGGCGATGTTACACGTATTACTCCCTGTCGATATCTCTCTGGGTGAAGCAACCGGGCAAATCAATAATATTATTTATCAAAATACGCCCAGTGATAAATTTATTACGTTCTTCTGGGGCACTTTTAATCCCAGAAATTACCAGTTTCAATTTGTTAACGCCGGTCATAATCCCCCGATCTTGTTAAGGTCGGACAAGAATGAGGTCGAGGAACTGACTGAGGGAGGCCTTATTTTAGGAGCTATGTCTACAATGACGCCTTATGAGGATCAAACAATCACGCTTTCAGAAGACGATCTCTTGGTATTTTATACCGACGGGGTAACAGAAGCCAAAAACGAAACTGAAACTGAAGAGTACGGGGAAGAACGGTTATTTAATTGTATCAAAAAACACCGTGCTTTATCTTCCAAAAAGATACAAGATGCAATAATTAAAGATGTCAAAAGCTACTCAAAAGATATCCAGTACGACGATGTAACCATCATCGTTATCAAGGTTAATTAAACAATCCCATTACCCCAAATCCGGTTGCTTTCTTATTGTCTTTGCCCATGGTCAGTATACTTTCGTAAGTATTATACCTGTTTCTAATTTCTTTGACATAGCGCACCGTTTCTATTCCCCGGGTAAATCCGTATCGGGCATCTTTATAATACTTTCGGTGCATTAATTTAAGCAGGGCATCTTCAACATTTTTCCATTCGTTGGGATTCTTATTCTGATCAATCGCCAACCGACGGGCATCTGCAACATGACCCTGCCCAGCATTATACGTAGCAAGAGCAAAAGACCATTTATTGGTACTGTCCATGTATGAATAGTGATTAAGGTGCTCTTTTATAATACGTACCCCCTCTTTGATATTCGTCTCTACATCATATAGTTCCTCTTCATTTGAAACCTGTGAAAACCGAGGCATAACCTGCATTAATCCTACTGCTCCAGCCCAGCTCTTGGAGTTGGGATTAAATTTGGTTTCCTGTGCCGCAATGGAAGCTACTAAAAGCCAGTCGACCCCAGCAGAATCAGCGACTTCCTTAATCAAATCATCATAGGGAGAGATAATGCCAGAACCCCTGCTCGACATTTCAGGGTTATAGTATTCCGCAATCTGCTTTCCTGATTCGAAATATCTTTTACGCAAGACATTTAAAAACGTAGACCGCTTGGGGGACTCTCCCACTTTACCAAACCGGAAATGCTTATACAGAAAACGATTTAACTCGGTTTCAAGATCTTCGGCATTTTTACGGATGGCCCATGCAATTGTATCATTTTTAGCGATCGTTGGCCCCTTGACCAATCCCTGCATATACCTGTTGGAAGCATTAAAAATATTATCATCTGCCACCGTTGCCTGATGCGTATTGTTTGATATTTCAAACAGAAGCGACTCGGTATCCTTGGTGTTGGGGACCTGGTGTGTTACCAAGTTAATTCCCTGATCTTTTAAATTTTGCAAACGATAATAATAAGAACTATTCCGGCGGACCGTAATAGGGATATCACGCTCTGCCACCTTCTCAATCGTTTTCGGGGGATCGGCAACTTCATCCGAAAAAACTAATACTTGATCAACCAGATTATAAGGCCGGGTAAACTTTACAAACTTTTGCCGTTCTTGAGTAGCTGCATAATTAGCGGCTATCAAATCTCCCATTCCGCTGTTAAGCAAATCATAGGGATTTTCATCGGGGCCAATTACAACAACTTCTAATGCAAGATCGTGCTCCTCGGCAAACTTACGGACAAGCTCATATTCAAATCCCCATTCGATACCCTGGTGCAGAAAATAGGTGTTGGAACTATATCGGGTAATCATTTTGATCGTCCCGTCCTGCTTTATATCGGAATAATCACGGTCAATGGGTTCGGTTACCGTTACATTTAATCCCTCTTGTGTACTTCCATCGACCAATTGATCCATATCATTGGTGTTTATACATCCTGTACTAATAAACAATACGGATAGGGCACTTACAACAGTATTACGTATTGTTGACGGAACTAATGTCTTATTTTGCATAATACATCAATTGGTTAACGCCAGATGGATCTGATATGCAAGTGTTTTTACCAACGTACATTTAATTTCTTATACCCAAAATACCCAAAATTCTTGAAAAATTGGTTAGTACAAAGAATTTCTAATATTCATTAACCAATCCTTATCAAGTACCGATCTCTGTTCTCTAACAGTAAATTAGCCTACAACGTTTATTAAAGTCCCCCGCAATGCTATAATAGTATTTTTGCCAGGGGCACTTATACCTGATGAGTAGGGTCGATAATGCTTATCAAATATATTTTCTACACTTACATTCATATTGATTTTTGAGGTAAGCTCATACGACGTCCTCAGGTTTTACGTAGCCCATGCTGGCGTCCCTTCTGGGGGGGGGGGTAAAGATGAGTTTTATTGCGTTTGGAAGGGAAAAAATCGGAGATATCTTTCTTGACACTAACCCAGGTAAACGCTTCAATCCTAATTTTATCAGACTTGTATGTTATACTTCCACTTCTAAACAGAGGGGTATGAGGTGCAAAGACTCATTATTGAATAATTTTTCCTTCAATATATATGAGTTCAGAATCGTGTTATTATTTGTAATAATTTTTTACTATACGCGATTTCTTCTACAAATTAATTCGCTGTACAACACGATTATCTGCGGTTCGTTTATTATCTACAATTGGTGAACCCAAGTGTCATAGATATAAAATGCATCCATTGTGTATGGTCTGTTAAACAGGCACTGGGACAGCCCACTTCAGCAATATTCGTTGTTGAAAAATCTTTTTTAAAATATTTTCTGCTGTAAGTTTTCAAATTACATATTCGAGCATCGACTATAAATTTATGAAAGAATTCCTGTCTTTTCTCGCTTCTTGTTGTGTTATAATTACTACTTTTGGCTCCCTACATGCACAAACGGCTACTATTAAAGGTCAACTCACCGATGATAAAACCGGGGAAGCTATTCAAGGAGTAAATATTTATCTATCACGCCAGGAAACACAATTTGCAAGTGGTGTAGCTACCGACAATAATGGGAGATATACTTTTCGTGGGTTATCTGGTGGAAATTATCGATTAAAAATTTCAGCTGTAGGATATCAGCAAAAGACAAAACAGTTTACTATAGAAGCTACTGAAACACGAGTTTTGGATATTAAACTCCAGCCCATCAGATACGAGTTAAGTGAAATAGTAGTGAGCCATACCGAGCAAGATGCCCCTACTACCACGACTATCCAACAAATAGAGGCTGATGAAATAGAAAATATAGATCTCGGTACCGTTGCCGATGTGGCGCGCATGCTACCGGCTGCTCATGTTGCTACCAACTCCCGGGGGCAAACCATACTCTATCTTCGAAACTCTGCAGATCGTCAGACTGCACAATTTTTTAATGGGGCCCTCATTAATGTGCCTTGGGATAATCGAGTTGATATCGGCTTTCTGCCTTCTTCAATGCTCGGAGGTGTAACCGTTTCTAAAGGAGTACCCTCGGTCGTATATGGCACAAATACCATTGGAGGCGCCGTAAACTTTCGCGCTCGCTCTCTATCAAATCAGGAAAGACTTACTGAGCTCAAAGTTTCAGGTTCATCGCCGGGATTGGGCGGAGCCTCAGTAGTTCAGATGGGTAAAAGCAACAATTTTTCGTATACCGCTGAGGTCGGTTACTCTAAGCAATATGATTACAAACTTCCTGATGGAGCAACCACTCCATACAGCCAACCCTCAAATGATACCAGAGTTAATACCGACCGCCGTAATGCAAATTTATTTTTTGAGGGTACCCAGCAATTCGAAAACGGTGCACGCCTTAGTGCCTCCCTTTTTCATGTGGATGCCGAACAAGGCGTTGCTCCCGAAAGTAACCTTGATCCTAAACAAACAAGCGTCCGCTATTGGCGCTATCCCACCATCCGTCAATCCATGGTTATTTTAAACGGCATGGTTCCGTTTGATTCTGATACACGTGTTCGCGGATCGGTATGGTTTAATCGATACTCACAGGATATCTATCAATATCAAAGTGTTGATTATAAAAATCTGGACCAAACACAGGCTGATCTTGATCTAACCAGCGGACTGCGGTTTATTCTTGAGCAAGACATAGGCAATGCACAACTTGATATAGCATTAAATACTCTGACGACTCAGCATCAACAAACGATTATACCTTATCAAAACAGCAGTGCACAAGCCGACTCAAACGATACTTATGGACAACAAATTTACAGCCTCGGTGCTGAATATACTTTTCCCTTAAGCCACGATTTAACAGGTATGCTGGGACTAAGTTATGAGGGAAGCGCCATTACCAATACAGGTCCGTGGGAAAATAAGGGATACGAAAATTATTTAACTTCTGCACTCAGTCTTTCCACAGGATTGACATACAATATTTCTGAGCAATTACGGTTGCGATCATCAATTGGTCGAAAACCACGATTCCCTACTATGCGCGAACTATATGGCGGTGCATTGGGCAAATTTGTGCCTAACCCAAAACTTAAACCCGTAACAGCTTATCTGAGTGAAATTGGCATGGAATGGGTTGGTAGCACTGTCAGTAGCTCACTCACCACATTCCTAACCCGTACGTATGACACCATCGACAAAACAACTATCCAACAAGGCCCCAATGCGGGTAAAGAACAGCGAATCAATCTCGACGGCAGTCGTATATGGGGCGTAGAGGCGAAACTCACGACAAATCCTGTTGAGCAATTATCAATCGACGGTAGCTTTACCTACATGAATATTCGGGGCTTTTTCCAGGGCGAACCTCGCAAACTGGATGAAAAGCCTACGGGGCTGGGAAAGCTGGGTATCACATACAACTTTACAAATCGCCTCAGCATATTATCACAAACCGAATATACAGGCGGTATTTATACCCGCACCAAGCAAAATAATTTTGTGCTGTTACCAGATGCTCTCATCTTTGACGGGCGGCTCTCATATGATCTCTTTCAAAAAAGTCGTACTCTCAAGGGTGGCGAACTCTTTTTCCGGGTGAATAACATCACTAATGACCTTCGTGTTCTACAGCTGGGTCTGCCAGGTCCTGGGCGCAAATTCTTGGCCGGAGTGAAAATTCAATTCTGATTTTGAAACACTTTGAAAACCACCTGCCATTTTAAACAAGCGAAGCGACGAAAAAAAACTTAGTTTTAACGGATGAAATGGTTTTTCAAACGCTCTTCTAATTATTCTGCTTTGGGCTTATCTCTTTTCCATGTAAGGCCCACGCCTATAAGGATTAAAACCATGGCAGCTATAGAAGCAATGGGCGGCATTTCATCAAAAAGCATGAAAGCTAACACCGAGGCCAAAAGCGGTTCTACCAAAATTAGTGTCGACAGCAGGGTAGGCGACACATATTTAACGGCATAATTCATTGACCCATGGCCCAGAATCTGCGGACCAAAAGCCAATCCTGCCCCAGCCCAAATTCCTATCGTAGAAATATCAAGCAGATTTTTACCCATCACTACTGCCATTAATACACAGGCCGCAGCGGCGTAAAAATATACTGGGAATACGTAATCGATCCATTCTCGCTTTTTTCGAATTTTTTGCCCGATTAGAAGATAAACCACAAAAATAATGGCAGCTGCCAACGCCAGAAAGTTGCCAAACAGGGGATCAACAAAATCCTGCTCTATTTGACTGTCGGATATTCCAAGCAGCACAGATCCTCCAAACGCCAAAAGCACACCAATCCAGGTCGTTTTTACAAAACTTCGTTTAAACCATAGGCGCTCAACTAATATCATAATAATGGGATGGATGGTCACCAATACTGATGCTGAAGCGACGGAGGTGTAATAGAGAGAGGAAATCCAGAAAGTAAAGTGGAGTCCCAAGCATATCCCCGACAGTGCTATCCATAACCGCTCTTTACCTTTCCCCGATCGTTGCTCGCTGCTTCGCAGCCAAATCCAAAAGGGAAACAGCATAGCCGCAGCGAAAACGGTACGGTAAACAACTAACACTAAGGGAGAGGTATCCGACGCAAAACGAACCAGGATGGGCGCAAATCCAAAAGCTGTTAACCCAGCCAACAGGGCTGCCAGCACTTTTACTTTTGGGTACTCCTCAGCCATATCACAAAAATAAAATTGGAATTATGTTACCGTATACGGTCCATGGATTTGACCAGCTCAATATCATCTTTAATTTTTTTACGTGCATAAAGCTGAGCACCCAGTGCCAAAACTAATAATCCCAAACCGATAGTTTCATCCCATAAAAATGTACCGAAACCACCCAGTGAGATATAAATACCTGCCGCAAAACCAATCGTAATTACCTGAACGAGCAACAGCACACTTACCCACTTTCGGTGGTTTTCGCGATTTTGATATAGAAAAATAGACCCCAGCGATCCAAGAGAAGCAATGCTTAAAATAATTGCAAAACCGAAACCAACCCACGCTTGGGGATCGTTCATTGCATGGCTGTAAAGCGCATTAAAGAAAACGCTCCCATTCATAAGAAAGGCTAAAAATAGAAAAACCGACTGGATCCGTTGAATCACGACTAAGAAGAATAACTTTGATTACTGTTAATTGCGATGCGCAAAGATACAATTTTTTACAGAGCAGGTCATCCCCAAAGTGCCCTAAATTTACGTAAATAAAAAAGCCCGGAATTACTTCCGGGCCAATCAGGGATATCAAAAACTGATGCTATTTATTCGGGTAAAAGTGCTTTAACCTTACGCTTTGTTTTAACTCCTATGTAATACATTGATGGTACAAGGAATAACGTTAAGAAAGTGGCAAAACCAAGACCGAAAATAATCGTCCAGGCCAATGAGCCCCAGAAATCAGCATTATCTCCACCGAAGTAAATATTGGGATCCAAGCTGGCAAATAGTCCGTAGAAATCAATATTTAATCCTATTGCCAGTGGTATCAGTCCCAAGATTGTTGATGCTGCCGTCAGAATAACGGGATTTAAACGCACTCTTCCGCCTTCAATAACAGCATCATGCAAGCTTTCACCTTTATTCCGCAAGATATCGGTATAATCGACAAGAATAATACCGTTCTTCACCACAATACCAGCCACAGCAATAATACCCATGCCGGTCATAACAACCGATACATCCAAACCAAAGGTAGCAAAACCGATAAAGACGCCAATCAAACTAAATAACACCTGAGACATAATAATTACTGGCTTGCCAATAGAGTTAAACTGTGCAACAAGTATCAAGAAAATGAGAGCCACAGCCGCAAACAATGCTATTGATAAGAAGTTTGCCGCCTCAGCCTGATCTTCCTGCTCACCAGTTAGAGAGATAGTATATCCCTCAGGAACTTCAAAATCCTGCAATGCTTCCCTAATTTGGGCATTGATCTCGTTGGCGTTATAACCCTCCAATACGTTTGATGATATGGTCACCACTCGATTTAAGTCGATGCGGTTAATCGATCCCACATTCGACACGTACTTAGCATCTGCAACCGCTGAAATGGGGATCATGCTACCCGCAGGTGTTGGAATTTTCAGATTCATAAGATCCGTAATATTAGATCGATACTCTTCTTGTAAGCGCAACCTAATATCATACTCCTCATCTTGGTCGCGATATGTTGAAATCGGCTGCCCTAACAATGCTGTATTCAGCTCCATGCCCAGTTGTGTGTTACTTAACCCGTAGCTGTTGGCTTTTACCTCATCAACATCGACAATAATTTCTGGATTATTATTCTGCAGATCCGAACGCAGCTGCTCGATACCCGGGATATCTTGAGACTCGATGTAGGCCGTTAACCGCTCGGATATATTAATAAGCTTATCAAATTCATTCCCTGTTATCTCTATATTGATTGGTTTACCCGAAGGTGGGCCCTGCTGTTCTTGTTCCACTGTAACCTCAGCACCGGGAATTCCCTTTACATTTTCCCGAATCTTATCCATAAGCGCTTGGGTAGATACTCCATTGCGGTATTGATAATCCACAAACGATATGGCAATTCTACTTCTATTGGGACTTGGCGTTTGATCAATTGAATTTGGAGGTGCGGCGCCAACGGCTACATTCGTAATAATAGATTTTACGACCGGATTATCCTTGCCCAGAACTTCATAGACACGCTGTTCAAGTTTTTCTGCCACCTCATTTGTAACTTCCAGGTCGGTACCTGTCGGCATCTTATTATAAACATACACCGAATTGGGCGCACTTTCGGCAAAGAAAACCACTTTGGGCGATCGAATAAAAAGAAGAACCACACTGCCAATCAAAAACAGGATAGTAAGCACCAGAGTATACCATGGACGATTACCTTTTAGAATCCAGGCAAGGACACTCTTGTATACTTGTTGAATCCGGGGAAGTACCGATTCATTAAATTTGGTGATCAATGGTCTTAACACAAAGCGCTCCAACAAATAAAGCAGATATAAGAAAATAAGTAGATTTGCTACAAATGGGAGACTTAACAAGTGGAAAAGAGCTGAAATAGCTACAAACACGCCTCCGGCAATCCACACAGGTTTGTTACTTTGATGTTCGCCGCTGCTATCAGTTTGACCGTCATTGGCATCCATAAATGAAACGGCAAAAACCGGATTCATAAACAAGGCTACCGCGAGCGAGGCTGTTAACGTAAGGATTATAGTAATGGGCAGATATACCATAAAACGACCTATTATGCCGGTCCAAAACAATAGCGGAATAAACGGTGCTATGGTCGTTAACGTACCAGTGATCACCGGTACAGCAATTTCACCGGCCGCTCGCTTTGCGGCCTCAATCTTTCCATAGTCGGTGGTAGTTATATATCGATAAATATTTTCAACTATTACAATGGCATTATCTACTACAATACCAAGCCCCAGAATGAGAGCGAACAGCACCACTATATTAATACTATAACCTTCCATTCCCGGCATTACAGCAAAAGCAATAAGTGAGGAAAGCGGAATGGCTAATCCTACGAATATGGCATTCTGAACCCCCATAATGAACATGAGTACCAGAACTACAAAGAAAAAACCAAGAATTACGGTGTTAAAGAGATTAGAGATACTATCGCGGGTATCCTGAGAACGATCCCCCGTATATGTAATATCAAGTCCTTCGGGAAACTCAGCCTTACGAAGCTCTTCAACCGTTTCAACGGTCAACTCCGACATTTCAATTAAGTTAGCCCCACCCTGCTTTTTAACATTGAGTGTAATAACATCTTCGCCGTTAAGGCGTGCATAACTTTCACGATCTTCGAATCCATTCTTAATTTCAGCAATATCTTTTAAATAAACCTGTCGCCCAAGATTGTTGGTAACGACCAAGTTTTTCAGATCTTCGGCGCTTGACACCTCCCCATCAACTCGAACGGAACGTTCCACACGCCCCACATCAAGTCCCCCGGCAGATATGGTCACGTTTGAAGCCGCTACTGCCTGCCGTACACGATCAAATGTGACACCGGCCGCCAACATTTTGGGCAAGTCCATATTTATTTCGATTTCAGGCTCGAGGGCACCGACAATTTCAGCCTCATTTATGCCTGACAGGCTTTCTACCTCATCCTGTATCTGATCAGCAAACCGTTTGAGTTCAACTAAATCATAGTTCCCCGATAAGTTAATATTTAGGATGGGCTGATCATCCAGATTTATATCCGTGACCTCGGGGGCTTCGGTTAAATTAGTCGGCAGATCACTCCGGGCTTTTTCCACGGCGTCATTAACCTCTTGCTGAGCCACCAGTTTATCCTTACTGGTTTCGAACTCAATGGTAATTATCGAAGCGGCCTGCTTCGATACACTTCTTATTTCATCAATCCCATCGATACTTTGCAGTTCTTGCTCAAGGGGACGGGTAATTAGGTTTTCGACATCTGCCGGAGAAGATCCTGCCTGAATAGTAACCACGTTAAAAATGGGAATTTCGACCTCCGGAAACTGCTCCTTGGGCAGCATGATGTAGGAAAAAATCCCGGTAATCGCTATTAATACCGTAACCAGATAAACGGTGGTACGATTATTTATCGCAATGCTGGAAGGCTTAAATTCTTTGAAGCTCATTTTAGAATAATCGTTTTATATTAATTTTCTTTGATGGAAATTAGATCACCATCATTTAAACCATTATAGCCGACCGTAATAATTTTATCTCCCGGCTGTAATCCCTCTTCAATAATAATTTTATCTCCATAGCTGTTACCCGTAACAACTGATCTTTGCTTTGCAACCCATTCTGAACCATTCTGCTCGGCTACAAACAAATACCCTTTATTATTGGTTGATTTGACAATATTCACCGGCACCGTCAACACATTACTACGTTGATAATCATTAATCTTAAGTTTGGCCAGCATATTAGGGCGGACCAATCCATCTATATTGGGTATATATATCTCGATTCCAAAGGTCCGATTCGCCGGATCAATCACTTTGCTTACCACATCAATGGGCTTGGTAAGCTTCCGGTCGATACTCGGTAGCGTAATTGTGACACTATCTGTTGTTTCAATACGATTTATATAGGATTCCGAAATTTCGGCTGTCACTTTTAATGCCTCAGAATTGGCAATCTGAAATGCCGGTTCAGCTGGGCCAATATTTACACCTTCTTTGATAAACACTTGATTTACCGTGCCGCCAATTGTAGCCGTAATGGTGTAATTGTAATACTGCTCTTGCAATGTAGCCAACTGGTTTTCAAGCGATCGCACCTGGGTCTCAACTTCCAAGAGCTGAATTTCGGAGCCAATATTATCTTCGCGAAGATTTTTCTGCCGCTCGTATCGCGTTTTAGCCAGCTTAAGCTGTGACTTTACTTCTGCAATCTGTGTTCGAGTAACCTCCCCGTCGAGCTTGGCCAATACCGCACCTTTTTTTACCACATCTCCAGCCCGGACATTAATTTCCTCAACCGTTGCTGGAACCTTGGGAGTTATCGAAATAGTCTTGTCAGATTCAACATTTCCCTGGATATTCAAATAATGATTGAACGTAGCGGGAGTTACCTTTTCTACATTGACCGCTATTGAATCATCATTCTTCTCATTATCTGTTGCCGGTCCATTGTTACAAGCTGATGCAAATATCAGCGTACTAAATGCAAGTACTAATAATTTTTTCATTGTTCGTGTGTTCGTTTATTCGAGTTCAATCTTTTCTTTAATGGGTTCAACATCTTCTTCAACAAAAGGAACTTTGCCTACCGCCTGATCGTATTGAGCTTTGGCAGCCAAATAATTAAATACCATCTGCGCATAACCGACTTCTGCCTTTCTCAACTGTAGCTCGGCATCAGTTACCTCTTGTTGTGATCCAAGTCCTGCCTGATATCTTTTCAGAGCGCGGTCGTATCCTTCCTGAGCCAAATCCAGGGCACGCTTTCGTGCAGCCTCAATTTGAAATGCTTCCCTAATACTTTCTTCGGCAGAAGTGATCTCACTTTCAGCATTTTGTTTGGTTTGATATTCTTGCAGCTGTAAATCTTTCCTCTGGATTTGCGCCTGCTGAATGGCAGCATCTCGGCGAAAACCCTGAAAAAGGGGCAGTTGCACTCCAACCATAAATGTCTGAGATCGAGCTCGCTGTCGCTCCGTACCGAAAAATACCGGATTGCCGGGCTGAGCAGCTGACCACCGCAAATTATAGTTAGCTACAATGCTGGGCAGATACTTGCTTTTCTGTGCTTTAATTTGTTTTTCCTGCAGCTGTTGTCGTACATCAAGTACACGCAAATCACCACGCATCTCAAAGGCTCGCTGCAGCAAGGTTGAATCTGACTCCAAAGATAGTGCTGTCATTCGATCAACCTTCTTTAGGGCCCGGTTTTCTTCTTTGGATGTGTTTGGAGCCTGAATGTCAAAACTGCTGAGATCGCCCTTTACCTCTAAACTCAAACTAACAGGCAATCCCATAGCATCCAGTAAGTTACGCACAGCTTCTTTCTGGGAAAACTCGGCACTGGTTAGTTCCGGTTTTATATTTTCGAGCTGAACCTCGAGCTGCATCACAGCATACTCATCAACCAACCCCTGCTCATAGCTTTTACGCGTATCCTCAAGATTTTTGCGCACCCGCTCAAGGCGACTCTGCTGCAATCTCACCTGCTCCTTGGCAATAAGTACCTGGTAATAAGCCATACGCGTTTGCGTAACAATACCCTGAGCCGTTGCCCGTAAACCTTCGGATTGAGCCGATTTATACAAACTGGAAGTGCTTACCCCCACAAATGCCTGTCCATTAAAAATAGTTTGAGAAATAGTAAAACCACCTTGCCAGTTATTATCGGTACCAAACGCAACGGGCACCAAATTATCAGGATCCCCATTGGGATTAAAGACCACCTCGGGGATAAAGTTTACCGGTACTTCCAAATTACGGGTATAATTAGCAGAAGAGGTGATTTCCGGCATCACATTACTCCAGGCTGTTCGTACCTGCTGGTCGGCATCTCGCACCGAAAGTAGAGACCGTTTTATGTCGGTATTATTCGCAAGGGCTATTTGTATAGCCTGATCAAGCGAAATAGCTCCCGGTTGTTCTTCAATCTTCTCAAACGCTGATTTCAATGTATCCTGCTGCTGGCCAAGAACCGTACCGGCCAGTGAAAGCGACAGCATAAAGAGTAATCCAATTTTAATAATCTTTGTAGGACGCATAAATATTATAGTTACAAAATGTAATTATTTTCGATTAAATCCGTGCGTAACAAGGCGGTTTATTACGCAAGTAATTAAAAGATGTTACAAAAAAATGAACGCCAGTCATCATGAACTATTTTCTGAATCTTTTAATTCCTTTTTAGAAGCCATTCCTTCTACCAGTAGATTTAAAAAGTTTTCAAAAAGCGTGCTCATGCTCACTTCCATTTCATCCAAAAGTTCAAAATAATGACCTCGGTCACTGGCATGGGTCATAGCAGTAAGTCCACGTGTACTTGCAAAAATAATGGTAGCCAACTCCTTCGGCTCATATCGATCATCAACTGAGCCATCTTGCATGCCAATTTGAATCGCACGTATCATAAAATTCAGAGCTTCGCGCCTGTTTTGATCACATTGCTTAGCATACTTGCTGTTTTCAAGTGCCTCAACGTCACTTATCGACTCGTAATACATAAAAGCCGTGAAATAGTTGGGATACTCTTCAACAAAATTCAAATAAGTTTCTCCCATCATTCTGATGAGTTCGAGCCCTGTATAATCATGCGCGCCGGCAAATACTTTGGCAAACTTACTATTCAATAAGTCAGAACCGCGTTGGGTAATCGCAATATACAGGTCCGTTTTATTTTCGAAATACAGATATAATGTACCCTTACTGAGTTCGGCCTCTTCGGCTATCTCATCCATTGTTGCCTGTTCCAAACTTTTGGAAAAGATAACCCGCTCAGCGGCATCAATAATTTGATTTCTCCGACGCTCTTTTTCACGCGCCTTTCGATCTTCTTTACTCATACAATATAAATTAGAAATGACTGACAGTCAGAAAGTGACTAAAGTTAATAGTCAGAATAGTCTTATACAACATTCACAACTAAAAAATTCCGTCCTTTATTAATAGTTGTAATACGCCAAGGCACTCTCCTTATTATCTCCTACCTTTATCATTAATTTTCTCATACAAACCGTATTGACACCATTGAATATTTCGAAAAAGTCCTATGTAGAATTCTCGCTGTTTTTAGTAGCAATCATATGGGCACTAAATTTTTCAGTCGTTAAATACTCCCTTGTCGAAATTGATCCACTCAGTTTTAATGGCCTGAGGTTTCTTTTTGCCGCAGCCATTATTTGGATCGTACTATTCTATCGCCGACAACTGTTTACCATCCCTAAAAAAGACTGGCTTCCACTGCTGGGGATGGGACTTCTGGGCAATATTATTTACCAGGGACTTTTTATTATCGGTATTGACTATACGTACGCAGCCAACGCCGCTGTTATGCTCGGTACTATTCCTATCTGGGTAGCCCTGATCAGTCACTTCTTTAACCTGGAACAAATGAACATCTTTAAAACACTCGGAGTTATTGCAGCTTTCGCTGGCATCGTATTTATCATGTCGGGAGGCAAAGATCCCTTTTCTATGGATTCCGACACCTTCTTTGGCGACCTGATAATCATCGCAGCCGCTGTTGTCTGGGGAGGCTATACCATTTTATCTAAATCATTTCTCACGCGCTATACACCCATCCAGTTTTCGGCCATCATGGCAACGATAGGTTCTATAGTACTTTTTCTGATTGGATTACCAAAAATAGTAGAATTAGAGTGGACAAATATTTCTGCTGCAGCCTATGGCGGGGTTGTTTACAGCGGACTGTTATCCATAGGAGTAGCATATCTTATCTGGAACTATGGCCTTCAGACTGTTGGAGCTGTTCATACGGCAACCTACCAAAACCTTGTGCCCGTAATGGGACTTTTCTTTGGCATAGTTCTGTTAAATGAGCAACTAACCTTTCTCCAATATACCGGATCGGCACTGGTGATAGCCGGAATTGTACTGGCACGGTGGAGAAAATCATCACCGACAAAAGTACCGCCAATGGAATAGACTGATACTACTAAAATCGATAGGAGATATTCACTTTCGCGCTAAAGCGCTCTCTCGTAAAGTTATTGGGGTATTCAGAGGAGTCAAATCCTACATTCCCGCCAATAAACCAAACTTCAGATAGTGGATACTGCCCGTCAATACTTACCGACCACGAGTCCAATGCTTTAATTGATACAGTATTAGGCGAAATTTCAATTTCTATTGGTGACGAACCGTAACCCGCATTTAGGCTTAAATAGGACTCAGCAGTTCCAAAATAACGACGGGTCACAAGATTCAAGGACTTGGATGTGTGTCCTGATGAAGGCACCAGATATGTCTGTGCTGTAAAAAGATAACTCCCCAAATATTTTGTGAGCGATACGGTATAGATATCGGTTTGAGACGTTTCAAAATCCAAATATCGCATCCCTGCTTCGAGCTCAAACCCCGAAGGCAACGACTTGTAAAGGGAAAAACCAAACCTGTAATCCGGATAAATAGAAGACTGCGAATACCCAGCATTAACATAGGCATAAAGCCCCGGTGCTATTGATGGATACGCATCTATGTTAAACTGCACCCCATCCGACCCAAACCTTCGTGCATATTCAACCCGGCCGATTATAGAACCAATGGGGGTCTGCCGCGTTAGTCCAAATTGCGTAAATTGCCAAGGATCAAATCTGGTTCGAAATCGATCATAGCGATAAGACACTGTTGCGCGATATTTCATCTGGTGCAACTGAACATCCTTTAACTCTTCCCGTGCCTTTCGATTGCCGGAATCATCAGCAAGAATCCTTTTATACGTCTGCTCCGCCTCCTCATAGTTCTCCATTCCGTAAAGGACAGACCCTTTGGTCAACATAAATTCGGTATCACTCGGATAATACTCCAACCCTCGATTAGCTGTTTTTAGAGCTTCATCCATTTCTCCCGACCATTTTTGAGTATCCACCAGGGCCATCAAAGCCCGTCGGTTTTGCGGATCTTTATCTAACACATCGCTCAGCTCCTCTACAGCCTTTTCATAGTTACCTTCCCAGCTATACAAACGCGCTACAAAGATTCTGATGCCGTGATAATCCGGACTGCGATCCAAGGCCTCATAAGCATATTTTCGCGCCTTTTCATAATCACCATCATCAAAAGCCACGGTACGCGCCTTTTTGTATAGCTCACCAACAGTAAAATCCTCCATCTCTTGTGCCAAAACCGTGGCACTCCCAATCAATAAAAACCCTATACAAATGGTTATTATTTTTTTCATAACATCGAATTAATTATTTGGCATCATTACAAGGTAAAAGATTATTCAACGATATATTTCTTCAACTTCGGTAGTTCTTTATAGTCAGCATCCAAGTTCTTAAGCTCTTCGTATGTTTTCTGAGCCTGATTCCGTCTACCCAGCCGACCAAGTATTTTAACTTTACGTTCTAAAAATGATTTATTTTGAGGATACTGTTCGAGTCCTTGGCCCATTACCTGCAGAGCCGTTTCGTAATCACCCTGCCAAAACTCATTATCCGCATAAGCGTTATAAGCATCTTCGTAGGTTGAATCTTTTTCCAACACATCCCTGAAAAAAACTTCGGCCTGCCCATAGTTTCCTTGCCAGGCATTCGTTCTCCCAATCAATATTGTCACATCGTGGTACTCAGGAACTTTCAACAGAATACGCTTTGCGATAGCCCGAGCTACCTCATAGTCCCCATCAAACGCCCGTTGGCGTGCCCGCTGAAACTGCTCATCAATCGTCAATGACAATGAATCCAGTTTTGTAAAAAGCGTATCATACTTAGCTAAAAAGGTATATTTCTCTGATGGACTTGCATTTTTATCTTGTGTGGGATATAGGCGATTGTTTTGCACCACAAAGTTATTTACCGCCTTAAACCCATTCAACTTTTTGCGTAGCTCCTCTTTTTTCTGTGAATCGTTGCTGCGGCTAAGTGAAAGATTTTCATTCACCGAATAAAGCTCATCACCAAAAAGGTAATACCTTCCATCCAGGTAGTCCGTAATACGATTCTTATTACGCATAAACGGTACCGACTGCGTACTTTGAAAAGTCTTAGTTGTATCCATCAACTCACTTATCCAGTGTACCTGTTCAGGCATATCCAGTCCAGTTTTTTGATCCAACATCGCCACCAGTGACGGCGCTATCTCCGCATGGGTATTCACCGATTTAAAATGAACAGACTCCTTTAGTTTGGGCGAATACATTATGATGGGTACATGATAGCGAGAAATAGCCGTTGTCTGAGGTACCGGAATAAGCCAGTGATCACCCGTAATCACAAAAATCGTATTTTCAAATTGTGGCTGTTTTTGATACGACTGCATAAAATCCCTGACCGCCTGATCGGCAAATAGTAATGTAGTAAACTCTTTTCGATACTGTTGATAGGGCTGCTTTTCCTTTTCGGAAAGTTCCAATTCGTCAAGGCGGCTCTTAAACTCCTTTTTATACCTTTCGACATTGGGAACCGTAAACGGGGAATGGCTCTGCAGGGTGTGGTAGATCTCCAGTCGGGGAAATGTATTGGCAGTATCCAACAATTCCGCCGAGAACTGCAGCATGGTTTTATCATCAATGCCCCAATAGTTCGACCGACTTTTCGACTCCGGGATCAGCTTTTCCAGGCGTTGCTTATTGAATACATCGTCGGTTCCTTGATAGTTCAGGAAGAAATCGAGTCCGTCAAAATACGTATCATATCCGCTGTAAAATGCTGTATAATAGCCTCGCTTATCAAGAATACTGATAAGTGACTGATGCCCGGGATAATCGGGACCAAGATCCATAAATCCATGCTGCCCAAAAGGAAGTGATCCCAGCAGTGACGGCATCATCCCAAATGTACGACCTGAAAGGCTAAGACCATTTTCCCAGTACAGTCCTTCCTGGGAAAGAGAATCCAGATAAGGAGCAAAGCCGGTCCATTGACCGGATGGACCAATAAATTCACCGCCCAAACTTTCTACTAATAGAAATACAATGTTGGGAGGACGCTCAAACTCTTCAAAAAAAGGACCCAGAACATCTTTCTCATAGTTGGCCGTCTGCAACAATGGATATTCTTCCGAATCAAAATCTGACGACTCCTTGCCTCCCCAATCGACTGTTTCAACACTCTGGCTGATAAAATATGACAACTTATTCGCATATTTTTCATGCTGGGCTGGCGTAACATTATTGCTGGTTACAAAGAATGAAGCCACAAAAAAGGCTGCAATTCCGGCCAGGCTGCCATAAACCATTTTCGATGCCTCCTCCTCGAAGATCTCTGCTGATTGTATTTTTCTTATGAGAACATACATCAGCACATAAGTAACTATAATAAAACCGATACCAACTACCGTCACCTGCTCTGCCGCGATAATGGTATTAGTCATTTCGGTCAATGAATAGGCCCAAAATTCTGCCCCCAAAGGCATCTGCGTTGCTCCATAGTGTGATATCAACAATGTATTTACGATCCCTATAAAAGCAATAAGATGAACCGTTATCTGATTTGCTGCGCTGGATTTTTGAATCTTTTTGAATCCCAATGAGAAAAGCAGTACAACAGGAGTTAATATTACACCAAGTTGTAAATCCCGAATAATAGAAATCAAAGAATACGAAAGGTCTACAAACCCGACTCCAAAATTCCAGATCCCAAGCATCATTTCATAACTACGCCCCAAAAGCAACACCCCGAAAAGAGCGGCCAAGAGCACCACTACCTGAGATAAAGAAACGGAGAAATTCGGGGCGCCAGCGTTATCCATTATCGTATTGTCTTGCAGAGTTTTGTGAAATTAAAATAGACATTCCCTCCTCTACGGATACTAAAGATAAGAATCACTTAATAAACATTAAGATTTTTTAATAGAAATTGTTATATTTTGTCAAGTAGCATAAACACCAAACTGCCATAAAAGGTATCAACGGCAAAATAGTGAGGCAGTTATGAAAAAAATAGACTCTTATCGTAACCTAACTGGGATTGCAAATAATTCAACAGATAAAAGCATAGCTGGAGCTAAATCATCAACACCCAAAAGGGAAATTCTTATTGTGGATGATGACGATCTCACCAGAAAGCTAATCAGCAGACTCGTCTCTAAAGAGTTTGATCATGATATTACAACTAAAAAAAATGGGATTGAAGCTCTTGAATATGTCGAAAAAAACATTCCACAACTGATTATTTTGGATTTGATGCTCCCCGGAATGAATGGATTCGAAATCCTAAAAAAAGTTCGTGAAGACCAAAGATTCAGCCAAATAAAAGTAGTCTTGGTTTCAGCAAAATCTCGGTCAGAAGATATTGAACGCGGCTTTGATCTAACCGCCGATGAATATATCACCAAACCCTTTCAACCCAAGGAGTTTACCGCCCGCATCCGGAAACTATTGACAAAAGCTGCTTAGGGTGTATATTATGGCATGTTTGATTTTAATATTGCCTTACAGTCACTGATTGGAATAACGGTCTTCCTGACCCTCCTATTCTTTTTTCTACTGGGATATACTTTTTGGACCCGAAAGAAGCAACAATACTGGAACAGCTATGAGGAAAAATTTCGAGATCACTTTTTTTCTCTACTCCTGGATTATGCAGAACAATCTAATCCAAAGCTCAGTGCTGACAAAATTGTCAAAAAAATTAGCAAGAGGACGAAGGATTATACCTTTTTTATAAAACTACTTGATGAGCTCGACGATATCCTGGATGGGCCCGAACGTAAGCGACTCAATAATTTAATTAAACATCCCATCTTTGCGTCTTTTTACCGAGAAAAACTGTTTCGATTTTCTGTCGATTCGAAACTCTACGCCTGTATTTACTTTCAAAAAAGTGCCCACCTTGATGATCGGGTTTTGGCCAAGCTTACTACTGTAAGCCAATCAAATAACTTGAAACTGGCCTTTGCTGCTACCAAAGCCCTTCAATCTGCCAAAGACTGGACAGTATGTAAAAGTGCATTATTACGATTTTTCAAACGTACTGATATTTCAGAACTAATGGTGGCAGAACTTCTTCACATTTTTGATTCGGGTCTTGCAGAGGACCGAGAAAAAGTTGGGGAAGCCCTCAAAGATTTACTGCTCAAAAAAATAGATCCTGATATTAAAAATATTATTGTTCGATATATGGGATATCAGCAATTTTACCAGTATGGAGAGTTTCTACATCAATGTCTGAAACGGATTGACTATAGCCCAAAAATGTTTTCTCTTATTAAGGGACTTATTATAGCTCTTGGCGAATTATATCACACCGAATCCGCTTCTACCATCAAAAGTTATTGGGGCAAGGAGAAAAACACCCCCATTCGATTGGCCAGCGTACAAACGCTCAGTATTTTTGGAGAAAAAGAAAATTTGTCGTTCTTATTACAAAACCTGTTAAAAGCTGAATTTCCTATCCGGAAGGCCATTATCTATGAGTTTATCAAGGAAGGGGAAAAGCGCATAGAATTACTAACAGAATTTATTAAAGAAACACAGCAATCACTTTTAGAGATTACTGTTACAAGGAGATCTCACGAACAGCTGGATTTATATTTAGATAAAATTTTGGATATTACATCAGGTATTAAAATAGCCCTAAATCACCGATTAAATAAATCCTATGCTTGATAGCTTTTCGTTTTTCAACATTATTGAGCAGTTCATCATAGGCTATTTTCTAACAATCAACACTGTTTATTTAGCGTTGGTTGTCGGGGCCCTTATCTATGTTCGAAAACAGATGCTGCATCCCAGTGTAGTTAAAGCAGATGCCCTTTTTAAGACCGAGCTTTTTAAATCTATCAGTATCCTTGTACCCGCCTATAACGAGGCGGATAATATTGTAGAATCGGTGGAATCGTTACTCAAACTGGAATATCCCGAGTACCATATCATTGTCGTCAATGACGGAAGCACCGATGATACCCTCCAACGACTTATCGAACATTTTAACCTAACCGAAACCGACATTTACTTTGAAGAACAAATTGAGCATGAGCAAATTCGTACCATCTACCGCTCACCGGACACTGCTATGCTCACCGTTATAGATAAGAAAAACGGAGGCAAAGCAGATGCCCTTAATGCTGGTATAAATATTGCCGATACCGATTTAGTCTGTTCAATCGATGCGGATTCCATCCTGGAACAGAATGTTTTAAAAAAGCTCATACAAACGTTTATAGAACACAAAAATACCATTGCAGCCGGCGGTGTTGTTCGAGTTATCAATGGTTGTGAGATCGAAAATCGCGAAATTGACAAGATCCATGTCCCCAAAAATTTCTGGGCTCGATTGCAGTCGGCAGAATATATTCGCGCTTTTTTATTTGGCCGTGTGGGATGGGATTATTTTAAAAGCCTGCTTATCGTCTCGGGAGCATTTGGAATTTTTGATCGCCAAGCTGTTATCAAGGTAGGAGGTTATTTAACCAATACAGTTGGCGAAGACATCGAACTGATTGTCCGCCTGCATAGTTATCACCTCCGCAATAATGAGGATTATCAGATCCGATTTTTACCGGAACCCATCTGTTGGACCGAAGTACCCACCGACTACAAGAGCTTACGTAACCAGCGTAACCGCTGGCACCGCGGCTTGGCCGATTCACTTTGGAGACATAAATACATGCTTTTCAACCCCTCTTACAAACATATTGGGATGTTTGTGATGCCGTTCTTTCTAATTTTTGAACTACTTGGCCCCATCGTAAATATTCTTAGTTACATCTACCTGATTGTAGTAATTTCACTACCCACCTATTTTAACCTAACCTTTATTCTACTATTCCTGGCTGTATCTATAATTTATGGGATGGTACTTTCGCTCATTGCCATTTTAGCTGAAGAGATTGTCTTCAAAACCTACGATGATTTTAAAGATATAGCTATTTTGAGTTTATTCTCCTTCCTTGAAAATTTGGGCTATCGACAAATCCATGCATGGTGGCAATTCAAAGGGCTGATAGACTTTTTCAAAGGCAAAAAAAGCTGGGGCAAGATGGTCCGAAAAGGATTTAAAGAGTAATACTAATACATATATTGGTCTTTTTATAAACTAATACTACACCCTTGAACCGCCACTCAGTAGATAAAGAATAGCCATCCGCACAGCCACACCATTAGTAACCTGACTTAAGATTATTGATCGGTCACTGTCGGCCACCTCGCTCTCCATTTCCACGCCACGATTTACCGGTCCCGGATGCATTATAGTAAAATCAGGATATTTTTCGAGATGATTCTTTGTGATACCAAAGAGCTGGTGATATTCCCGAATACTGGGAAAAAGTTCGGTACCGTCTTCCTGCCGCTCCAGCTGAATACGAAGCGCCATGGCAATATCGCACCAGCCAAGAACCTCATTTATATTATGGGATACATTAGCTCCGAGCTCTTTAACATAAGCCGGCATCATAGTTTTTGGGCCACAAACCGTAACGTTGGCACCCAGCTTCAACAATCCAATAACATTGGATCGTACTACACGACTGTGTGCAATATCCCCGATGATAGCAATATTTTTGTCCGTTAAATCCGGATAAACCTGTTGCATAGTAAACATATCAAGCAGGGCCTGGGTGGGGTGTTCATGCGCGCCGTCTCCGGCATTGATAATAGCTGCGTCTACACAACGCGTTAAAAAGTGGGGCACGCCGGGACTTTCGTGACGCGTTACCACCATATCAATTTTCATGGAGCTAATATTACGAATAGTATCTTTGAGAGATTCTCCCTTTTTCACGCTCGATGATCCCTTAGAAAAGTTAACTACATCGGCGCCCATACGTTTTTGAGCCAGTTCAAAAGAAAGGCGCGTTCGAGTGCTATCTTCATAAAACAGATTCACGATCGTCTTATCGCGAAGTGTGGGCACTTTAGGAACAGGGCGATCCAGAATCTCCCGGAAATATTTAGTCTGTTCCAATACATATAAAATATCCTCTTTAGAGTAGTCTGCCAGTCCCAGAAGATGTTTGTGGGTAAATTCGTGATCGCTATCCTGCAGTTCGATATCTTCAGTCATCTATTTAACCTCCTCGTCAGCATTTTCTGCCACATAAACAGCGTCTTCGTCATCCAAGGCCTTAACCTTTACACGCACTTCTTCCTGAACATGTGTTGGAAGTTTTGTCCCCACATAATCGGCACAAATTGGAAGTTCACGATGTCCCCGATCCACCATGCAGCAAAATTTTATACTGCGCGGACGTCCGTAATCCATAAGTGCATCCATAGCAGAACGCACTGTTCGGCCGGTGTAAAGCACATCATCTACTAGTACCACATCGCGGTCGTATAGATCGAATGGGATTTCTGTTACTTTCACCTCCGGCATTTTAAGCTTCGTTCGAAAATCATCTCGGTAAAAGGTGACATCGAGCACTCCAAAGTCAATATCGTAGTCAAACTTTTCTTCGATATGCTGTAAAATCCGCCTGCCCATATGCACTCCGCGAGTTTGCATGCCGATAATGGCCAATTGATTAGGATCGTCATGCGGCTCTAAAAACTGGTGGGCAAATCGCAGGTAGGTGCGATTCAAATCTTCGGCCGACATTATCTTAGTTGTATTCAAACGTGGATCCTCATTCGGTCTTTTATTCAATCAAAAAGAATGTAGTCAATGCTTATTACGAACTCAATACCACGCAAGAAGATAGTTTGTTATCAACAGCCGGACAAATTTACATCCAACTTAGTCAATGAATCTAAATAACCGCAAAGGAGTGACAAAAAAGCCCGACCGCTTACAGGCAGCCGGGCTAATACTCAAAATAAATAATTATCTCTCTGATTCTATTCGGTTTCGTCCAAGATGATCGTTCCCAAATCCGTTTGTTCATCCTCCTCAACTATCACATCATTGACTGTAGTATCGGCATATTGCTCATTTGTCGGTTCAATGCTTATATCATATTGACCATCTTCTAATCCCTGTAGCAAGAAACTGCCATCTTGGTCGGTTTGTGTAGTTGCTGCAGTATCATTATCCATTATAGCAAATACATTGGGAGCTGCTTCTGCAGGTTCCACACTGCCTGCAACTGATCCTACATCAACTTCATCGCCGTCTTCTACAAAAGCTTTTAGTACCGGCTTGAGGATATGCTTGCCACTTCTCCCTGCTTTATGCACTGAACGACCGGCATCAAAATCAACAGTAACCTCAATTTCTTCGCCTGCTTCAAGGTCGGTTTTAAACTTAATTTTATATCCCGACTGTTGTCCGCTCGGCACCTTGAGATCCTGGATTGTACTGTCAACCATTACTGTATTATCGGAACCAAGGATCAACCGAAGCTCTTTGTAATGTCCCGGTTCCAAATCAGCCTCAGCCAGTAAAGTATCAACACCGTTTGTCAATTCTAACAGATTGACCTTCATCGGCTCAACGGGCAGATCTATCCATTCACCTTCATTATCACTTTCAACACTGTCACTTTCGGCCGTATCACTTTCAACAGGCGTATAATGAATCCGTAATCCCTGCACATCAATATTAACTTGCTGATAATCACCGGGAGCATCAGTAAGGTTTACTTTCATATGAGCTTTTCCATCGACAGTATTGCTCGATTCAACATTCGAGCTCAAATCAGTGCAGGAAATAGCTAAAGATGCTATCAGCACTAAAGAGAGGATATTCTGAATATAACGGGATATTCTAAATTTCATTTTTGACAACTTCATAGTAGACTCCGTGCTTAATTTTTAAATAATATTTTATTTCTCTCCTCTCACTCATATCCAAATCCAGCTTACTTGTTCCGCTTTTCACCTCCTAAAACCTCTCGGATAACGGGAGGTGAATCCTTATTTTACCTTATCATACTACAATGCAAGACAGGCATCGATATAATGAACAAAGCGTTTTTTCTCGACCGGGATGGTACTTTGAATGTGGATTACAATTATGTGCATAAACCAAGAGAATGGACGTTGTGCGACGGAACCATAGAGGCCTTGCGATGGATGCAAGAACATCAGTATAAAATCATAATCGTTACTAACCAGTCTGGTATTGCCCGTGGCCGTTATACCGAGCAAGATGTACAACATCTACACAACTGGGTTGATGAGAAACTGGCAAACCAGGATCTATATATTGATGACTGGTACTACGCCCCACATCATCCCCAGCATGATCCTGGTAAAAAATATGCTCCCAAAGATCGCAAACCCGGTACGGGAATGTTCAAAAAAGCCGCAGCTAAACATGAGATCGATTTTAGCAGATCTTACATGGCAGGAGATAAAATTACTGACCTGAAACCGGCCATTGAATTGCATATTACGCCCTTCTTTATCCGATCACGCCACGGCCCAGCCAAGACAAACAATGGTTGAGAGATCATAACATTTCGACTTTCGATAATATTGGACAAGTTACTAATACCTTGAAAGAATAATTGCCATGCACATATCTTTTAATGCTTTAAACAACATTTTTTAGTAATGTCATTATAACCATTACTAAAAAAGGGGAGCGATGAAACGCTTTCTTCTATTTATAAGTGCACTTTTATTTACCAATGGGTATGCTTTAGCTCAGGTCACCACACCGGACTCTGCAGGAAACATCCATCCCTATTGGTCACCCACGGGTAACGAAATTGCTTTTGCTTCCGCTATTAATGGCAATTTTGAAGTTTATGTGATCGATTTAAGCAGCGGAGAAGTTCACAACATGAGCCATCATCCCGCCAACGATTACTACCCTTCATGGGCGCCGAATGGAAAACGATTAGCATATTTTTCTGAGCGTGAACGCCAGCACTATTATGATCTGAAGTATAAAGATGCGAATAACCAGGAAAAGGAATTTCCCATAAATTCAGCGCGTGATGTTGACATGCCCTCATGGTCACCCGACAGTCGGAATGTGGTATATCATTCCAGTGAGGATGGAGACATGGAAATCTATCTGCGCGATTATCGAGGAAACAATATTCGTAAACTCACCGACAATAAAGACACTGATGTATACCCGTTCTTTTCGCCGGATGGTCGCTATATTCTTTTCCTTTCTGATCGAGATGGCAACCTGGAAATCTATAAAATGCGTCCCGATGGCCGCAATCAAACCCGGCTGACCTATTCTCCGCATTCTTATGAGGTCGATCCTATCTGGTCGCCCGATGGTGAAAAAATTTCTTTTGCCTCAGACCGCAACAAAAACTTCGACATCTATGTGATGGATGCGGATGGATCTGATACAAAACAGCTTACTACCGATCCTCATTTTGACTTGGGTCCGCAATGGTCGCCCGACGGCAAGCATCTTGTCTTTTCTTCGAATCGCTTTGGCAGCTTTGATATTTATACTATTAAAGCAGATGGAACGGATCTGAAGCGATTAACAGGACATCCCGGAAAAGATCATTATGCTTCGTGGTCTCCGGATGGTGGTGAAATTGTTTTTAGTTCTGATCGCAGTGGTAAATCAGAAATTTATCTTATGGAGAAAAACGGGAGCAATCTAAGAAAACTAAAAATCAATATTCATCAATAATATAAATCCTATTACAATCAACGACTTCAAAGCGATTTCTTAATTACTTTCAAGTCAATCCCCCCCCCCAAGACAAAAACCAGCTTGATTCAAATAAAATAACATCTATCACATCCCTGTTTTATTGGTCTCCAGCTTGTAAACTGCATTAGGTGCCGTTAAAAACAATGTCGAATTCTCGGAACCACCCCATGCCAAATTGGTAACTCGATCCGGAGTTTCAACTTGTTGTAACACTTCTCCCTCAGGAGAAAACACCCACAATCCGCCCGGTCCTGTAGAATACAGATTCCCGTCAGTATCTACTTTCATTCCATCCGCTGCACCCTCGGCATCCGATTCCATTTCGGCAAACATTCTTCCATTTGCTAACGACCCATCTTCATTTACATCAAACACTCGTATATGATTATGACGAGTATCATTTACGTACAATCGGGACTCATCAGGTGAAAAAACAATCCCATTAGGCAGATCAAAGTCATCCGTCAGTAACTGCAGGCCATCCTCTTTGGAATAGCGATACACCCCGTTAAAATCCAGTTCCTTATCTTCATCCGATACTCCAAAAGATGGATCCGTGAAGTAGATGGAACTGTCTGACTTTACCGTAAGGTCATTGGGACTGTTCAGCCGTTTGCCATTGTAACTATCGGCCACTACGGTAAGTTCTTTATCTCCCGTTAATCGTGAGACAAGACCATCATGCTGAGCCAGCAACAGATTCCCATTCTGATCAAAAGTAAGTCCGTTCGAACGGCCGCTGGGTTTTAAATATATATCAGCCCCTTCAGCAGGCGTCCATTTATAAACTGTATTAGCCGGGATATCACTAAACAACAAATATCCCGAATCGTGCCAGAGCGGACCTTCCGTAAACTCATACCCGTCAGTAATTATTTCAGGCTCAGCATCTTCCTCAACAATCTGCTGTCCAAATGTTAACATAACCGGCAAAACCATCATCATTAATGATGCAAAAAATGTTTTAGATACTTTCTTCATAATAATTTTGTTTAAACACTCTGAAATTAGACCCTCTTTTACCTTCTCCCTGCGAACAGACAGCAAGACTCATCGATTCAATATCACAAAAGTACTAAAGAATTCCTCCCACTAAAAATAAATTGGAAATCGTACAGAAGTGGATCGGTCACCAGCGAAATATTAAAATCCAAAGTCCTAAAATTCTTGCCATTCATTTGTTATATTAATCGCTCAATTTTGATACGGTATTTCGGGATGTTCACACCATCCCATTTTGACGAGCTAAACTGAAGTAATTACTAACTATACGATTGTTGTTATGAAAATTCATGAGTATCAAGCAAAAGAACTTTTAGAAGACTACAATGTTGCCGTCCCGGCCGGTGTAGCAACTACTTCTGTTGACGAAGCAGTTGAAGCAGCGAAGGAGATGAAAGAGAACGGATCATCTCTTTTTGTGGTTAAAGCCCAAATTCATGCCGGTGGACGCGGTAAAGGTAAAACCAAAAACAGCGGCGCAAGCGGTGTAATTCTCTGTAAAACAATTGATGAGGTTCGCGATGCGGCCGAATCGCTGCTCGGCGATGTGTTGGTCACGAAACAAACCGGTGAAGAGGGACAGAAAGTTCAGCGCATCTATGTTACCGATGGCGTAGACATTGAACAGGAATTTTATCTCGGTATTCTGCTCGACCGCTCCAAAAGCAAAAACGTTATCATGGTTTCTACCGAAGGTGGTGTAGAAATCGAGAAAGTAGCGGAAGAAACCCCTGAAAAAATTGTTAAGGAATGGGTTGAGCCGGGCATGGATCTGCAGCACAACCAGGCACGCCATTTGGCTTTCGCATTGGGACTTGAAGGCGATGCCTTCAAAAAAGCCGTGAAGTTTATTATGGCATTGTACAACTGCTATTTGGATACAGACGCCAATATGGTGGAAATCAATCCGCTGGTTCTTACCCCAAGTGGCGATGTGATGGCGCTTGATGCCAAGATGACCTTTGATGACAACGCGCTCTTCCGTCACCCTGATATTGAAGAACTACGCGATAAATCAGAAGAAAATCCCGTTGAGCTCGAAGCATCCGAGTACGGGCTCAGTTACATTAAACTTGATGGAAATGTCGGCTGTATGGTAAATGGTGCCGGACTTGCCATGGCTACTATGGATATTATCAAGCTTTCCGGCGGCGAACCGGCTAACTTTTTAGATGTAGGTGGTAGTGCCAATGTTGAAACTGTTAAAAACGGATTCCGGATTATCCTCGAAGACAAAAATGTAAAAGCAATCCTCATCAACATCTTCGGTGGAATTGTCCGCTGTGATCGTGTTGCCAACGGTGTAATTGAGGCCGTCAAAGATCCTGAAATTGCTAAAAAAGTGGAAGATGTACCTATCATTGTTCGTCTGCAAGGTACTAACGCCGAAGAAGCGAAAGAGATTATTGATAACTCAGACCTGAATGTAATCTCCGCCGTTCTTCTTAAAGAAGCAGCCGAAGAAGTATCGAAAGTACTGGCACCTGCTTCGTAAACAGATAAACAACTTAGACATTAACCCTGTCAGAGCTACAAACTCTGACGGGGTTTTTTATTTAAAGGAACAGTCTGAGCAGCACATCAGTTTTGTGCACAGGACATTCCATATAATCCAGCTAACTATCATGAAGAAAACACTACAAATTGCTAACATCGTCGCACTTATTGTTACCATCATTTTGAACTATGTGGCAGGTGCAGGACTCATTAACGGTCAAACAATCGGTGACATTTCAGCCCGATATGATAATCTTTTTACACCCGCAGGCTATGCGTTTTCGATATGGGGATTTATTTACCTGATGCTTATAGGGTTTGTTATCTATCAGGCTCGTGGACTTTTCAAGAAAGTAGATAACGATAGCTTTATCCTTCAAATAGGCTGGTGGTTTGTTATAAGCTGTATTGCCAACAGCTTTTGGCTTATTGCTTGGGTCCACGATTATATTGGACTATCCGTTATACTGATAGCCGTTCTATTAATTTCATTGATGAAGATCATCGTCAATACAAACATGGAGCGATGGGATGCCCCCTTTCCTAAAATTGTCCTGCTCTGGTGGCCATTTTGTTTTTATTCCGGATGGATTACCGTAGCCGTGATTGCAAATATATCAGCATATCTTACTAAAATAGGTTGGGAGGGTTTGGGGATCAGCGATGTCACTTGGGCCATAATTATGATTGTAGCAGCGGGACTTATAAATCTGTTTATGATTATTACCCGCAATATGCGTGAATTTGCATTAGTTGGCATCTGGGCATTAATCGCTGTAGCAGTTACAAACTGGGGTACCTATCAACCAATCGTTATTACGGCATTCACCGTTTCAGTAATATTATTTGTAGCTATTTCAATACACGGTTACCAGAACAGACATACTGCTCCACATATCAAATTTAAACAGATGAGGGAAAGCTAATTACCTATTATGCCGAATTTCTATTTATTTCTTCATTTTTGTTGCTCCCAAGTAAATAGCAGCCAATACAATAGCTGCACCAACATATTCGAGCAGCGTTGTGGGACGATCGAAGAAAAGAATATCCCACCCAAACGCCAAGGCCGGCTGAAGCAGCAGTGCCAATCCCGCCACCGAGGCATTTACATGCGGCAACCCTTTCGATATAGAAACCCAACCAAGAACCTGCCCCATAATTCCAAGTCCAATTAAAGCTACCCAGGTCTGTAGGTCCGGAATGCCAAAATGAGCCCCTGGTTCGATCACAACCGTAATACCTAAAATAGCTGCCGACATCAGGCTGATCCACATCATATTGGGAATCAACGAAAAGCGTAGCTTATAGCCCGCCGACTGTGATTTGCGAAGTGTAAGAATATAAAGTGCATATGTTAGTGCTGTGAGTAATCCATAAAGCACGCCCATCTCTACGGCACCCCCCTGCTCTCCCCATCCTGTTCGAACAATCATAAACAATCCCACCACCGCAAAAGGAATAGCCACCAGTAATCGCCAACCGAGTTTCTCTTTCAGAAAAATAACGGCCAGTATAGCTACAAAAAATACCTGCATATTTCCAAGTATCGTAGCCAGTCCCGGCCCCACAAAGTTGATGCTCCGGTGCCAGAAAAACAGATCCATGCTAAACAAAAAAGCACAAACAAAAGGAATGGCCAGACTTTTTATCCCAAACCACAACCGATCACTTTTAATAACCGTTATTCCCAACAGAATAACTCCGCCAAAAAGCATCCGGTAAAATGCCGAAACTGTTGGTCCAACATTAGCCAACTCCACCAACACAGATGTAAAGCTTACCATTGCGGCCCCAAAAATAATATACCCAATGGCACGCAACGAAACCCTGGAATTAGTCATAGGATGGTATATTTATTAGCCAGTAGATAAACAGATAATATAAACGAATAGGATTAACTAGCTTTACTCGACTGGGACATCTGTTGCCTGCACTCTTTGTAATACTGCTCGTATTGGGTGATGACCTTACTCATCTCAAATGTTTTAGCCTGTTTACGGGCATTTTCAGCAAGCTCCTTATGTAAGTTCTCATCCGATAAAATTTTAACGGCATAATCGCCCATACAATCAATATCATCGAGATCACATAAATAACCTGTTTCACCATGAATATTGACTTCGGGTAATCCTCCAATATTTGAACTGATCACCGGCACACTGCAGCTCATCGCCTCAAGTGCGGCCAGCCCAAAAGTTTCTGACCCTGATGGAATCAAAAACAGATCGGCGATTGACAAAATATCCTCAACTTGATCCTGCTTACCCAAAAAACGAACATGATCACATATCCCCAGCTCGCGGCAACGCTTTTCTGCTCGTTGTCGATCAGGACCATCACCAACCAAAAGTAGTTTTGCCTCAATATCATTCTCCAAAATTCGTGCAAAAACACTGACTACTTCCGGAACCCGTTTCACCTCCCTAAAGTTAGATACATGTACTACTACCTTTTCACCATTCGGACAAATGGCCTTTTTAAAATGGTTTTTATCTGATTTTTGAAAGCGATCGAGATCAATAAAGTTGGGAATAACCTCGATATCCCTTTTGATATCGAAACGTTCGTAGGTTTCCTCACGAAGATACTCAGACACTGCCGTAACGCCATCGCTCTGATTGATCGAAAAATCAACCACATTCTTGTAGCTGGGATCGCTCCCCACAATGGTAATATCGGTACCGTGCAACGTTGTAATGAGAGGGACGTGCTCTGCCTTTTCTCCTAATATCTGCTTCGCCAAATAAGCGCTGGTTGCATGCGGAATAGCGTAATGCACATGTAAAATATCAATCTTTTCGTACTCGATAAGGCTCGCCATCTGGTTTGCCAGTGCCAAATCGTACGGTGGGTATTCAAACAGCGGATAGGTATTCATGTTCACTTCGTGATATGATATGTTTGTCCGAAAGGTATCGAGCCGGGCCGGACGTGCATAACTTAAAATGTGAACATTATGATCGCGCTTGCCCAATCCCTTAGCTAATTCCGTAGCAACAACACCGCTTCCACCAAAAGTGGGATAACAAACAATTCCTATATTCATCTAATAGTTACTTTAAAAAATTAAGCCGGTATTACTGTTTTTGTAATACTTCATTGAGTTTAACATTTCATCCGAACAAAATAACAGTGTATCTCATTTCGTACAATCCCATATTAGGTGCAAAGTCAGTTATCTATTATATTAAAGGCTTAGGATTTTTTTGGAGATCCCCTGTACCCAAATACACTTTTTGTTCAAAAAACAGATATCAACCTATGGCTGGTCATTCCAAATGGTCTAATATAAAGCATAAAAAAAAGAAAGAAGACAAAAAGCGGAATAAGATTTTCAACAAGCATCTGCGTGAAATTTCTGTTGCTGCACGCGAAGGCGGCGGCGATCCGGAAATGAATCCCAGGCTTGATACAGCCATCAATAATGCTAAAAGCGATAACGTTCCGAAGGATAATATCGAGCGTGCCATCAAAAAAGGTACGGGCGAACTCGACGAGGGCGACGGTAAATATGAAGATGCCACCTATGAGGGATACGGTCCCGGTGGTATCGCTTATTTTATTGAAGTAACGACTAACAACTACAATCGTACGGTAGGTGAGATTCGCCATATTTTTTCGTCCCACGGCGGCAACTTGGGCACGGACGGCTCCGTCGGCTATTTATTTGAACAAAAAGGAATGATCCGCATTAAAAAGGAAGAGCAGGAGCAGGAAATCGACGAAGAAGAATTTATGTTGCAAGCCATTGATGCCGGAGCAGAAGATATTGATACCGATGGCAAGGTTTTAAACGTAACAACCGGCCGCGAATCGATGTACGAAGTGAAGGATGAGCTCGAGGACATGGGCTACGATATTGATTCGGCCGAGCTGATTCGCATACCCATGACCGAAGTGAAAGTAGAACCTAACGTGGCAGAATCGAACTTTAAGCTGATGGAAAAGTTCGAAGATAATGATGATGTATCCAATGTATTTACGAATATGAAAATGGATGACGAAACACTGGCTATAGCGGAGCAGATAGAGTAAGTTTTACAATTTTTAGTTAACCTTTTTCGTTAATGCGATGAACAATAATTAAGGACAGTACAATGAGATACGTTTGGGCTTTGATGATAAGTTTTTTACTCTTGGGGGCGTCCCTCGAAGACGCCCGTAAGGCCAATGAGGCCTACAATGAAGGCAACTACGAAGAAGCCATCTCACTATACAAAAAAGCTATTGATGCCGATCCTGAAAATACAAAACTCCATTTCAACTTAGCTTCGGCCCTGGCTAAATCGGGACAAAGTGAAGAAGCCATCCGCGCGTTCGAGCAGTATAAATCGATGACCAACAGCGCCGAAGAAAAAGCCAAAGCCAATTATAATATTGGTAAAGTATTATCTGATAATAAAAAGTGGGATAAGGCTGTTGACTATTTTAAAAAATCGCTTCGTTATATGGCCGGGGATGCCGATGCAAAACATAATTTTGAGCTTGCCAAGAAAAAGAAACAAGAGCAACAGAATCAGCAAAATCAAAATAAACAGAACCAACAAAACCAGCAGCAAAAGAATAACGAGCAGAACCAAGATCAAAAACAAGACCAACAACAGCAGCAAGATCAACAAAATCAGCAGGGCCAGCAGCAAAACCAACAGGACCAGCAAAATCAAAATAAGCAGAACCAAAAAAAGCAGCAGCCCCAAAAGATGAGTAAAGCCCAGGCACAAAAAATATTAGAAGCCCTGGAACAGAAAGAGAAAGAACTGCTTAAACAATTTAAAAAACAGAAAACGGAGTCCAGCAATAGTTCCAATGAGAAAGATTGGTAAATCATTTTTAACAGTCGGCTTTTTTCTCGTTTTCGTACTCCTTGGGAGTCCATTCAGCTGGGCACAATCGAATGTTACTGTTGAAGCCAGCTTGTCTCAAACCACCGTATATACTGGCGAACGTGTTAGCCTATCGATTGAAATAAGTGGCAATTTCAACAATGTATCCCGGCCCGATCTGCCCCAGTTTCAAAATTTTCGCTTACTGAGCGATAATCCATCCACCTCCCGAAGCTATCGTTATGTAAACGGTCAAAGCTCCGTGTCATACACTTATAGCTACTATCTTATCGCCCAGGAAAAAGGGGAATTCCAATTACCGGCTGTCAACGTTTCTATTGATGGGGAAACCTATTCCACTGATCCCATTCCGGTAAATGTGATTGATCGCAACGAGTCGGCCACGTCAGAGGATTCTTCGGAACAACCGGATATTTTTCTAAAGCTCGAAGTTTCCGACAAACAACCGGTAACCGGCCAACAAATTATTACTGATGTCATCTTGTATTTCAGGGATGGATTAGAAGTCAACTCTTACCAGCCCGTACCCGGATGGAAGGCTGAGGGATTTTGGAAAGAGGAACTGGAAAATTCCGGACGTCCCCGAGCTAAATCTACTGTTTTAGATGGTGTTCGATATCGCAAAGCTCGGCTGCTCCAATTTTCGCTATTCCCTACCAAATCAGGCGAACTGGAAATTAGTCCCTATAAAATTGTTGTTGCCGTCCGCTCGGCCCGATCCAATAACGATCCATTCAGCAGTTTCTTCAGCGGTTTCGGCAGCAACCAGCGTGAGGTCGAACTATCCAGTGATCCCATAACGGTAGATGTTCAACCCCTTTCGCCCACTAATGATGCCACCTACTTGGGTGCAGTCGGTGATTTTGATATTTCCCGAAGTATCAGTATCAGCAATGCCCTTGTGGGCGAATCTATCGAAATTGAAACGCGCGTAAGAGGCTCGGGCAACATCCCGCTTATTTCAAAACCTAATTACGATCTGCCCGACGGACTTGAAATTTATGAGCCTCGGGAAAACACGCGACTTAATCGCAGAAACAGTACTATTAGCGGCAGCAAATCATTTACTGATGTTATAATTGCTCGTTCACCGGGCAATTACACTATCCCCGCAAAAACAGTTTCATACTATAATCCATCGCGCGACCGATATATTACCACCACCCTCGAATCGCTTACCTTTTCTATTGACGAAAATCCGGAAGCCACAACCGCCTCAGAAAGTCCCGGACAATTCCCCATTTCACCTATTACAGGACTTGCCAGCTGGATTACCGTATCACCAGAGCCAACAAATCTTCTGGGAGTATGGTGGCTTTGGGGGGGATTAATTATACCACTGATTATTGCTGGAATAGCATACTGGAGAAAATCGTATGCCGAAAAAATGCAAACGGATACGGCCTTTGCCCGATCAGTCAAAGCATCCGACAAAGCACAGCAACGCCTCGAGAAAGCTGTTGAAGTTTCTAAACAAGGAGACATCAAGCAGGCCTATAATTTACTACAAAAAGGGATCACAGGATTTATTAGCGATCGACTGAACATGCCGGAAGCAGGATTGTCTAACCAGGATTATATAGAAGCGCTCAAAGAACAAGACATCGAAGAAAATTTAGTTAAGAACGTACGCATGCTATTGGATAAATCTGCTTCTATAAGCTACGCTCCTAATACCACCCATGCTTATCTTAAATCGCATGTTGGATTGGCTAAAAGTACGCTCGAAAAACTGCAAAAAGTATTATAACCGTGTTTACCAATCGATTTACAAAAACATTTCTTTTCCTATTTCTTTTCGGGGGATTGGCTACCCTCAGCTTTGCCCAGCAAAATGCACAAGCTCTTTTCGATAATGCCAATGAAATGCTCCAGGAGGGTGACTATCAACAGGCCATATCGTTGTATCAAAATCTGGAGGAACAAAACACTGTCTCAGGTGCGCTATTTTTAAATATGGGCATCAGCTACCAGCGTATCGACTCGCTTGGAAAAGCAAAATATTACTTTTTAAAAGCTTCCCAATTCGAGGAGACAGAGCAACAGGCTCACAATGCACTGGAGTTTGTAGAATCACAATTCAGCCGCCAATCAGCCGTGCTCCCCAAACTGCCTTGGGATATAGCTACCGACTGGCTGCAGGACCATTTCGGGGCTAAAAACATTCTACTGATAGGAATCATCACCCTGAATATTGGAATATTTATTTTTATTGCACATTGGTTTTTACAGGCCTATCCCAATGTATTACGTATCGGGGGCATTTCTCTTATTGGGGCAGCACTAATTATCATCGCCACCAGTTTTTACACGCAATACATTAGCGAACGATACAGCAAAGCAGTGATGGTAACCGAAAAGGTATCTGTCTTAGAAGAACCTACCGAGGAAGCCCCCATTGTAAGTCGCGCTTATGAAGGATATACATTCACCGTAGACCATCGTCAAAGCAATTCACAACAGGGCTGGGCGTATGTACGCATGAGCAATGGACTGTATGGATGGATTCCGAACCGTGAGATACTTATACTCTGATTGTTATTGCGTATTCTGTAGCGCGTTTTTATTTACCTAAACGGAATACAAAATACGCAACACAACAATCTCCTAACAAGGACAAATCACAATCATTTTATTATGTCTGAAGTAGCCGATTATATTGATATGAACAAAGAACAGTTCAAGCACGAGCTGTTCGATTTTTTACGCATTCCCAGCATTAGCACCGATTCGGAATACAAAAACGAGGTCATCGACGGCGCAAACTTCCTGCTCGATAAGCTCAACAACCTTGACCTTGATCGTGCTGAAGTTTTTGAAACCGACGGTAATCCCATTGTTTACGGTGAACTCATTACGGATGAGTCGAAGCCTACGGTATTAGTGTACGGACACTACGATGTACAACCGCCCGATCCTATGGATTTATGGGAAACCCCACCCTTTGATCCCAAAGTACGCGACGGCGATATCTATGCCCGCGGTGCCGCAGACGACAAAGGACAATTATATACTCACATAAAGGCACTGGAAGCCTACCAGAAAACCGACACCGACTTTCCGGTAAATATTAAGTTTATTTATGAGGGCGAAGAAGAGGTAGGATCTCCCAACCTTGTGCCATTTATCAAGGAGCATAAAGAACTGCTCGAATGCGACATGGTGCTCATTTCAGATACGGCCATGTTTGCCGAAGATACGCCATCGATCACCTACGGACTTCGCGGACTGGCGTATATGGAAATAAATGTTCAGGGTCCCAATAGAGATCTACACTCCGGCGTATATGGCGGAGCCGTTGACAACCCCGCTAATGTATTATGTGAAATTATTGCTCAGCTCAAAGATGACGACGGGGTTATCCAGATTCCCGGATTTTACGATGATGTGATTAAGCTTACCGACGAAGAACGTGAGACATATAGCAACCTTCCTTTCGACGAAGAAGAATACAAAGAAAAACTGGGCCTTAAAGCGCTCAAAGGCGAAAAAGGATACAACACCTTGGAACGCACCTCCGCTCGTCCCACGTTGGACGTGAACGGCATGTGGAGCGGTTACCAAGGTGAGGGGGCCAAAACAGTACTTCCTGCAAAAGCCGGAGCCAAAGTAAGTATGCGCTTGGTGCCCGATCAGGATCCCAAGAAAATAGCAAAGCTCTTTAAAGAACATGTCGAATCGATAGCTCCGGATACTGTTACCGTTGAAGTAGACGAGCATCACGGGGGGCATCCGGCTATAACAGATTTAACATTTTATGGACTACAAGCTGCAGCCGATGCTTTTGAAGCAGTCTATGACAAAGAGCCACTCTTTACCCGCGAAGGAGGGTCGATTCCTATTGTCGCCGATTTTCAGAAAGTGTTGGGCGCACAATCCATCTTGATGGGCTTTGGCCTGGACAGCGATGCCATCCATTCGCCCAATGAAAAGTTTGCACTTAAGGATTTCTATCGGGGTATTCACACTTCGGCTAAATTCTTTGAGGTGCTGCCCAATTACAGCTAATATTTAAAATCGGGAACGTTCCGCACCAGAGGTACGGAACGAGAATTATATACTGTAAATCTATCAAAAACTTCATCTGGTCACGGACCTCTGGTTCGTGACCTTTTTTTATTTCGGCAACCTAACCCAGTAGGGTTTTCTGAATAATAAGGAAGTATTTATTACAGACTCATCTAATTGGAAAAGAACCCTGTGGATTGTACCAATCAATATTTAAACGAACTATTTATCCGTACGATATCGCTCGAACCAAGCGATAATGTTTTCAACTTTATCGATAAGCTGACTCGGACGATTGGCAATAAAATGTGACGCACCGGGCATCTCAACATAAGCGGTTTCAATCTTGCGAAGCTGAAGCGCGCTATAAAGTTGTTTAGCTTCGGAAGGTGGTGTGCGCAGATCATCAGTC
Source organism: Fodinibius sp. AD559 (assembly GCF_052712805.1). Classification (NCBI taxonomy): domain Bacteria; kingdom Pseudomonadati; phylum Balneolota; class Balneolia; order Balneolales; family Balneolaceae; genus Fodinibius; species Fodinibius sp. AD559. The sequence continues at coordinate 410,871 of NZ_JBQPVW010000003.1, forward strand.
CCAACCATCACCATCGTCGGTGTTTCTATATTACCAACTAAAGAAACGGGAGAATGCTCCCAGTATGCATCAAAATTTTCCCATGGCTGACCCGGATAGCGGTAATGGGCATAGCCATAATAATTATCGGCCGTAAGTGTTTTACTGATCCAGTTCATCACCGGCTTAATAACCGCCGCAGCCTCAAATTGATTGGTCTTACCAACCATCCACGAGGTCATCGTACCTCCGGCACTACCGCCAGTAACAAACAAGTTGTCTTCATCTATATATCCTTTTCCAAGCACTGCATCCACTCCATCCATTACATCATGGTAATCATTGCCGGGATAGTCGTGGTAGAGTAAGTTTCCAAACTCTTCTCCGTAACCGGTACTGCCGCGTGGATTGGGATAAAACACCACATAACCGGCCGAAGCGTAAAGTTGAATTTCAGGAGAAAATCGATCGCCGTAATTCGAAATTGGTCCGCCATGATTTTCGACAACTAACGGATATGTTTTATCGGGATCAAAGCTGGGCGGCTTCACAATCCAGCCCTGAATTTGACGTCCGTCAACGGAAGAAGTGTACCAGATTTCTTCTACCTGCCCCAGCTCACGATAGTTGAGCAACGCATCATTTAGCCCTGTGAGCCTGCTTCGTTCTCCTTGATTTCGCTTGGTTACAGCCAACTCTGCAGGGTAGTATGGCGTGGTTTCATTATATGCAATCGTGCCATTATCGGCTACCGAATAAGAGCCGCCACCATACGGACGAGCAACCGTAGTTCCGCCCACGTTATTGGCCACTACGGACGTTTCTCCTTCGAGCGTAGTGTAACCAATTTTGGTATTGCCCTCATCATCGTACATAAAATACAGACCCTGCCCGTCTTCATCCCACTGAATAGACGAGATACTTCGATCCAAATTTAGTTCAATTTCCTGTTTGCTACTTCCATCAGCATCCATCGTATAGAGCTCAGTTAGCTGATAGGTCTGTACCTTGTCATCATACCCCAGGTACGCAATTGTTTCTCCATCAGGCGATACTCTTGCTCTGTAATCCGGCCCATCTCGATCAGTCAACTGTTCAATATCACCGCTTTCGACATCCACTGTATACAACTCTGACTCCCTTCGATCACGCTCCCAGTCCTCGTTCAAGTTGGCCGAGAAAAACAACCGTTCGCCGTTACTACTCCACACAGGATCGCCTGAGTAATGATAATCACCTTCAGTAATTTGACGCGGCGCTCCACCCTCGGCCGGCACGGTAAATATATGTGTAAAGCCCGGATCAATATAGCCGGAGCCGTCAGACTCGTAATTAAGTCGAGTCGTTACTCGAGGACTTTCAGCCCACTCAGCTCCTTCAGGAGGGGGTTTAGAATCTGCCAGTTTAGGATTAGCCTCCTTCACCTTCATATTAAAAGCCAGATGCTCTCCATCGGGCGACCACGTTATGCCGCTCGGCGACTCCTCCAGCTGAGTGATACGAGACAAAGCACCACTCTCCACCCAATAAATATAAATTTCACTGCCGTCATCTTCCGATGAAGAAGTAAAGGCAATCCGGCTGCCGTCGGGCGACCATCGTGGATTGCTTTCGTTGATATCCCGACCGGTAAGCTTACGGTGATTGGAACCATCGGCACCCATTATCCAAAGCCGAGATATGCGTTTGTCTTTCATTTTGTCCATCTGCCCACGAGAATAAACAATGTGTTCTCCATCCGGAGAAATTTGTGGGTCTTGAACCCACTGCAATTCAAACACATCCATGCCGGTAAAAGGTTGCTCAGATTGCGCAACCGTCATGAGAGGTAATAAAATGAGGATAAAAAGAGGAAGCAGTAAACGTTTCATAAAAAATTATTTTGTGAATCTGAATCAGCTATACAACAGTAATTCAGCAATTATAGCTAAAACAATGATAGTTAATTGAATGCCGTGCTTCAATCTATATTACCACAGATAAACAAACTTTTACCTAATATTTCTCAGAAAAGCCCTCTCTTGATAAAAAACCATCAAAAATGCATCCTGCCGGGTTGGAGTAATTCTATTGTTAATTCAACTCCCAGGTTTGATACACCATTGATTATTATTTGCTAACAGAATTATCCACTACTCCCTTTTCGAGGTCATACTTAGTGGCATATTCAGATTCATCCACAATAGTTTTGGGATCATTATTCTCATCCACAATAACTACTTTGGGCTTGAAGTCCTTGGCTTCTTCGGGCGTCATCTCGGCATATGAAATGATAATAACCCGATCGCCCACCTGTGTTTTTCGTGCAGCAGCTCCATTCAGGCAACACACACGCGAACCGGCATCTCCGGGAATCGTGTAGGTTTCAATACGTTCGCCGTTGGTAATATTTACGACCTGTACTTTTTCGTAGGGAAGGAGGTCCGCTTCATCGAGTAACTCTTGGTCAATCGTAATGCTTCCCTCGTAATGAAGGTTTGCCTCTGTTACCTTCATCTGATGCAATTTGGATTTGAACATCGTCAGCTTCATGGTCGTAGCTATTTTTCAATAATAAGATTATCAATTAAGCGTGTTTCCCCCAAGTAAACGGCTCCGGCCAAAATATATTTGCTGCCGGATTCCGGCTTTACAACCGGTTTCATCTTCTCGAAAGAAAACAGGTTAAGATAATCAATTTTGAATCCTTTTGCTTCTAATTCATTTTTTTGATGCTCCAGCAGCAGCTCAACGTTCTTAGCCCCGTCAGAAATTTGTTTTCCCACATATTGCAGAGAGCGATATAAGCCGGGAGCCAGCTTACGCTGCTCATCATTCAGATACTTGTTACGGCTACTCAGTGCCAGACCGTCATTGGCCCGTTTAATTGGACCCATAACCAGTTCTACATCATGATTAAACTCCGTTACCATCTGCTGCAAAATACGAAACTGCTGAATATCTTTCTGACCAAACACAGCAAAGTCAGGCTCAATAATATTAAATAGCTTATTCACAACCAGCAGGATTCCCTCAAAAAAACCGGGCCGCGAACCCCCGTCCATATATTCATTAAGCTCCTCAATTTCGATACTCAAATACTGCTCCCCGGAATACATAATTTCATCCGTAGGAGCAAAAACTTCCGCAATCCCTTCTTCCTCACACTTTGCCAAATCGTTTTCGAGCTCACGGGGGTATTCCTCAAAGTCCTCGTCGGGAGCAAACTGCTCGGGATTTACATAGATAGAGGCGACCACTTCATCGGCATGTTTCTGAGCCAGCCGAAAAAGAGATAAGTGTCCCTCATGAAGGGCGCCCATGGTAGGGACAAACGCAATGGTATTACCCTCTTTTTTCAGGGATTGTACCTTCCCACGAATGTCATCAATGGTTCGCTGTGCTTCCATGGCAATCACAAAAAAGAAGGGGCTTATTGCAATAAACCCCTTCTTCCATATTATTATAATTTGAGTTGTCTAAACCGCACGTTCGGGATCAAAATCCTCCAACAATCCCTTAACACGATTGAGAAATGCACCACCGTGAGCACCGTCGACAATACGGTGATCATAACTCATCGACAGATACATCATATGGCGGATCGCAATCACATCGCCTTCGGAAGTTTCGCGAACAACCGGACGTTTTTCAATAGCACCCGTTCCCATAATTGCTACCTGCGGCTGGTTGATAATGGGGGTTCCCATTAAGTTGCCTACACTTCCGTAGTTGGTAAGCGTAAAAGTACCGCCCACAAGATCATCAGGATTTAGATTTTTATTACGCGCTTTAAGAGCTAAATCATTGACCGACTTGGCCAGCCCAACCAAGTTCTTTTCCTGTGCTTTCTTAATAACAGGAACAATCAATCCACCCTTACCGCCTTCGCCCAGCGCAACGGCCAAGCCAAAGTTTATATCGCGCTTCAGGATAATCTCATCATTCTCGGTATCCACCGAACTATTAATAAGCGGAAATTCGCGCATTGCCTGTATAATCTTTTCAATAAAGAGCGGCGTATAGGTCAATTTAACACCGGCTCGCTCTTTGAACTCCTGCTTATGAGCTTCACGCCAGCGTACAAGTTTAGTGACATCCACCTCGGAAAATGTCGTAACATGTGCCGAGGTTTGCTTAGAGCGAACCATATGCTCGGCAATCATCTTACGCATACGATCCATCTTAACACGTTCCACGTTTTCGGATGGACGCTCAATATCGAGTTCCCCGGCAGAAATAGAACGCTGTTCACCTTGTGCAGGGGCCGCCTCTTTCTTGCCAGGCTTGCTCAGTTCAGGCTCCTGTGCAGCAGGTTGCGCTTGCTGTGTTGGCTGGGCCTTTCGTTCCTCAAGGTAGTTCATCATATCTTCCTTGGATACGCGTCCGCCCTGCCCCGAACCTTCAATACTTTCCAGCTCTTCCTGAGAAATGCCTTCCTCTTTTGCAATAGATCGCACTAATGGTGAGTAAAATCGTCCGTCACTGCCAATACGCTGCGGCTCAGACCCACCGGATGGCGCTCCATTAGAACTTGTAGTTTGAGCAGGCTGAGACTCTTTTTTCTGTGTAGATGTAGTTTCTTGTTTCGTTTTTTGAGTATCGGAAGTAGAAGCACTTTTCGTATCGGCAGAAGCTGATGCTGCTTTTCCGGTTGCAATAATTGCAATAGTCTGACCAACTTCAACGGTATCACCCTCTTCGACCAGAATTTCTACCAGTGTACCGGCCTGTGGTGAAGGCACTTCAGTATCTACCTTATCAGTAGAAATTTCGAGGAGCGTTTCATCTTCTTCGACTTCATCACCAACTGACTTTGCCCATTCGATGACCGTTCCTTCCATCACGGATTCTCCCATTTGAGGCATCTGAACCTCTATGCGTTCTCCTTCCTCATCACTATCTCCGCCAGAAGGTTCTTCGGATGATTCCTCTGCCACTACTTCTTCTTGCTGTGGCTCTTCCTCGCTTTCCTCGGCCTGCTCTTGAACTTCAGCTTCTTCAGCAGCTCCACTTCCACTATCAGAAGTATCCGCTGCATCAGGGTCGGTTTCGATAACCGCAATGGCCTGACCAACTTCAATAGTGTCCCCTTCTTCGGCTAACATTTCGATGAGGATTCCGGCTTGGGGTGAGGGCACTTCGGTATCCACCTTATCGGTAGCAATTTCCAAAAGGGTTTCATCTTCTTCCACTTTGTCACCTACTGCTTTCGCCCATTCAATGACAGTCCCTTCCATTACCGATTCGCCCATCTGGGGCATTTCTACTTCAACTCTGGCCATCGTTACTCAGATTATATTATTAAAATTTTGAATATAAATACCTTCAATAAAAATACTGCTTTCAGCGTTCAGAAAACAGCTCCCAAAGATCACAATAAATGGGGTTAGATCAAAATATTTAGGACAGTAGGACAAATATTTAAGTAACTGTTTAGTTAACTCAATTACTATTCCGAAACTACTTTATCGAGTAGCTAAACCAATAAGCGCCAAGCTAACAGAAGGCAAGTGGCGACAAACACAATCCCAAAAACACCAAATAAACGATCGGATAACCATTCCGGCAAAAACAGGTCTGCCACCGATCCGACTTCAGCACCATGTTGCTCGGCCAAATCGGTAAGCGGACAGCGCCAGTTATTCAACAATAAGACTAACAGTTCTACAATAGCAACTCCAAATGCCCACCAGGTAAGCGCATTCACCTGATCCAACACTGCCGTTACTAAAACACAAACGGTACTGATCCCAATCAGTAAAAAGAGGAAAGAATGAACCAGTTTTATGTAAAATACGATTTTGGACATCTTTGTGAGATTTGTGCGGATTTCGTATTGCTTAATCAGGTTAGATAATACGCAATACGTACCACGCTTTACGCTAACGCTTGCTCCAAATCCTCCAAGAGGTCATCTGCGTGTTCTAAGCCAACGCTGATGCGAATTAAGTTTTCAGGTGTAATTGAACCTTCGCCCTCACTGCTACGGCGATGTTCCCAGGTACTTTCTACGCCACCCAAACTGGTTGCCCGGCCAATCAGCTTAGATCGTCCAACAATATTAATCGCTTCATCAGCATTGCCGTCAATCAAAAATGAAATCATACCGCCAAACCCGCTCATCTGTTGTTCGGCAATTTTGTGGCCAGCATGTGTCGCCAAGCCAGGATAAAACACCTTTTCTACCTTTGGATGATTTTGCAGAAAACGAGCCAGCGTTTCAGCATTTTGGTTATGTCCTTTCATGCGATATGGCAACGTTCGCGTACTGCGGGCCAGCATCCAACAATCATCAGGGGAAGGCACCGCGCCGCCTACGCGCTGAACCAATCGGATCTTCTCAAAACGTTCATTCTGTTTTTTTGCTATTACTGCCCCGCCCAAAATATCACTGTGTCCCCCAAAATATTTAGTCGTTGAGTGTAACACCAGATCAGCCCCCAGCTTCAGTGGCATCTGATTGATGGGGGTCGGCCACGTATTATCTACGCAAACAATCGCTCCATTTTCATGCGCTAAATCGCTGATCGCCTCAATATCCATAATGCTAAACAACGGATTCGAAGGCGTCTCTATCCAGATCAACTTGGTATCATCATTAATATGATCTGCGATATTTTGCAGGTCGGTCATATCGATAAAGTCTGCCTGCAACCCCCAAGGCTTCATCAGCTTATTAACCAACTTCCGATTCCCGGCATACACATCTTCGGGAATGATGATATGATCACCCGGATGCAGCGCCCGTAGAACGGCCGAAGCTGCTGCCACTCCACTTGAAAAAGCCGCGGCTGCTTCGCCTTCTTCCATCACTTTGAGCACCTGCTCCCACTGCACCCGGTTGGGATTTTCAAGTCGCGTATAGTGCCAGTCGCCCTCGGAGCGGCCTTCTTTATCAAGTTCATAAACAGTTGACCGATGTACCGGCGGAACGATATCCGGATTATTATTTGCCACTTCCATGGCGGCGTGAATAGCTTTGGTCTCGGTACGCATAATAAGTGAGAGGTCTTTTTTAGAATGATGTAATATTCTTTTGCACAATTTAAAACACGAACAGTAAGGTCGTAAAGTTCTTCTAATTAGAAAAACCCGATCCCAGTAATTAGGGATCGGGTGCAAATTTATGTTTTAACAACACGCTTTTTCTTCAGCCGTGTAACTTTCACTTTCTCCGAAAGTATGAAAAGCCTCCCACTCTACGCCTTGTGGATCGCTAATCCAGCTTTTATCGGAATTAGCGTAACAGCAGGTCGTTTCACCTTCATCTCGGGCCAGTCCATGCGTGCTATCAATATTGGATCGCAGCTCTTGAAGCTCTTCTTTAGTCTCGGCCTCGATCCCAAGATGCTCAATTCCTTTAGCTCCCTCACGTTCGGCTATTGAAAAATTTACGCGGGGATCATCGAGCATCCACTTCGCGTAATCCTCCTTTTGCTTCGTTGGGGCTACGCCAAAGAGCGTGCTGTAAAATTCCACTGATTCATTAAGGTCATTCACTTTTAACATTACGTGCATACGTTTCATAATAGTCACCGTTTTGTTTTAGGATGATTGTTAATACGTCTTCACCCTATGTAGTCGTGGACCAATCGAAAAAGACGCAAAATTAACTCAGATTATTTTTAATTATCTGTTGAGCCTGTTTTGTACCTAATGGAATTAAGAAAATGAAGTATTTGAAGGAGGAGATCGCTTGCTATAAATTTTTCCGACCTAATTAATTATAATTGCAGAACAGGGGGGATAATTTCGTAACGGTATAGTAACAGAAGCAAGCTGGATCGCTCCATATGTTTAGCTTTACGATTGTAGGTCGGCCTAAGAATTGGAAGCTGAGACAAAAGAATGTGATTGTGGATTTTGTACCGGTAATTTTCTAATCTCAGGGACATATAGAAAAAGGACCATCGAAATCCACCTATTCTTTAGGTGAAGCTGGTTTACAATTCTTGAGCCTTGATCTTTTAGTCCCTTTTGGATCAAGCCAAAAGGGACACCACCAAATATTCTTGATTCGTATTTTCTTATGATAATAAGCTCAAGAAATTTCTATCAATCTTCGCAGGATTCATCTTTATCCTCATCTCTAATTTTGTGATAGGCCACAGCACGTCCCTCTTCTCCAAATTGCACCTCACAACAGGCCGACAAAACCTCACCCAGCTTTTGTCGCGCCCGTTGAACTCGGGATTTTGCCCCCGATAGCGACAATCCCAGATAATTAGCAACCTCCTGCTGGGGTTTGCCCTCCACATCTGCCATTTTTAGCGGTTTGCCATACTTTTCCGGCAGTTCATCAATCATCGGTATCAGCCATGAAAGCACCTCTTCGTGCACATCATGCTCCCCCTCGAACTTATTCAAATCCAAAATCGGATCTTCATCCCCATCCATTTTAATCTCAGTACCGGCTGGCTTTTCCTTATCTCTTCCTTTTTGCCGATAGTGATCAGCCAAGGCACGACGGGCTATCCCAAACACCCATGACTGCACACGATCTTCGTGCCGCAAATCCTCAATTCCTTTATGGATACGAATAAAAATATCCTGGAGCACATCATCGGCCTCCTCATCATTTGACACTTTGGAACGGATAAATCCCCGCACCTGGTCACTGAATTTTCGCCAAAGTAATTCGGTATTGAGCTGGTTGTCTGACATACGTCTTAAAATACGAATTTCAATTTTTTGAGATATAAATTAAGCCGATTACATCGTTTCAAAAAATCAATCCTCCTGTCCTCCTTCTCCAAGGAGGAACTCGTTGTTTAAATTGATGAATCTTTAAGTCCCTCTTGGAGAAGAGGGATTTAGGGAGATTGATGAACCATTATAATTTAATCCTTCTGTCTTCCTTTTCTAAGGAAGAACTCTTTTACTACATTAAGTACCTATAAATACTCAGTAAGAGAAAAAGAGATTACAATTACGAATACATCAAGAGAAATGAGTAAAAAGAAATCACATTACAATAAGGAACACAAAGAACTGGCTAGAAAGCTTCGAAAGGATGGAACTAAAGGAGAGGCTATTCTTTGGAATAAAGTTTTACGAGCCAAGCAATTCCACGGCTACCAATTCAACCGCCAATTTTGCATCAACGATTATATCGTAGATTTCATTTCCAGAAAACTTAAACTAATTATCGAAGTTGATGGCTACTCTCACAACTTTAAATTTGAAGAGGATAAACTAAGGGATAACAGCTTAGAGAAATTGGGCTATACTACTGTGCGATTTTCTGAGACGGAAATTCGTAATGATCTTAATAATGTTATTCGAGTCTTGGAAAGTTATCTGCCAGGTAACATGTAATTTCAATCCTCCTGTCCTCCTTCTCCAAGGAGGAACTCGTTGTTTAAATTGATGAATCTTTAAGTCCCTCTTGCCTGTCCCGAGTATTCGGTGGGAGAAGAGGGATTTAGGGAGATTAATCTTACAAACAGCATCTTGTCATTTCGAATGTAACTATGCGAAATGAGAAATATTAGTTTTTAACTTACTGCTATTTATCCAAAACAAAGATCGCTCCCTTCGGTCGAGATGACAGGGTTCTCTCATTCCATAACACTACTGCGGGTCGAGACCACGATATCTGTGTTAATCTGTAGCCCTAATCGCTTTTATTCGCTCCAGCACCGGGGGATGTGAATAGTTCAAAAACACGTAAAACGGATGAGGCGTCAGGTTCGACAAGTTATCCTTTGAGAGCTTTTTCAAGGCGTCGATCATCGGCTCTTTTTTGTAGGTCTTCGAAGCAAACTCATCAGCTTCGAACTCATATTTACGCGACAGTATCTGCATAAAGACCGACACAATCATATCTATGGGCGCATAAAGCATCCCAAAGAAAATAAGCCCCGCATAGACCGACATCTGCTCCATAAAGAACGCATCGAATAAGCCCTCCGAATTCAAAAATATCGACAGCAAAAAGAACATAATACCGGTCTGAAAAATGCTGATCCCCATATTCTTAATGATATGCTTCTTTTTATAATGACCGATTTCGTGGGCCAGCACCGCCACCAGTTCATCTTCCTCATGATTTTCAATCAGCGTATCGTAGAGTGCAATACGTTTGTTCTTTCCGAACCCTGTAAAAAACGCATTTGATTTACTGCTTCGTTTGGAACCATCCATCACATACACCCCTTCCATAGCAAAGTTTACCTTGTCAGCGTAATCGCGAATTTTCTGACGCAGATCACTCTCCTCATCGAGTGGTTCAAAATCGTTGAAGATCGGCATAATCCAGGTAGGTGCTATAAACTGAATAAAGAGCGTAAAGGCCGTCACCGCACCCCATGCGTACAACCACGCATATTGATCGATAAAGGTAAAAAATACCAGTATCCCACCCAGCAGCGGACCGCCCAGCAGAATACTTAGTCCCAATCCTTTAACCAGATCCAATACAAACGTTTTAGGCGTCGTTTTGTTAAAACCGTATTTCTCTTCGATCACAAAAGTGGAATAAATACTGAAAGGCAGAGAAAGCAACTGTTTAGCAAAAATTAAAATCCCAATATACACCAAGCCGGTCCAGATAACTCCCAGCTGCCAGCTTCGAACGATCTCATCCAGCCATTGAAATCCACCGGCAAACCAAAAGACCAGCAACAGTGCCAGGTTAAATACCGAGGTTAAAATGCCAAACTTCGTCCGCTCTTTGGTATAGCGCTGGGATTTCTCATAGGTCTCTTCATCATAGACATCGCTGAACTCGTCGGGCAAACCCTCGTCCAGTGACTTTAGATTTAGGTAATCGCTAACCAGATTGAGGATAAAATCAATGGCCAGTGTGGCTAAAATAATGACTGCAAAAATGTTCATACTAAACTAAAAATTTGAGAGCGAGAAATTTAAATAATGTACTCAATAAAGAGGATCATAAAAGATAAGCAAAATTGTTCGGATGAAATACCTACTCATCCATCTCAACGGCCGTACCCCAGCCATCATAATTTCCATTCTTGGCCTTTGAAAGCCGCTCAAAAAAGTTTTTGAGCTCTAAAAGTCGACCCTTGGTAGGTTTGATCTCTTTTTTTGCCAGGCACAACCAATTTTCAGACGATTGGGAATAATGCACCGAAGTATCAAACTGTAAATTCATCAGACAAGACTTGGTTACATAAGCATCCCACTCGGTTGGGAAATACAAAAAGAACTCCATGGATTGCTCTACGTCCAGATCACCATCCGGCGTTTCGATATTATTAACTGCCATCTGTTCTACTGTTTTTCGTGCCATTGTTAGTGAAATTAATTTTAGGCTCTGATTTTTTTCTTAATTCCATCACGAAAGGTACAGAAAGTGAACGATATCATTAAATTCGTAATTACAATAATCTGCCATTATTGCGAATATCACAGAAATTTGTACCTTTGTGCGTCTTTTAAAATTTAAGTGAGAAAATATCCCATATGTCAGATACTCCTGCGGACCAAGAGTTAGCACGCGATCTTGGATTTTTAGAAGCCTATACGATAGGCGTAGGCACCATGATCGGAGCCGGAATTTTTGTTTTGCCGGGTATCGTTGCTGAAAATGCAGGTCCCGCAGGCATGATTTCTTTTCTTATAGGCGGATTTGTCTCGCTGCTTACCGCCCTTTCACTTTCTGAACTTGCTACCGGGATGCCCAAGGCCGGGGGAAGCTACTACTATGTAAATCGCGCGATGGGTAGTTTCTTTGGCTCCATTGTGGGATGGAGCATGTGGGGAGGCCTCATGTTTGCCACCGCCTTTTATATGCTTGGCTTTGGCCAATACTTAACCTTCTTTTACGGCAATATGCCTGTTGCCGCTTCTGCGCTGGTGATGGCGGCCATGCTTGTTGGCATCAACTACCGAGGGGTTAAAGAGGTAGGGGCCTTCCAAAATATTATCGTAATTTTACTCATCGGATGTATTCTCGTATTTCTTTCGTTTGGCGTTTTTAATATCGACTGGGATGTTTTTCAACCATTTAATCCCAGTGGATGGGGAGCCGTTGCAGCCACCGCAGCTACCGTTTATGTAAGTTTTGTGGGATTTGAAGTTATTGCCACCAGCGCCGAAGAAATCAAAAATCCGGGTCGCAACCTACCGCTCTCAATGATTGCCTCGGTCCTTACCCCAACGATCTTCTATGTTTTTGTGATGCTGGTATCCACGGGAGTACTGCCTGTTGCAGAGCTGGCCGAATCATACATACCGGTTGCCGATGTAGCTCGTGAGTACCTCGGTCCCATAGGTGCCCTGATGATGGTATTGGGAGCCGTACTGGCAACGGTTTCGAGCGCTAATGCTTCCATTCTTTCTGCGGCACGAGTTAATTTTGCCATGGGACGCGACAAAATTCTTACGAGCTGGCTTAATAAAATTCATTCCCAGTATCGTACTCCCTTCCGGGCTATTCTTATTACCGGGGCCGTTATTCTCGGACTCATTGCTTTTGGGGTGGGTCTGGAAACTCTGGCGGATGTAGCCAGCTTCTCATTCTTAGTCACCTATATGCTGGTGCATGTAGCTGTTATTGTGATGCGGCGCGCCCAGCCCGAGGATTACGATCCCGATTTCAAAATACCCACCTGGGCATATCCAACCATCCCGATTGTTGGAGCCATTTCATGCCTCGTTATAGTTACCCAAATGCGCCCAATGGTTCTTTTCGTGGGAACTTGTATTATCCTTGTAGGCATTATCTGGTACCTGGCGTATGCTATCAGACATGCCACAAAACCCAGTCTCGTTGGGGATGCCATTGCTGCACGTGATCGGTCACCTGCACCAAGCGAACGGTATCGAATTGTCATACCTATCGCCAACCCCAAAACAGAACAACATTTAATTCAAGTGGGTGGTATTATTGGTTCCAGCTTCGGAGATGCGGAAATTGTTGCACTAAGCGTACTGGAAGTTCCTCAACAAACCTCCCTTGAGCAAGGCATACAGTTCGAAGATGATCGTATCAAGCGGCAAAAAGAATTGTTGGATAATGCCCGAAAGACTGCTCAAGATGCTGGGATTGGACTTCGCACCCGTGCCCTTGTTTCGCACAGCGTAAGTTCTTCGGTTTTAAACGTCTTAAAAGAAGAACGAGCCCAACACCTTGTTCTTGGCTGGAGCGGCAAACGAAAACCGTATCAACATATACTGGGATCCAATATCGACAATATTGTTAATAATGCAGAGTGTGAAATTTCTCTCGTAAAAGCCGGTAATGATCCTGTTCAAAACATTGTTGTACTTGTTGGTACCGGACCTAACTCGGCCTTGGCTATAAAACGAGGGCAAGACTTCAAAGAGAATACCGATGATGCAACTCTCACATTACTTACGGTTCAAGAACCAACAGGAGAAGATTCGGCTGTTGATCCCCAACAAGAAGGCAAGGGCTTAATTTCATCCATGGCTCATCAAGTTGGTGTTGATGAAAACAGTTACTCGTCTAAAGTCATTATATCTGATGACGTTCGGCAGGCCCTACTCGATAATATTGATGAATATGATACGGTTATAATTGGGGCTACACGAAGTACAGCTGTTCGTCAGGCGCTGTTTGGCTCTATTCCTGAAGAGATCGGAGAAAAGTCTGATGCAAATGTGATTATAACCCGGGGACGAGAATATAAGCCCCGTACCGTTACGGAAGGAATTATTGAACGGCTTTCGCGCTAATTGGTATCCAACAGCTTGTCAACATCATCTTTACTGCCTACCAATAACAAACGGTCCCCTTCTTTTATTTCAGTGCTTCCCTTCAGCATGCCAATTGGTTCATACTGTTCCGGGAGCCCTACTTTTTGATCTGTTTTGCTCAGTCGTTTTATAGTAATCAGGTTTAGCTGATATCGTTTTCTTATTTGCAGCTCTTCAAGCGTATATCCCGCCATGGAATCCGGTGCTTCCACTTCAAACATGGCCAGCCCTTCCCCAAGATCAAACACATCCGACATACCGCGTCGCACCAGCGAAACCCCCATACGTTCAGCCACCTGTCGCTCGGGATGAATAACATCTGTAATACCAATCTGTTTTAAGATCTGTTCTTGGGTGTACGAACTGGCGCGCCCATATACTTCTTTAACTCCCGCATTCAACAAGTGCATGGCAATAAGCGCCACTGGTTCAAATGTTTCTCCAATTGAAATAATCGCTACATCAACATTCGTAATTCCGTGTTCTTCCAATAATTCGGCATCCGTACCGTCAAAACAAATGGCATCAGAAACGTAATCCTTTATCTGTTCGATATGTTCCATATCATTGTCGATGGCAATGACATAGGCTCCTTCTTCAGAAAGTTTTTTTGCCAAAGCCTTTCCAAAAGCACCAATTCCAATAATAGCAAACTGCAGTTCGGTCCGTCGTTTCATCATAGCTGAAAATTAGTAGTTAACGTTACGATACCATAATACTTTCTTCGGGATATTGATATTTTCGGTTGTCGGCACGGCTTGCAAAAGCCACCATAAACGTCAGAATACCCACCCGGCCGAGAAACATCGATACAATAATAATACTTTTGCCCCATGAGGTTAAATCGCCCGTTATGCCCCGCGAAAGTCCCACCGTGGCAAAGGCTGAAACTTCCTCAAACAAGAGATCCAAAAAGGCGTGATCTTCCACAATAGCAAGCAAAATGGTACTTATACTGATGCAGGAAACTGCCAACAAGATAACCGTCATCGCCCGAAATATCACGGAGTTGGGAATTGTACGTTTGAATAGCTCCATGCGACTGTATCCGCGAATACTCATTGTCATCGATCGAACCAATACGGCAAAGGTAGTTGTTTTGATTCCCCCCGCAGTGGAGGCCGGGGACCCGCCTATCAGCATTAAAATAAGCATCCCCAATATAGCCGGTATGCCTATGGCACCGGTATCCATGGTGTTAAAACCCGCTGTACGCGTGGTAATACTCTGGAAGAGTGACAGCAAGAGCTTCTCCGCAGTGGAATGACCCGCCAATGTTTCATTCCATTCCAAAATCAAGATCAGTGCGGTGCCTATCACAATTAAAACACCTGTGACCGACAATACCACACGAGTATGTATTGATAAATGGCGGCGCCATATTTTCTTTTCTTTTCTGCGCTGGATAAGCTCCCAAATAACCGTAAATCCAAGTCCGCCCAATACAATTAAAACCATTGTAGTAATATTTATGGGCCAATTGGTAGCATTATGGGCATCGGCCAAACTATTGGTAAAAAGCGAAAAACCAGCATTACAAAAGGCAGATATGGCGTGAAATACAGAAAACAAAAAACGCTGTCCCTGTGACGAGAATTCCATATCCCAGCTGACATAATAGGCTACTACTGCGATGGCCTCAACCAGAAACGTAAAACCGACTACTTTTTTCAACGTAGCGGTTACCAAGCTGGTATTCTGTTCGGCAACCATCTCTTTAACCGTATTCATTTGTCCCACGCCAAGCCCGCCGCTGATAAACAGAAACAAAAAGGTGGCAAAAGTTATAATACCAATACCGCCGAGCTGTATGAGCGTCAAAATCACAAGCTCTCCAAAGAGGGTAAAATGAGTAGCCGTATCCACCACAATCAGTCCCGTTACACAAACGGCACTTGTAGAGGTGAACAGCGCATCAATAAATGCCAGTCCATTACCATCCTGTGTTGCTCCTGGCAACATAAGTAACAATGTCCCAGCGGCAATAATCGAAAGAAAAGTATATACAAGAAAACGCGCGGTATTTTTTTGATCTTCGAGCAGCTCCGGCAAGTACTGCAAAAATTTGACTATAACAATAAAAAGCAGATATCCCTTTAAAAACTGCAAAAAGAAACCCTCAGGATCTTCTACAATAAAGACCAGCGATCCTATAATATTTGCAGAGGTAGCAAAATCAGCTAATACAACCAGTGAAAAAGCGGAAAGCACCCCTTCAAACCAGCGCTTTCGTAGAAAGGCTTCTCGAGAGGTTGTTAATATGAATTTAAGCAAGAAGTTCAAGACAAACCCAAAAACCAGCCATCCCTCAACTTGCTGATTCAACTGCTTCATCTCGGGCGTGAGTTCAAATCCCAAGGGAATAAGTAAACTAACAATTACGAGTACTATGAGCAGTGCTGAAAAAACTCTCAGATAGGGGTGGGCAACCTTATCAATTTCGTATATATCATCCTGCACATAATGAAAAAAGAGATTCGCCCTCTTTTTAAAATTCTGCCAACGCTCTTGCAGTCGATTCCATTTTTTTCTCCACTTATTGGGTCTTTTCATAGAGACCAAAGATAGAAATTATTAGAACTGAATAAAGCACTTAATTATGCTTTACATTCTTCGATCTCTATACAATGGTTTTGATCCTTCTGTTCTATATTTTTTGCCTGTCGAATGTAATATGTATGGATCGGCTTACCTTCATCAGAATATTGAGACACCTTGATTTTAATTCCGGAAACGGGCACTAACTTTCGAGTTTGTAATTTCAGTGCTGATAATTGCCGCTCTATTTTAAGCTTATTGATTTCAACCTCTTCCAGTTCTTTTTCATATTGATCAACCTGTTTTCCAAACTCAATTGATTCCTCATAAGAAAGCTCATTTTTATCACAGGTGGGCTTATTGCGGTGCAGCTTTGCCTTTTTCGCTTCCCAGTCACGAAGCTCATTCCGCAATTCTTTTATACGCTGTGCTTTCTCAGCCAGCTTGTGTTCTTTGTACTGAAGGTCATCTATCGTTGCAATCATGGCTCATGATTCATTTTGGAATTCCCCCGTTCCGGGATCAAGCTTATTTAGATTGTGCTCAGACAAATAATTATCAATTTTATTCTTTACGATTTTTATTGCCTTTTGCTCTTTAGTTGCTTCCCCAATAAAGTCAAGGAGTAAATTTTCTTCTTCGGGATGCCTACTTTTGGCTACTACTTTATAATTCAAAAGCTGGGCGTCTTTTTCATCCAACTCATTGGCTTCATAAAGAACCGCGCCGCGGTATGTTTCTAACTTTTTGATGGTTGTACCTCGCAATTTTTAAACTGCTTTCGTAATTATAGACATGAAAAATCTATGCCACTTTAGTTTATAATTTTACTAACCATAAAAAACATCTTGGAAAAGGTTATAGGGCCATATTTTCCTGAAGTTTCCAGAAAAGCTTATGAGTAGTGTCCCATTTTGGGTGATCGGCCTCCCAATTTGGAATATTTTTTTTAGAGATCGTATTCTTCAATTTTGCGATATAAAGTGCTTGTACCAATCCCCAAAATTTCAGCGGCCTTTGTTTTATTTCCCTCTACCTTCTCGAGCACCTTTTTGATATGTATTCGCTCGACTTTTTTAAGTGAACTCTCAGTTGTAATACCAACGTCAGCCGATGTCTCCTGATAAAATTCCCGGGGTAGCAGATCGGGAGTAATTGTTGTGCCTTCCGCTAAGATCGCCGCCCGCTCAATGATATTTTTTAACTCGCGGATGTTCCCCTGCCATGAATACTGTTTTAAAAGCTGCATCGCTTCCTCATTTATAGTATTAACCTTCTTGTTCATCCGCTGCAGGAAGAAATTAGCCAGCAACCCTATATCTCCTTCACGATCCCGAAGGGGAGGAATTTCAATTTTAAATCCCGCCAACCGGTAGTATAAATCATCACGGAACTGCCCGTTCTCCGACTCTTCTTTCAGTTTCTTGTTGCTCGCAGCCAATACTCGTATATCTACCTGACGCTCTTTGGTTTCTCCCAACTTGGTAAACTTTTTATTCTCCAAAAAGCGAAGCAGTTTGGCCTGCAACCCGATATCCATTTCTCCGACTTCATCAAGAAAAAGTGTTCCTCCGTCGGCCTCTTCAATCAACCCCTTTTTGGATTCAGTCGCCCCGGTAAAAGCCCCTTTCTTAAATCCGAATAATTCTGACTCCAGCATATCTTTGGGGAACGCGCTGCAGTTAAGAGCAACAAAAGGGCCATTCTTTCGCGTGCTGCCCTGATGTATAGCCTGCGCAAAAAGCTCTTTCCCCGTTCCTGTTTCGCCCTGCAATAACACGCTCATATCTGAATCAGCCACCTTCTTTGCCATCTGAATGGTTTCTTCAATCTCCTCAGATTCTCCAATAATATTTTCAAACCCATACTCGCTTTCCACCCGATCTTCGAGATGCTGTAGCTTTGCATTCATACTGGCCTTTTCGGCCGCACGCTCTACCACCACATGAATGTGATCATCATTATCTCCCTTGGTGATATAGTCAAAAGCTCCCTGCTTCATGGCATTGACACCATCCTGGATGGTGCCGAAAGCGGTTATTAATATCACTTCTATTAATGGGAACTCTCTCTTTATGTGCTCAAGAAGATCCAACCCATTGCCATCAGGCAGCTTTACATCACAAACAACCACACTTACTGATTCTTCATTAAGGATCCGCAGTCCTTCTTTGGCATTTTTAGCTTGGTGTACCTCAAACCCTTCTAAGCCAATAATTCGAGACAATAGCTTCCTGAACCGCTCTTCGTCATCAATAACTAATATATGATTACGCTTCATAATCCTATTGCTCTGTTATATTTAAAGCTTTGCTTAACGTAAAATAGAAAGTACTTCCTTCACCCGGCTCACTTTCAACGTCTATGGCGCCCCCCTGTGCGTTAATGAATTCTTTCGCAATAGCCAGTCCCAATCCACTTCCACCGCTGTCTTTGTCACTATTTATCTGAACATATTTTTGAAATATTTTCTGCTGAAATTCCTGTGGAATTCCCTTTCCGAAATCAGTTACTGAAAATCGAATGCTTCTGGGCCTATTTTCTGCTTTTAGGACGATGTCTTTTCCTGATGAAGAATACCGAATGGCATTCGAGATCAAATTAACCAGTACCCAAACCGACTTTTGCACATCTGCCTTAACCGGTGGCAAACCTTCTTCATATTCTATTTTCAACTCAATTCCATTCTGATTAGCCTGCATTATCATGGTTTCATATGCATACTCCAGCAAATTCACGGGGCGGACCAACTGGCTATTAAGCTGAATATTTCCCGTTTCTATTTTTGATAAATCCAACAATTCGCTCGTTGTCCTTTTCATTCGGTCGGTATCATTTCGGATGCTATTTATGAGATCTTCTTGTTCCTCGTTTAATACACCTACCCGTTCATCTTCCAACAGGCGTAAACTCATATTTATGGAAGCAATGGGTGTTTTTAATTCGTGAGAAACGACTGCTATAAAATTCGTTTTTGCCTCATTAATTTTCTGAAAATGCGTTACGTTTTTCAACGTGATGATGGTTCCAATCTGCTTGCGGTCATCATTGGCATTCTCTTCATTCTCCATCACCACAGGCTGGGTTTCACGGGAATAATAAATTACCCGATCCCCAGATAGTACCTTAATAAGCTGTTGTTCCTCATTATCATTCTGTTCATCCTCATCATCCATAAGATCTTTTAGCAACTCTCTCATCAAATCGTTTTTAGAAGCAATACCGGGTGCATATTTGCCCACCAATTGCTCCCGGTTCAAACCCGTTAATTCCTCAGCTTTGGCATTCACAAACAGGATATTCATTTTCCGATTCAGCCCAATAACGGCTTCACTCATTTGGTTGATTATGGCCTCAATACGCTTTTTTTCATTTTTCAACTTTGCCAAATTCATTGACTCATACTCCTGCAACCGCTTTGCCATCGTATTAAATGCTTTGGCAAGCTCCTCATACTCATCTCCAGTCTCAAAGGTCAATCGCTGATTATAATTTTGATCTGATATTTTTTTAATTCTTGCAATAAGTTCCTGTATGGGATTCACAATATAGCTGGGATATTTAATTAACAAGACCAAAGCTAACAGTGTGCTTACAACCCCGATTGCCGTCATATATAGAATAATATTGGCGGCCGAATGCTGAGCATCTTCATTCTTCTTTCGGATGGCATCTAAATTTTTATGTGAAATTTCCGCCACTATCATTTGTATATCACGATATCCCGACATAAGGTCACTATGCTGCTCCATACTCAATGGAGATTGCAGAAAGGAACTTCCATAATTCTCAAAAAATTGCATTAGCTTTTGCTCAAGATGATTGGTGAGTTCGGCCTCTCCCTTTTCAGTAATATTTTCCTGCTGGTTCTTCAAATTCGTTTCGACCACATTCTTCAAAGAATCGATGTGTTCTTCTATCTCCCTGTTCTCTTGGTTGTTCAATTCTTGCAGTGTCGTTAACTGATAATCGACCAGTGCCTGCTCAATGTTCTGCATATAGGTCAGCGTGCGATTGTTATTTTCAATAATCGCTGACGAGCTATCTGCCATCATATTGATGAACACCAATCCACTGCTCCACAACAAAACAACCAACAAAGCCAGAAATCCCAACCCGGCATATAATTTTGTTTTTATATTCATATCCATATCAATACCAGAAATATACATCCGCAATGCAATAATGTAATAATACAGGGATCATGCCAAGCTATTTCACCCCTTCCTGTAACTTTCAAGTGACATGAGCCTTATTAAGATACAAATTACTCTCCCATTTTGGGATAACATTAAACTTACAGAGATATATCGCTCTATGGAAGGAACTTTAGAACCAACTCTTAATCCAGCTTTTAAATCTTTTTAATTTGCTATCAGCCTGATCTTTCAGATCACGCTCCCTGATAATAATGTTTACATTCTCATCCTTTGAAAACTGTTTTATAGCATCGTTCTTGTCATGTGCAATTCGGACGGCTGAACTTCCCCTACACCCTGCACGCTCTAACATGTCTAATCCCTCACTTAGCAAAAGCTCTCTCTCAGTAATAAATCTTTCTGCAGCCGATGGGGGAAGCTGATACGGTATTTCAATAATATTCAGAAGGATAACTCTCCCATTATGTGTTGTTGCCAAATCAATAGCAGTAGGCAACAACACATCGAATTCCTTCGAATTCTGGATGGGAACCAAAACTGAGTACCCATCTTTTAACTGAGATGAACCGCTTTTTGATGCACTGTTCATGCCCGTTCTTTCATTTCCTTTCATAAACCATAACTAATTAAGAAGTTATTGTAAGAGTAGATGGAAAAACCATGCCAATGCAACAGGCATACTCATTTATAAGCCTAAGCCACTGTCAAACAACCACTTAGGCAATATCCAATCATTTATTTAGCTTGGTATCACCGTTTCATTATGATAGGTTAATTCCCAATATTGAAGAGTCATTCTACTGTTTTCAAATCTGTTGGTTCTGATCTTTTCATCATCAGGATTGAACGCCTGTACCATTGTTAACGTTACTTAGTTCAATATCAAACTAAATAAATGATTGCTATGAATTTAGCTGATCAACATGTAATTGTAACAGGAGGGGCCGGATCGCTGGGAACGGCCGTAGTACAATTATTATTGGATTCCGGTGCCGCCTGCAGCGTGCCCTGCTTTAATCAAGACGAGTTCGATTCTTTTCAGTTTTCTGATCACGAAAAGGTATTTACAACAGTAGGTGTAGATCTTACCGAAGAAGAACAGGCACAATCGTTTTTCGATGATGCAGTAGAAGCCAACGGCCCACTCTGGGGATCTGTTCACATAGCCGGCGGTTTTGGAATGGGGGCCATTGAAGACACGCCCAAACCGGCCTTTATGAAACAGATCAACCTCAACCTGGTCACCTGCTACAATAGTTGTCGCGCTGCAGTACAGCATTTTAAATCACAGGATAGTGGCGGACGTATTGTCAATATTGCTGCCCGTCCGGCCCTGGAACCGCGACAGGGTAAAGGCATGACTGCCTATACCACGGCCAAAGCAGGAGTTGCTGCGCTGACCGAATCGTTGGCTGCCGAAATAGTTCAAGAGGATATTTTAGTCAATGCCATAGCACCTTCGGTGATTGACACCCCACAAAATCGCGAAGGCATGCCCGATGCCGATTTTGACAAGTGGCCCAAAACCGAGCAGCTGGCTCAACAGATTGTCTACTTGGTGTCTCCCGAAAATGAAATCACGCGGGGCAGTGTTATTTCAGTGTATGGAAAGAGTTAACCTACTTTAGCTGTGCCTCTTTTAACGAATCCATAGCCGCCTTATACCCTCGCTCTATCATCTCGGCCGTATTTTCCGTATCCGAACGGCTAAACTCTGCCAGGTTGGGCTGAATAAGCAGATCTATCTCTTTCAGATTTACATTCGCCAGGTGCTTGAGTGCAATTTCAAGAGTATTGTTTAGTATGTCTAAAATATTTTCCGGACGCTCATAATTTCTATACGCATTAAGATCTACCCCAATTGTAAAATCCGCTCCCATATCTTGGATAGCCGAAAGCGGTACACTCTCCTTCAGTCCGCCATCAACCAATAACCGACCATCAATTTCTACGGGTTCAAAAAGTACGGGTATGCAGGTACTGGCTTTAACAGCATCCGAAACATCCCCTTCTTTAAGAACAACCTTTTCTCCGGTTGAGATATCTGTCGCCACTGCAGAAAAAGGAATATCTGCCTTATCAAACTGCACGTCTCCTAAATATTTGTCAAGCAGCTCTCCCATGGCACCATTCGTCAACAGTCCCCTTTTAGAAAGGGCAAGTCCGGAAATATCCGGCCAGTCGAGCTCCAGGGCAATCTTCTCAATGTCATCCACCGACATCCCAAATGCATAAAGCGCCCCCACCATTGCCCCAATGCTGGTACCTGCTATACAATCGACTTCAATTTCAGATTCTTCTAACGCCCGCAACACGCCTACATGGGCAGCCCCCAAGGTTGCTCCACCGCCCAGTGCTAATCCAATTTTTTCTTCTGTTTTAAAATCAAATAATCCCATAGCGATAACTCATTTCGAATTTTAAATCTATTTCTATCGTCAAAAAGTACAATTATTAGCAACAATAAGGGAATAGAATAAGGACTTTTAGTGTTTAGTGAAATCAATTAGATGCATTGAAACTATCTATTTTCTTGCTAAATAGTTTAACATTAAATTATATTTCTGCACAAAAGGAATTTATTGAACCTAACAAAGGAAGTTTTATGAGCAAGCAACCACTGTTAACCACCTACAATTTATCCGGAATAAAATTAGCCAACCGTATTGTAATGGCTCCAATGACGCGGAGTCGCGCCGGAGAAAATAATATACCTACCGACCTAATGGCCAAATACTACCGGCAGCGATCATCTGCGGGTCTTATTATTAGCGAGGGCACACAAATTTCGAAGCAAGGCATCGGGTATCCGTGGACACCCGGCATTCACACTGATGAGCAGGTCGAAGGATGGAAGAAAGTGACCAAGGCCGTTCATCAGGAAAATGGAAAGATCTTTGCTCAATTATGGCATGTGGGACGTGTTTCGCATCCGCGATACCACAACGGTGAACCACCGGTAGCACCTTCTGCCGTTAAGCCCGAGGGACAGATTTTTACAGCGGATGGGATGAAGGATTTTGTGACGCCACGTGCCCTCGAAACAGACGAAATTCCGGGTATTATCGGGGATTATACCCAGGCTGCCCAAAATGCAGTTGAGGCTGGTTTTGACGGTGTGGAAATTCACGGTGCCAACGGATATCTCATTGATCAATTTCTAAAAGACGGTACGAATAAACGCGATGATCAATACGGGGGTAATCTAAAAAACCGCACCCGCTTTGCTCTTGAAGTAGTAAAATCTGTTATCGAAGCCATCGGGGCAGATAAAACAGGTGTTCGATTTTCACCGGCCGGACGTAACCAGGGCATCAGCAATTCTAATCCTAAAGAAACTTTTGGCTATCTCTTTAAACAACTTAATGATTTCAACCTGGCTTATGTCCACCTTATGGAGCCGATGAGTGATGTTAGCGATCTCAATAATTATCCAACTGAGGTCACCAAATACTTCCGCAAAATTTATGAAGGCACTATCATTACGAATGTGGGTTATGACAAAAAAAGCGGCAACAAAGCTATTGAAGATGGATTAGCTGACTTAGTAGCTTACGGACGACCGTTTATTGCTAATCCCGACCTTCCCGAGAGATTCGCTGCAAATGCTGAACTTAACAAACCCGACAAAAGCACCTTTTACGGCGGAAATGAAAAAGGGTACACCGACTACCCATTCATGAATAAATCCACCGAAATGGTGGCAGAGTAAAAATAAAATTAGATTACATACAAATGGCCACCAGGTTTCCAATATAGATTTTTCACCTTCATCCGCTATCTTTTGCATACGATTTATAGGTAACCAAAAGTTTGTATTAAGAATTTATGTCACACAGCAAAGGAATCCATCACATAACCGCCGTCGCCGGAGATCCCAAAGAAAATCACCGGTTTTATACTGAAGTTCTGGGACTTCGGCTCGTAAAAAAAACGGTCAACTTTGACGATCCATCTGTTTATCATCTGTATTATGGAAATGAATCGGGTGAACCCGGTAGTATTCTCACTTTTTTTCCTTGGGAACACCTGCAAAACGGTGACCCCGATCGCGGACAGGTAGTAGCCGTTTCGTTTTCTATCCCAACAGGTGCTAAAGCTTTTTGGCTGGATCACTTACGCAGCCAAAATCTTGATATTGAAGAACCTTTTTCCCGTTTCGGTAAAGAAATAATAGGCCTGCAGGATCCTGATGGATTGCATCTTGAACTTGTACTCGATCCCAAGGCGAATAGTTTTGATGGGTGGTCCGGTGGACCGATCCCCCAAGAACATACTATCCGCGGCTTGCATGGAGCAACCCTGGCAGAAAAAAACTATTCCGGAGCGGGAAGATTGCTCGAAGAAGACTTTGGATTTAAGCTAACCAATCAGTTAGAAAATAGGTACTTGTACGAAACAGAAGCTGACTTCGGTTCTGTTGTTGAAATTATTGACGGATTCGATCTCAACGGTCGGCCGGGCAAAGGTACCGTGCACCACATCGCTTTTAGGGTAGCAGACGAAGAAGAGCAACAGTCACTCAAAAAGAAGCTCCTAAACAAAGGTTATTATCTTACCGAAGTGAAAGATCGCGACTACTTTAAGTCGGTCTATTTTCACGAACCGGGAGGAGTATTGTTTGAAATTGCTACCGATCCCCCCGGCTTCACAAAGGACGAGCAATTAGAAGAACTCGGCTCTTCTCTTAAGCTGCCCGATTGGCTCGACCAGCACCGAGATACTATTGAAAACGAACTACCACAATTAAACAGTTAGTTAACCTTTATGTCCGAACACAGAGGGCTACATCATATTTCAGTAATTGCCAGCAATCCTCAAGACAATTACGATTTCTACGTAAAAAAATTGGGAATGCGAATGGTTAAAAAAACAGTCAATCAGGATGATCCCACCAAATATCATCTCTTCTATGCTAATGCCGAGGGCAGTCCTGGTTCCAGCCTGACCTTTTTCCCCTGGCCGCGTGCCCGACAGGGAACGCCCGGATCGGGAGAAGCCACAGAAGTATCGCTGGTAGTCCCCGAATATTCCCTTGACTACTGGCAAGGACGGCTGGATGATCAAAATATCCCCCACAGTAACCCATTTGAACGCTTTGATCAAACACACATTTCTTTCAAGGATCCTGATGGACTTCAACTTCACTTGGTTTTTGATAATCAAAAAAGCGATCTAAAGTCATGGGATAAGTCTCCTGTTCCTAATGAATATCAGATCCAGGGTTTCTGGAGTACCACCCTTAAATTGGATCGCGTTAAAGAAACGGAAGAAGTAATAACTTCTGTATTAGGATTTGACAAAATAGACACCGAAGGCAATTTGACACTTTATCAAACCAATAGTGAACTTGGCCATTCCCTGATTATTGAACAGGTAGATACACAGCAAGGACAAAACGGAGCGGGCATCGTTCACCACGTTGCGTTTCAAACCAAAGACGAGGAGGATCTTAAGGAGATGCGCTTTAAGATCATTCGGATGGGCATGCAGCCTACTGAAATTATCGACCGACACTTTTTTAAATCAGTTTATTACCGAACACCCGGTGGCGTTCTTTTTGAAATGGCAACCAACGGCCCCGGTTATTTTGTCAATGCCGATCCTTCCGAAGATCAGGCAGAAAAACTGGAATTAACGCCATGGCACGAGCCAAAGCGAAAGCAAATTGAAGCTGCTCTGCCTAATATTAACATTTAAAAACTTTCAATCCTCCTGTCCTCCTTCTCCAAGGAGGAACTTCTTTATTTAATGCGACCAAATTAAAAATCCCTCTTACCTGTCCCAAGCATTCGGCGAGAAAAGAGGAATTTAGGGAGATTGATATCAAAGATTCATGACTTAATCACTAAAAAATAAAATTCAATATGTCCCTTTTTAGAGTTGATCCCGAAACTCCCTTTAGTGGCCCACACCAAAACCAGCAGGTAGTAACCGGTGGGTCTA
The DNA here is from genome assembly GCF_052712805.1 of Fodinibius sp. AD559. Lineage (NCBI taxonomy): Bacteria > Pseudomonadati > Balneolota > Balneolia > Balneolales > Balneolaceae > Fodinibius > Fodinibius sp. AD559. The sequence goes on from NZ_JBQPVW010000003.1 coordinate 437,165, forward strand.
ATATCGATGAAGCTAAAATGGCTATGATTTTGACTCACGGTCGCGGTGCATCGGCCCAGAGCATGATGATGTTTGCCGATGAATTCGATGCCGATGATATCCATTATCGGGCCATTCAGGCAAAGAGACATACATGGTATCCGCGCTCGTTTATGGCTCCCAAAGAAATGAATCAGCCAGGTATTAAAAGCGGACTTCAGGGTATCCATGATCAGATTTCAGAATTAAATGAGTCCGGCATCTCTACAGATAAAATCATGCTGCTTGGTTTTTCACAGGGGGCATGCCTGACAACTGAATTTGCTGCGCGTCATCCGCAACGCTATGGTGGAATTATTGGCCTCAGCGGCGGGTTAATCGGGGATGAGATCCATCCTCAAAACTACAAAGGGTCGATGGAACAAACACCGGTGTTTTTAGGATGCAGTGACCGCGATCCCCATATTCCACAGGAGCGTGTTGATCTGACCGAAGAAATATTCCAAAAAATAGGTGCTGATGTCACTAAGAAAATTTATGTGGGCATGGGTCACACGGTCAACCAGGATGAAATTCAACACGTCCGAAATCTGATCAATCGAATTCTTAACGCTGAGTAACTATTTATAGCTGAATTATTATAGCATTTTTGATCTCAAGGCCATCAGCCGAAGTATTTCTTAATCCGGAATGCTGGTTTAACAGTAACTAAAACATTCTACTGTGGATACCACTAAAATTATGAAATCATTTTTCGCACTTTTACTCCTTGCTGTTTTAAGCTTTCTAAATCATTATTCATCATTTGCTGTAAATGATACCACTGAAGTTCAGCTTAATGAACCCAGAACTTTAAATTCCGGATTATTTGCAATAGCCAATGAGGATACCAGCAATTACATAACCATTGGTGGTGCTCTCCGATATAATTTGTACCTCGAAGATTATGGGGGACCCATTAAAGAATCCGATAGTCAGTTTACCTTCGACATGTGGCGTATTAACGTTAACGGACGTGCCCAAGGTATCAACATCAACTTTGAATATCGATTTTATCCCACTTTTGGAACCCACTTTGTCAAGCAGGGCTGGCTGGGTTACGATTTTTCAAAACAGACGAATCTACAGGTTGGAGTCACACAAGTGCCCTTCGGTTTGCTTCAATATGCCTCCCACAACTGGTGGTTTCAACTGCCATATTATTTGGGATTGGAAGACGATCATGACATGGGATTTAAGTTGACCACTTCTCGTGGCAATTGGGATGTTCATCTGGCTTATTTTATGCAGGCCGATCCCAACGGTATTGCCCAATTTGCACCGCAGAATACTGCCCGCTATTCATATGATATTATTGCCGAACCCAGTGAAGGGTTGTCCAACTCCGAGACGAATCAATTTAACGGACGCGCCGCCTATAACTGGGATCACGGCTCGCTTGGAAGTACTGAGCTGGGACTTTCAATACAATACGGAGGCATTTATAACAGTGCTCTTAACGAGGTGAGTGATCACTACGCATTGGCCCCACATATCGATGGCACCTACGGTAATTTTAACGTCAAAGCTGAATACATCTATTATAACCACAATGCTCAAAATGACCACGGCAATCCTGTAGATATCGTACAGATGGGGGCTTATGGTGTTAATACTTATGATGTGGCAGCAGAAGGACATATGTACGTGCTCGGCATTTCGTATTCCAAAGATGTTGATTGGGGACCAATTTCAAACCTTACATTTTACGATAACTATACCTATCTGGATAAGACCAACGAGATATTTACTGATACCCAGCATAACGTTCTTGGAATGATGGTCACCGCCGGAAAAGTATACACCTATTTTGATATTGCATCCGGAAAAAACCAGCCGTGGCTGACCGATAACTTTGGAGAGGGATTGGGAGCCGGCGTAAACGATCCCCGCTGGAAGACGCGGTTTAATATCAATATTGGGTACTATTTTTAAATGCTTACTACCCTTTTGCTGATTGTTGGATGAATAGTTATCCGCCTGTCTCTACCTGCATTGTCATTTCGAATGGATTGTAACGGAATGAGAAATCCGTGTTTTAATCACTGCTATTATTACCAAACAAAGATCTCTGGTTTACACTCGAGATGACAGTTTTTTCTCTATTACTTCTAATAAATCTGTAAGGATTCAGCTTCTCCTTGATCTTACTTTATACTTCAAGTCAAGAGAGATCATAATGCCATATTACATTTATATTACAACCAATCCCAGTAGAACAACACTATATATTGGCATCACAAATGATCTTGGTGAACGGCTTAACGATTATTATAAAAACAGAGGTGATCGCCAGACTTTTGCCGGCCAGTACTATTGTTACAAACTGATATACTATGAATCCTATAAAACAGCTCAAAAAGCGATAGAAAGGGAAAAAGAATTATAAAAATGGCGTCGGGAGAAAAAAGAAGCGTTGATTAACAGCGTGAATCCCGATTGGGAATTTCTTAACCATAAAGACGACTTTCGGGTTGGTCGGATTTGATTTCTATGTCATTTCGAGCGGAATGCAATGTAGTGAGAAATCTATATTTTATATGACTACTACTGCCATAAACAAAGATCTCTCCCAGCAGTCAAGGTGACATAAATAAGACATAAGATCACCTAATTGTCATTTCGAACGAAGCGTAGCGAAGAGAGAAATCTGTGGTTTGCTCTTTAGGCACTTTTAAAACAAGGATCTCTCACATACGTTCGAGATGACATGATCGGGATATTGGTCTACCGTAGTTGTCATTTCGAATATAGCGAAAATAGAAAAAGCCCGGATCATTAAACCCGGGCTTTTCAAATTAAAAAGTATTCCCTAATTAATTACTGACTGGCTGCAAATACTCATCCATCTTGATAATATTATTATCACGATTGATATCAGCCATGCGTTTCGTGGGATCAATCTCAATACTTTTTATCTCCTTAGCCGGACGAGGAACTTCGACCGTGTATGTAGGATTCACCCACGGCCAATCCTTTTTGATGGTGCGGGGAATATCAGGATTTTCATTCGGCTTGGTATTCCGCATAATGCGCATAGGAATATAAAACTGTTCCTTGCTGCCATCCTCATAAGTAACCATCAGGTCGATCGGCATCGGCATCAGATCTTCGCGCTTCAACGTTACATAGGTAGATCCATCAACGCCAAGGAGTGAGGTAATTCCATAATCAATATGCTTGGTACTCTCGATAAAGTATTGATAGTACCAGTCGAGCACCATATTTGACTCTTCTTCCATGACACGCAGAAAATCACGCCCATCGGGATGCTTAAATTTCCACTCTTTGAAAAAGCGCTTCATCCCGCGATCGAACGTTTCACCACCAATGATATAGCGTAACTGATTTAGAAAAACAGCGCCTGTAGAATAAGATGCCGTTCCGTAAGCGCGGTTAGTATGAAAGTGATCGGCGTGCGTATCGAGCGCTTCCTGCTTACCATCTTCAATGATATTATAATACGATTGATACGAACTCCGGTGCAGATTTTCACCTTGTCCATCATTAAAGAGCTCATCCATGGTAAGAGCCGATGCATAAGTTGTAAAACCTTCATCAAACCACGGGTAGCGACTTTCATTATTAGCTAACACGCCATAGTACCACATGTGAATAAGTTCATGAACCGTTACGCCCACCAAACTGCCCAGTGACCGATTTCCGGTAATCAAGGTACCCATGGGATATTCCATTCCTCCGTCTCCACCCTGTATAACTGAGAACTTCTCGTAGGGATAGTCCCCAAAGTTTTCACTCATAAACTGAAACGCTTTGACCGTATATTCTGGCAACTCTTCCCAGTTTTCGCGGAGCTGCTCCTGCGAATAACGATCGGCATTTTCAGCAACTGTGTCTTGCTGATAGAAAAAATGCAACTTAGGTCCATTTGGTACCTGGGCTGTCGTATGCGTAAAATCAGGATCGGCGCCCCACATAAAGTCGTGGACATTATCAGCCTTCCAGTGCCAGGTTAATTTTTCTGAGTCGGGTCGGTCATACTCATCGGCATAACCATGCCCTATTTCTCCGGGATTTTGCAGGTGTCCCGTTGATCCCATGACGTAGGAACTGTCAATCGAAATTTCAACATCAAAACTTCCGAAAACACCGTAAAACTCCCGGCCTACATAAGGATTGGGATGCCAGCCGTTATCGTCATATTCCGAGAGCTTCGGATACCACTGACTCATCGAAAACTCTACCCCTTCCTTGTTCATCCAGCCACTGCGACGAATTTGTCGCGGCACCTGACTTTCAAACTCCATATCAAAAACGGCAGATTCACCCGGGGCAATAGGCTCATTCAGAGTAACTTCCATGATAGTGCCTTCAACACTGTAAGAAACAGCATCACCATCCTGTTTTAGACTGTTAATATGATGATAACCGATTTCATCATCAGGGAGCTTCTGAATACGATCACGAACGCGACTATCCGGATCTTCGATCGTACGCGAGCGGACATCCATCATGCTGTTAGGCTGAAAGGCATTGAAATACAAATGGTAGAATACCCGGTGCAACGTATCAGATGAATTATTGTGATACGTCAACTTTTGGGTTCCGGTAAACTGGTGGTTTTCGACGTCAACGTCGATATCCATTTCATACTCTACCTCTTGCTGCCAGTAATGTTCATCCTGTGCATGAGCAGAGAACGTTATCCCCAAAAAAAGTAGCGGTAAAAGTAGATGTCGTAAATTCATAATATTGTCTTTGATTAATTATTCGATATCAAAAAGTATTGCGACTCGCAAAAGCGCGTCCCAACGTGGCTTCGTCAATAAATTCGAGTTCCGTTCCCATAGGAATCCCATATGCAATGCGGGTTACTTTCACATCATCAAAAGGTTTGAGCAGTTTATTGATATAATAAGATGTAGCCTCGCCTTCTGAATCGGGATTGAGTGCTAAAATAACTTCGCCAATCTGTTCGTCATCCTCATTGATCCGCTGCATGAGCTGCTTGATGCGAACATCATCGGGACCAATATTATCAAGAGGGGAGATGACACCGCCGAGTACGTGATAGCGACCGCGAAACTCATTGGTTTTTTCAATCAGAAATACATCCTGCGATTCTTCAACCACACAAATTTGCCCGGTTTCACGCTTTGCATTTTGACAAATGGAGCAGGGATCTCCGTCACTAATCACCCCGCAGGTAGAGCAACGAGTAATAGATTTTTTGAGACTTATCAGCGCCTCCGCCAAATTAATTACCGACTCGTCATTCTGTTTTAGCAGGAATAATGCAATACGTCGTGCTGATTTACGCCCCGTTCCCGGGAGCTTGGCCAGCTGCTCGATAGCCTGCTCCAGTATTTCCGAAGTTCCTTCCATGTAGCAATTATTTTTTTTAAAAGCCACGTGTCACCCTGAATTTATTTCAGGGTCTGTTTACATAATAGATGCTGAAACAAAGCCTGTCCCGACACATCGGGATTCAGCATGACACGGTAGTTACATTCCTAATTTACTCAGATCCATACCGGGAATGCCACCACCGGGCATTATATCCTTATAGGTTTCCTGCATGCGTTCCTGGGCCGCTTCTTCAGCTTTATCCAGCGCTTTATTAACGCCGGCTACTACCAGATCTTCCATCATTTCAGCATCATCGGGGTCAATAACATCCTTATCCAATTTGATGCTTAAAATTTGGCGCTTGCCGTTGGCTTTAACTTTAACCATACCGCCGCCGGCTTCGGCCTCAACCTCAAGCTTCGAAAGTTCCTGTTTTGCTTCTTCTACCTTTTCTTGTAGCTCGGAAAACTTTCCGAACATGTTAGCCATATTTTGATTCATAACAATAGGTTTTAGCGTTTTGTGATACGTTTAATTCGTTCAACACAATCTTTCATCGATTGTATAAAGATAAGAGTCTTAAACTACTGATTTAAATTATAATCCAATTCGGCGCCAAAAAGTTCAACCAGCTTTTTAATAGTGGGATCACGTTCCTGGAGTTGTTTAAATCGCTCATACGGACTCATTGTATCCTCCCCACTCTTTTCCTGCTTCTGAACAATACACGTAAGGTTGAGGAAAGCCCCAATTTCGTCTTCCAAAAGTTTACCGAGCCGGCGCCTGTTTTCATCCACAATCTTCTTGGCAAAATCATCGTTTGCCCGCAGTTTTAAGTCCCCATTTTTTAATTCAACAGGATCAACACGCTGCATCTGAAAGTAAAGCATTTGCGGGACGTGTTGACGAAGATTATCTAAATACTCATCCCAACAGTCGTTGATTTCTTGAAGCGAAACATCTTTAGGCGCCCGCTTTGTTGCCGTTACCGTTTCACTTTGTGTACTCTGTTGTGGTTCCGATGTCTTATTCTCATCCCCATTTTGAGGCTTAGGATTGCCCAGCGACGAGGCCCCAAATAAATTTTCAAACTCATCTTCTTCCTCATCAGAATGCTGTTCCTCTTTTTTCGCTGATACCTCGCTTGTTATCGGCTGCTGCACTTCCGTTGTGGGTTCTTCGTTGGACGGCGCCTGACCACTCGAATTAGATGTTGCCGGAGTGCTTTGGGTTTCTTTTGGCTCTTTATCTGTTGATTTTGCTCCTTCTTTTGGTTGAGACTCCGATTCTTCCTCCTGCGAAGCGGGTTGCCCGTTTGAATCAGAAGTCGAATTTATTGGTGCTGATGCAGCACTTGATTGCTGCTTTTTCTCTTTTGGAGCATCACCATCCGAATCCGTGTTAGCTGATGCAGGAAGCTCAGAATTATTTAGCTTTTTTTTTAACTGTTCCAGCTCAGTAAGCAATGTATTCAGCTTTTGAGTACGCTCCATATGGATAAGTTTGAGGAGCGTTATCTCGAACTGGATTTTAGGCTGATGCGCTTCTTTGATCTTATACTGGGCTTCACTCACAATATGCAGCATCCGCATCAGATCATCCTCTGAAAAGCCTTCTGCTGATTTGCGATATCGTTTTTTTGTATCGGGCGATGCTTCGACCAGGTGCATCTGCTCTGAGCTCTTGGCAACATATAAATTCCGCAAGTGCTCAGTTAATCCAACCAGATATTCCTGGATGTCATAGCCCTCCTGCAGCAGCTCGTTGATCAACTCGAGCCCGTGGCTGGCATCCTGCACTTCCACCGCATTCATAAATTCAAACATCCGTTCGGTGCTCACCACATTGAGCGCTCGAAGCAACTCTTCGTGCTCAATATTATTGCCGCAAAAAGCAATGGCCTGATCCATTAGTCCGAGAGCATCGCGAAGCGCGCCGTCCGCTTTTTTCGCAATAACATGAAGCGATTCCTCATCGATGTTGATGCCTTCATTTTCGGCCACATTGGCAAGGCGCTCAACGATTTGGTCAACACTGATGCGTTTAAAGTCGAACCGCTGAACACGCGATAAAATCGTAGGCAACACCTTGTGTGGCTCGGTGGTAGCAAATATAAAAATAACGTGATCCGGTGGTTCTTCCAGCGTTTTAAGCAGAGCGTTGAATGCCGACTTGCTCAGCATGTGAACCTCGTCGATAATATAGATCTTGTATCGCCCGTTTTGCGGAGGAATACGGACTCGTTCACGCAGGTCACGAATATCATCTACGCTGTTGTTCGAAGCCGCATCAATTTCAACAACGTTTAGCGTCTGATTCAACGATTCACCATCAACCTCGCGATCAATATCGTTTACCGTTCGTGCCAAAACACGCGCCATCGTTGTTTTTCCAACCCCGCGCGGACCACAAAACATATAGGCATGGGCCAGCCGACTTTTTTTGATGGCATTTTTCAGCGTACTGCTTACGTGCTCCTGCGATACAATATCATCAAAAGAAGTGGGGCGATAGGTACGTGTTAACGCGCGATAGTTATCAGACATCAGAGGCTCTTGTTGAGCTATTGGTTATTGCTTTAAACAACGGATAAATCTACAAAAAATGAAGACCATTTCGCAGATGAATTTAGGTGCAGTAACTAACTATAAATGGATAGAACAGAAACGAACCCAAACAATATGTAAAAGTAATAATCTTAATTTTGGCTATGCTACTTCAGACCTTAATGCTGACTGCTCCCGCTCTTGACGGTACGATTCCCCATGCTGAAGGCTCATAAAATCCTTGTCTGAAACGTAGTGCTTTCGGCGTGCTTTTTCCAAATCCTCCAACGGTTCATACATTCCGTCATCGGCCATGGGAAACGTACCAAAGTGCATACCAATACTTTTTTCGGATTGCAGCTCTTTATGAGCTTTAACCGCTTCTTCGGGCGACATATGAATAGCTTCCATAAACCAACGGGGTTTATAGGCTCCGATGGGTAGAATTGAAGTATTTATAGGACCTATCTCTTGCTTAATTTCTTTAAGAAAATCTCCATAGCCCGTATCTCCGGCAAAGTAGATATTGCCTGACGGATTTTCTAACACATAGCCACACCAGAGAGTTTTATTGCGATCAAAAAGTCCGCGACCCGAAAAGTGTCGCGCCGGTACAGCTGTCAAGGTCGTATCATTGCCCAGGCCATATTTGTCCCACCAATCCATACGAATCGTTTTATCTACTCCCTGGTTGTGTAAATATCTTTCTACACCAAGAGGAACAATGAATTGAGGATCAAATTTGTTTTGCAGACGCCTTACTGTATCAATATCTAAATGATCATAGTGGTTATGGCTTAGTAAAACGGTATCAATGTGGGGCAGATCTTCAAAATCAATGCCCGCCGAACGTTTTCGCTTGGGACCAACCCACTGATACGGACTTGCCCGAAAGCTCCACACGGGATCAGTTAGAATATTTTGTCCCCTAACTTGAATTAAAAAAGTAGCGTGATTTATAAAAGTAATCTGATGTTTTTCCTCCTCAACAGATGATTTCGGAGCAGGATAATCGGGCAAATCACTCTTATCATACGTATCCCAGATACCCTTATCATTGCCGCCCAGCCACCATTTTAGAACTTCTCCGTAATGGTGAGTTCCGGCGCCATCAGGATTGACAAATTTTTTTCCGTCGAAATGGTCGGAGTTGTCCTCGATATATTTTGGGGCAGACAGTAACTTATCCACAACAAAAAGGGCAGAGACAAATGTGACTGTGATTACGAATGTCCAGATCATTACTTGTTATATGCTTGTACTAAAAATTTTCAAAAGGTTGCTACTAATACAGCTTCGTTTTGTTCCCCTGAATTTAATCCTCCTCATCCTGAAGATGTTTGTTGAAAAAGTCAAAAATACGCGAGTATTCGTCAAACCACGCATCCGCGTCTTCAAAACTATGTCGTTCCGAAGGATACATCATCATATCAAACTCTTTATCCCCGGTTTGAATAAGCTTTTCTATATATTGCGCTGCATCCTGAAATCCTACATTGTTATCGGTCAATCCGTGCAGGATAAGAACAGGATCTTCGAGTTGCTCTACGTAAGTGATAGGGGAACTGCGGGCATAGTGTGCAGAATCAGCTTCGGGCGTACCCAATCGCGGTTGCGTGTACCACGGATTGGTGTGATAGTAATTTTCCCAATTGGTGACCGCACGTAAAGCCGCGGCCGCATCAAAATACCCGGGAGCGACGCTTGTAGCATACAGCGCCATAAATCCGCCGTAACTACCCCCGTAAATACCCACTCGGGATGTATCAGCCTGCGGATAATGCTCGGCGAGATAATCGATGCCGTCAATAATATCACGAGTTTCATACTTGCCCATCCAGTTTGTAACATCTTCGCGAAATTCACGCCCATAGCCTGTGCTATGACGATAGTCTACCTCGATCACATAATAGCCACGCGCCGTTAAATACTGGTGAAACATAAATTCCCGATAGTAGTTGTTCGACCAACCCTTGTACACATTTTGCAGGGAGCCCGCTCCGTGTACAAACACAACCACCGGGTAACTGGATTTTCCTTTTTCATTGATGGGTTCCAGAACCGACATCGACAGTTTAGTTTCCCCATCTCTGGCGGTAAAACGTATATAATCTTCTTTCTGCCAGTCTATCTTATTAAATCGCTCGGGAATGGTTTGTGTCAATCGTTTCTCTCCGGATTCATTTCCCAAATTTAACGAATACAGTTCAAACGGCTCATTAAAATAACTGTACTGATATACGAGGTGGTTTTTGTTTTCACTCAGCTCAAAGTTCTGGCGATACCCCGTCTCGGTCGTTAATTTTTCCGTTTCGTTTCTCTTAATATTCATCCTGTATATATGGCGTTCTCCGGGTCCCACTTCAGTTGAGGCGTAAACAACAGTTTCACCATTGATCCATTCTGCCCATGATACTTCATATTCTCCTTGGGTATGTTGCTGCAGATTAGATCCATCGGGATTAATGGTATAAATATGATTCCAGCCGTCTTTTTCGGATAAGATCATCAGTTTATCACCGGATGGAGCAAAAGCTATTTCAGTGTTATAAAGCCAGCCTTTCGTCGAGTCTTCAAAAACAGTAGTAGGTTTCTTTGAGGAGAGCTCAAAAAACGTAATCTCTCGTTTTTTCATGGGTGGACCAGTAACATCAATAGCAAGGTAATTGCCCTCAGCACTTATATCCGTATCAATATATCCTTTATTCTCAATTAGAAGATCAACCTTATTGGTTTGCAGGTTAGCTACCGACACAAGCTGACGAGCAATACCCCGTCGGGTAGATCCAGGTTTTACATACTGGCCTACATATTCCGGAAAATAGTATTCCTCATAGTCTGAAGTATCATATTGAGTAAGAACGAGCTTGTCATTTCCTGCCCAGCCCTCAACGCTGAATCCCGGTTCATCTTCCTTTTTGCTTGTGATTTGGGTCAGTTTTGACGTTTTGATATTAATCATCCATATATCCCCGTCCTGAACAAATGCAATCCGCTCACTGTCGGGACTCCACATCGCCCCGTACTCCTCTGCTTTAGAATCGATAAGCTGCTGTCTGTTATCAAAATTAAGGTCTGCTATCCAGACATCACCTTGATCAATATACAGCAGTTTTTGGCGGTCGGGTGATACACGAAAATTCTGTTCAATATTCTCAGAAACAAGGGTCCGTTCTCCGCCAGTAACAGGGCGTTTGAACATTTCCTCCTTCGTCATCGACGAATCATTGGCCTGATAATAAATATGGGACTGATCGGGAGAGAAAGAAACGATGTCGGGCCTGTTGCCGGCCAGTAGGGGATCATAGAAAATTGATTCTAAACTTAGGGTGTCAAGACCACTTTGGCCAAAACCCAGTGCAGGTAAAAAAAGAAGTATAAAAATAACTCTTATAAATGATCGCATAGTGAATACAACTGTTCTTTGTTAACTGACCGATAATAAAGAAAGGTTTTCTCAGATGGGCAAAGAATACAACAATTTTTACTCTTTTAGCTCTTTCAATCCAATATTAACGATTATACAGTTTATTCTTATTATGGGCAGCAACCATCGCAGCGCCAACAATACTGGCATCATTTAAAAAACTGGCTGCTTTAAATGCCGTATTAATTTTAATAAACGGAAAGGTTTTATCGGCCTTTCTGCTTAACTGGCCACCCAAAATGAACAGGTCTGGGTGGAAGATTTCTTCAAAATGCTCAAGAACGAGCTGCAATCGTTTAGCCCACGTTTTTTTGCGAATGCCTTCTTCTTTACGCGTTTTATTTGAGGCACGTTCTTCAACAGTAATTCCCCGAATTTCCATGAGTCCCAATTCCGTATTGGGCACCAGTTTCCCATCCACAAAAACAGAAGAACCAATACCGGTACCTACGGTTAGTACAATTGTTACGCCATCCTGATTTTGACCCGCCCCAAAATGCATCTCCGCCAGACCGGTGGCATCTGTATCGTTAATCACAGAAAATTCATTATCGGTAATCTCAGAAAAAAGTTGCTCGGCATCGGCATCAACCCAAGAATCGTTAATTCGCTTGGCAGATAGCACAATACCCTTATTAACCGGGGCGGGGAAGGCACAACCTACGGGGCCATTCCACTTAAATTCCTTGCTCACAATTTGATGCATCTGTGCAAGTATCTTATGGGGCGTAGTATCATCGAGGGGCGGCGTACTATTACGTTCTGATATAATTTCTCCCTTCTCGGTATCTACAATACAGCCTTTTATACCATAACTGCCAATATCTATTCCTAAAACTTCCATATAGATTTTCTATTTCTCAATAAGCACCCAGCCTTCTTCATCGATCATGCGCTTGGCTTTTTTCCATTTGATGTCGATGACTTTACCGCTGTTCATGTTTTGAATCTTAACATAGTCATTGCGGCCGGGCTCTTCTTCAACAGTTACGGGTTGGGGCTTCTGATCACTGCGTTGTTGCTGTTGGCCTCCATTTTGTTGAGCTCCATCTCCTGATTTAAAGCCCATGTTCGTTGCATCCGAATGCTCCGTTTTAGCACGATTCATATCCACTTTGGCACGCTCTTCGGGCGCTTGCTTCATTTTCTCCTCATCAGCCTGCATTTCGGGTATCGCCTTCCAGATCAGTGATATAGCCTCCTGATTGATTTCGTCAAGAAGCTGTTTAAACATTTCAAACGCTTCTTTCTTGTATTCAAGCAGGGGATCTTTCTGTCCATATGCCCGCAGACCAATACCCTCTTTCACCGAATCGAGCTCACGCAAGTGGTCCATCCATTTGCTGTCGATAGTTGAGAGTACGGCTGTTCGCTCAAGAGCTCGTGCAACCTCCTTGCCTTCGTTTTCATAGGCTTTATCAACATCTACAACTACTCGTAGGCGGCGAATACCATCAGTAAAAATAACCTGTACTTTGGTTGGCTTATTATCAGCATCCGACTCTTTAATATTTTTAATGACCTGATACAACGGCTTGGAGATCATCTCTTCTTTCTGACCATACACCTCGTAGGCCCGCTCGATAATATGGTCAATCAGTACATCGGGACCCATTTTACCCATTTCTTCGCGATCCAGCTTAATATCTACCGCCAAGAATCGCAGAATAGTATCGCGCAGCTTGTCAAGTTCACCCTGTGGATAATGTTCTTCAACAACACTTTCCACGAGGTCTTCAAGCATGTCATAAATATCGCTCCGAAGCTCATCTCCCTCCAGTGCGTGTTTGCGACGTTTATAAATAACTTCACGCTGGTTGTTCAACACATCATCATATTCCAGCTGTTTCTTACGAATGCTAAAGTTATTTTGCTCAACCTTACTTTGGGCACGCTCCAGTGATTTGGTAATCCAAGAGTGCGTAATGGGTTCGCCTTCTTCAAAATTAAGGCGTTCCATTACATTGGCAACGCGATCAGATCCAAAAAGCTGCATCAGGTCGTCTTCAAGAGATACAAAAAATTGTGATTCTCCCGGGTCACCCTGTCGACCGGCACGTCCACGCAGCTGTAAGTCAATACGTCGGGATTCGTGGCGTTCAGTTCCCAATATTGCAAGTCCACCGCGCTCCTTGACCCCCGGAGCCAGTTTAATATCGGTACCGCGACCAGCCATGTTCGTAGCCACCGTAACAGCACCCGGCTGACCGGCATTTTCAACAATTTCACTCTCCTGGGCGTGATGCTTGGCATTCAACACATTATGCGGAATTCCCTCGCGTTTAAGCATCCGGCTGATCGTTTCCGAAACATCCACGCTGGTGGTACCCACGAGCACCGGCTGTTTATTTTCATGATATTCACGAATGCGTTCAATAGCCGCGTTGTATTTTTCGCGCTTAGTTCTAAATACGAGATCTTCTTTATCATCCCGGATCACCGGTTCATTGGTAGGGATGATAACAACATCGAGGTCATAAATCTCGTTAAATTCGCCCTCCTCCGTTGCTGCCGTACCGGTCATTCCAGCCAGCTTATTATACATGCGGAAATAATTCTGCAGCGTAATAGTTGCATACGTCTGTGTTGCTGCCTCAACGCTCACATTCTCTTTGGCCTCAAGTGCCTGGTGCAATCCGTCGGAATAACGTCTTCCTGAAAGAACACGTCCGGTGTGCTCATCAACAATCTGGACTTTACCATCCTGCACAATATATTCCTCTTCGCGCTCGAACAGCGTATAGGCTTTAAGCAACTGGTTTACCGTATGGATACGATCACTGCGTTCGGCAAACAGGCGGTGTAGTTCATTCAGGCGTTTTTCACGTTTCTGAGCCACTTCCTGCTTCGCTTCTTCAATCTTTTCTTCTTTGTATTCCTCACTCCACTCCTCATTCTCTTTAATTTCCTGAATCTTCTCTTCCCGAAGCTCATCCATCTCTTCATCGAGATCAGTGGTTTCGGTTCCGAGATCGGGAATTACAAAAAACTCTTCCTCTTCATCGGCTTTGGTAATAAAATCCTGCCCCTTCTCAGTCATTTCGATGTTGTTCATCTTCATATCCACCGAGTAGTAGAGTACTTTGTCAACCTCAGGCAAGCGACGGGCGTTATCCTGCAGATAAAAAGCTTCAGTTTCCTGAACCAGTTTCTGATTTTCAGGAATCTGCATCATTTTGCGGAATTTCTTGTTCTTGGGAAATCCACGTTGGGCACGATACATCGCAAGACCAGCTTTTTCCCTATTTCCCTCTTCGAGATGATCCTGTGCCTCCTTGACAAGATTTGCAACCAATTTTTTCTGGGCACTGACCAGTGACTCAACCCGAGGTTTCAGCTCTTCATATTTTTCGGACTGTGTATCTTCGGGCACGGGACCAGAAATAATCAGTGGCGTTCGGGCCTCATCAATAAGAATAGAGTCAATCTCATCAATAATGGCAAAGTTGTGATCGCGCTGCACCAGCTGTTCCGAATTCACAACCATATTATCACGGAGATAATCGAAACCAAACTCGTTGTTGGTTCCATAGGTAATATCGGCTTGGTATGCTTTACGGCGCGGCTCGGAGTTCGGGTCGTAAAGATCAACACAATCTACTTCGAGGCCGTGAAAATTAAACAGCGGCTCGTTCCATTCGGCATCACGTTTAGCCAAGTAATTATTAACTGTGACGATATGCACACCGCGACCGCTGAGTGCATTCAAATACGCCGGCATAATGGCAGCCAGCGTTTTACCCTCACCCGTTTTCATTTCAGCAATTTTACCTTGATGCATCGCAATGGCACCGGCAATCTGCACATCGTAGGGTACCATCTCCCACTCGTTCATATTGCCGCCAACCATCCATTTTTCTCCTAAAAATCGGCGGCAGGTATCCTTCATCACAGCAAAAGCTTCAGGAAGAATCTCATCCAGCACCTCTTCAATAGTATCGGTTTGTTCTTGCTTAAGTTCATCTAACTCTTCAGCAAGTTCGCGCCGACGATTTACGGATAGCTCCTCATCACTGTTGAGAGTCTCTTTTAAAGACTCAATTTCTTCATCAATTTCTTTGGTTGCATCCGATATTTTCTGACGGAATTTTTCTGTTTTTTGCTTTAGCTCCTCGTCAGAAAGCTGGTCCATGCCCTCATAGTGTTCATTTACTTCTTCAACAATGGGCCAGATCTTTTTAAGATCGCGATCACTTTTGGTACCAAAAATAGAGGTTAAAACGTCTCCAACCGTTTCGGTGAATGTATCGAACATAAAATATTACGGGTCTCGTACAATTTTTGTGATTTGTGAAAGTTACAGTTTACGTAGTGCCTGTTCAAATTATTTAACGGCAGATCAGGTAATTTTTAAATTCATGCTAATACCCATGCACTTTAATGTAACCGATAATTTAGGGTTCTTATTGTCTAATTTTATTTTTATTTTAGAAATCTATCTAAGAATTGAATTTTCATAAACCGATTTTAACAATGAAACGTACTTACCAACCAAGCAGCAAGAAGCGTAAATCCAAGCATGGTTTCCGTAAGCGTAATAGCAGCAAGAACGGAAGAAAGGTATTGAAGAAGCGTCGCAAAAAAGGACGTCACGGCTTAACCGTAAGTGATGAACAAGGACCCAAGTAACCATATTTCTGGCTCGGATAATGATGCAACTTTGCCCCGAGCCAAAATATTAAGAGGCCGGAAGAATTTTCAGCGTCTATTTGAACAAGACGCAAAAACCATACGTAATACCGTTGTTGATTTGCGATTTAAGATTTTGGAAACAGATTCTTCCGGTTGCCTTATGGGATTTGTTGTCAAAAAAAGCTTGGGAAAAGCAAATAAGCGAAATCGCATGAAGCGTCTTCTCAAAGAAGCATATCGGCGTCATCAGAATATCTTATCTGAAGCTGTTGAAACTGCTGATATCACGTTTCATGGAGTGCTCATGGCAAAAACCATTAATGCCAATTACGCTGATATAGAACAAAATACTATCGCTTTGCTTAGCAAAGTTCGAGATCAACTCTCTACTATTTCGCCCGGCCATTCATGAAGTATCTCTTAATAGCAATTGTCCGTTTATATCAATTAGTCATTTCTCCATGGACACCCAGCAGTTGTCGGTATCATCCAACCTGTAGCCAATACAGTATTGAAGCATTTCAAAAACATGGTGCATTCAAGGGGTTATGGCTGACGATAAGACGAATTGGGAGTTGTCATCCCTGGAGTAAAGGAGGACATGACCCTGTACCGGAACCAAAAAATAATTAATAATACAGACTGAGGATTTCTTTTGGATCGTAACACTATAACCGGATTTATATTAATTTTTTTAGTAATGGTTGCATGGACCTATTATTCCATGCCATCGGAACAGGAACTACAGCAACGGCAGGCCGAGCAGGCTCGTCAGGATAGTATAGCTGCTGCCCAGGCCGATAGCCAGCAACAAAAGCAGGCACAGGCAGAAGACTTAGCCCAACAGCAGGAAGAATCTCAACAAGATGAGGAGGAGACGACCCCCCGCCTAAGCCAAGAGCAGGAAGAAAAACCCGAGATGGGGATATTTTCTGAAGCCAGTATCGATGATACTACAAAATTAGTAGTTCATTCCCCCCTGTATAATGCCACCTTTACCAATGTTGGTGCTGGTCCATCCAAAATTACTTTTAAAGACTACGAGACATGGGATCATAAACCGGTTCAGATGATCAAAGATACTACTGAATCGGCATACTCATTGGGGTTCCTCACCAGCGAGAATTACAATGTAGAAACTGACAATCTGGTTTTTGAACAAGTTACACCAGGTAACTCGATCTCTATTGGTAAAGATGATTCTACCGAGGTTAAATATGCACTAAATATCAGCGATGATAAGCGCCTGATTTACACATACACCCTTTTTGGAGACTCACATCAGATCAAATTAGATGTTGAATTTGAAGGACTTCAGCGACAAATCATTGGCGGCAATTTTGACTTTGGATGGAAGTCACCGCTCAATTTCACCGAAAAAAATCCGGCTACTACCGAGGCTACCTATGCAAAAGCATATGTATATACCGGGGGAGAAATGGAACAGCTTAAGCTTAGCGAAGCCGGACGCAATACCCAGGATTACAATGGTACGATTGACTGGGTATCTACGCGAACCAAGTTTTTTGCCCAAATTATAAAAACGAGTAACACTACAGAAGGGGCCCACCTTATAGGTGAACAGAGTGGGGAAACGGAACTTTCAACCACCGAACACCGATATCAATCATTTATAACAACTGATCTTTCACAGCAGGGTACCGCCTCATTCCACATGTTCGTAGGACCCTTAGACTATTACGCCTTACAAGATTATGAGGGCACCACATACAACATGGTTGACACGGGTTACAGCTGGCTTAGCTGGCTTTCTGATCCCATCGTTGAGTATCTTGTTATTCCCTACTTTGGTTTTGTTGATGGTTATATGGGGTACGGTTTTGCAATTATCCTGTTCGCGGTACTGATTAAAATGGTGCTATATCCACTGACCAAGAAAAGTTATCGCAGTATGGCAGCTATGAAAGAGCTGCAACCCAAGATGCAGGAGATTAAGGAGAAATATGAGGATGATCCCGAGAAGCAACAGAAGGCCACCATGAAACTGTATAAGGAAGAGGGCGTTAATCCGCTGGGCGGTTGTTTACCTAACCTGCTGCAGTTACCTATTTTAATTACCCTCTGGCGTTTCTTCCAGAATTCTATCATGATTCGTCAACAGGAATTCCTGTGGGCAAGTGACCTCTCGGCACCGGACTATATTTTAAGCCTCCCTTTTAGCGTGCCCTTTTTGGGTGACCAAGTAGCAGGCTTTGTACTCCTCATGACTGCGGCAATGTTTGCTCAAAGTAAACTTACTGGCGGTATGGGGCCCGGCGGCGGTGGCGGTGGTAGCGGACCCGGCGGCGTTAACATGAAAGCCTTACAATACGTTTTCCCATTTATGCTGCTGTTTATTTTTAACAATTTTGCAGCCGGACTAAGTCTTTACTACCTGATTTATAATGTCGTATCCATCGCCCAGCAGTTAATTATCTACCGCCAGATGGATAAGGAAAAAGAGGCAGCAGCAGCGTAAGGAGAATTACAAAATTTTAGTTTAGTATAATAAAAGGCCCCGGAATTCTGGGGTCTTTTATATTTTTGCCAAGCTTTTTGTACAAGAAAATGACCTTCTCGAAGGTAAAAAAGAGGTTCCTATTTATAGAGCTCCAATCATAAAGACACAGATTTCCCATTCCGTTTTCGCTACGGTCGAAATGACAGCATGCTTAATTTATGATCAAATATCACATGAAAATTGGCAGTTCATAAATCATCCCTATATTTGGCCTTATGGCAAGTATTGCAAAACATATTTATCCTCGGATAATTTGGCGTGACCGTGAGAAAAAGCTATGGAATCCCATCCATAAAAAAGCCCTCAAGAACCTGCCCGAGGAACGAGTGCGTCTGCGGATTATGGAAGCCCTGATCAAAGCGGGCTGGTCTAAACATCGTATATCAACCGAGGAATCAATTGGAAAACTGGGTGATACCTCCATGCGAACCGATTTGATCTGTTATTCCCAGCAGTTTGAACCCAAATTGTTAGTGGAATGCAAGGCAGAGTATATATCCATATCTGCAAAAACCGCCGAGCAGGTAGCGCAATACAACCAAAAGGTGGGTGCTCCCTATTTGCTGATGACCAACGGTATTTCGGATTTCTGGTACGCCATCGATAAAACATCGGGCAAGGTAAAAAAGTTGAACGGCCATCCAGACTTTTTGGATGAGAAACAAAAGCAATTAGCATACGACTTTGATGACTGGAAACAGCGTGGTTTTGCCGGCAAAAAAGCATCCCCGGAGCTGCGATTATGGCTCGAAAAAATATTGCCCAATATCTGGTTGTCGAACAATGATGCAAAAGTCCAATTTTTGACATTCAGCAATAGTCCCTCTGACCTCGACCTCAATCACTATTATCGAATCGTACAAACATTAGAGAACCGACGTTTGGCTTTAACGACCCTAAACACGGCCTTCGGAGGCAATCGTCTTGTAATTATTCTCAATAAAGAAAATGAAAACAGGGCCGTACTGGAAGTGAATCTGGATGTGCTTTTTGCCGATAAAAAGGGAAATAGTTCGGTGTATTCCCGGCAGGGTATTAAAACTTTTGATCTTAGTAATTATATGGACTTGGAATCGAAGACCAAGGTTGATGATATGGTAAAAGAGATCGACCAATTATTTATAGAACATGTCGATTAATTTTCGCTTTCAGCAGTTTGTTGGATACAATTTTTACTGTAACTTCCATCTCTCATTTTCATCAAAAAATTTTGTTCTATGCATCATTTACACCGCGAAAAACTGTTCTCACTGCTTGATGACGAGGAATCTGCCATCGTTTATATGAAGGGTGCTGAATTAATGTATCGTTATGATACGGATTATGAGTTTCCTTTTCGGCAGGAGTCGAATTTCTGGTATCTGACCGGTGTAAATGAACCGGATTTCCATCTCATCCTCGATCTTAAAAATCAGGATTATCACCTGTTTGCTCCCAAACGTGATGCCCAGTACGCAGTCTGGCACGGAAGAGTAAAAACAAAAGATCAGCTTCAGGACGAATACCAACCCGATCATCTGCACTACGAGAACAAACTACCACAAGTACTAAAAGATTTAGAACCTGAAAAAATTTATTGTATTGAGGAAGAACAGGCCGAATTTATCGAACAGTTTGAGCGGGACCTACCTATCGATCTGGATACGTTAGATGATGCCATTACTCACTGCCGCGTGTTTAAAACAGACTGGGAACTCAACCAGATGCGAGAAGCCGCTCGTGTAAATAATATCGCTCACAAAGCTGTACTGGAAGCGTTGGAACCCGGCAAACATGAGCACGAAATCAAGGCGGTCTTTGATTATCATCAGATAAAAAACGGACTGATGCAAGATGCCTATAACGGCATTTTTGCGGCGGGAGAAAACAGCGCCATTCTCCACTATGTGGAAAACAACCGCGAAATAAAAGACGGCGACCTGTTTTTGATTGATGCCGGATATGAGTGTAATGGCTATGCTTCGGACTTTACGCGGACGTATCCCGCCAACGGAGCATTTACGAATACACAAGCGGAAATTTATGAGGCGGTGTTGGAAGCTCAGAAACAAGTTATTGACGCAGCAAAACCTGAAGTAAAAATGGAGGATCTACATATTCTGGCAGCGCGGGTGATGATGCAGGGACTTAAGGATGCCGATATCGTAAAAGGTTCGATCGACGACCTTATGGAAGAGGATATTTTCGCGCTTTTCTTTCCACACGGACTCGGCCATTTTATTGGGTTAGATACCCATGACGTGGGGGGATATCCTAAAGGCGTAGAGCGTATTGAACGTCCGGGTATTAAATATCTGAGAATGCGCCGAACGTTACAGCCTGGTATGGTGCTGACGGTTGAGCCGGGACTCTATTTTGTTCCAGCGCTCTTAAAACCTGCTCTTGAAGATGATAAAGCCTCAAAGTTCTTGAATGCTTCGAAGCTGAACGATATGATGGACTTTGGCGGTGTTCGCATTGAGGATAACATCATCGTAACTGAAGATGGGTGCGAAAATATGACGACCGTTCCTAAAGAGCGGGATGAAATAGAAAAAGTAATGGCTGGGTAAGTTGCTTGTTATATAGATAAAGTCCACTTCCCAGGTGGACTTTATCTTATTTCTTATTTATCCAAAATTCTGATAGATATGACTTTTAGCAAGAGAGTTAAAAAGTTAGAAAGTATATTTCTTCGTCCTCTGAATTCTGCTCTTTTATTATTTTTGGCAGTTTGCTTGATCCTTTTGAGTTTGCCGGCTGGTACAGCAACCGCCCAAAGAGTTGGTCAAACTTCCGAAGGCATTACTTCTTTTTCTATAAAGGTTAGCAGCATCTCTCCTGCTGCAGGAGTATCCTACGGGATGAGTAATACTAGTGAATTGAGAGTACTTGGCTTTGTAACGACTTATTCAAACCTATCACCGCATGACAATCAACTGTTTTTAGATCTTAGTTATCTTCGCTATACCAACTGGGTGAATAGTGAAACGTTGAATACCTACTGGGGACTTAATGTAAATATGCTATTTGAAGATTCGCTTATTGGACCAGGGTTACTGTTAGGATCTTCGTATCAGCTAAGTTCTAAATTTGCTATTTTTGCAGAGGTTGGCCTTAATGCTTTTATAGATGGAAATGGCAATTCGACCATTGGGCTACACAATTCTGGAGTAGGACTAAAAGTGAGTTTTTAGATTTGTTTGAAAATAGCATCTCTTATGTAGTTGGCCTACTTTCTTGTAACAGCTAAGCTTCTGAATACTCTTTAATTGTCTACAAATAAACCTCTTTTAATTTGATTGGTATGTTCAAAAAATATTTCGCTGTATTATTTGTTCCTTTTTTATTCTTCGCCACAAATACAATAGCTCAGGATAATGCTCAAAAAGCATCAAGCTCAAAGTTTGATGCCGTAGTTAAAATATCTGGTATTGCCCCAACTGTTGGAGCATCCTACAGCTCTGGAAGCTATGGCAGATTGCGAGCAACGGGATTCGTTTTAGTTAATTCTTTGGGGAATAGTATATTGGATAATTACTTATTAGATCTTAGCTATCTGAAAAATACAGAAAGAATGTCATCTGAATCCATAACCACCTATTGGGGCATAAATCTGCACATCCAATTTGAGGATCCTGTAATTGGGCCTGGATTAGTATTGGGTTCGATATATATGATGGATGAACATTTTGCCATTTTTGGAGAACTGGGGTTCAATGCGTTCATCTTTGATGATGGAAATAATACTGAAGTGGGAATGCTAAATTCCGGCATCGGAATTAAGATAGGTTTATAAGTTTAACCATAAGAGAAAGTCCACTTGGGAAGTGGGCTTTATCTAAATAGAGAATACTTTACTCGTTAAAACTGTCCGGTAAATCATTTTCAAAAAGTACTACATCGCCTTCTTGAGCAAAGTCTTGCATTGTTTGGTTAGCCTCATAAAGGCTACTTACCGTTTTTACATGTTCCATTTCAAAACCGGTTGATGCAACCCCTTCCTTGATAGCCTTAGTTTGGCTTTCTCCCACCAGAATTACCAGATCTAAGCCGGCATTACCAATTTGCTCTCCAAATGCACGATTCTTTTCCTCTTGTAGATCACCCAATTCAATCATCCCGGGAGTAATAATAATTTTACATCCGCTATCAAAAGCCGCAAGTGTTTCAACGGCATTTTTAGCACCAACGGGATTGGAGTTAAAGGCATCATCAATTACAGTAATACCGTTCTGCGACTTCAGTTCCAGCCGGTGTTCTACGGGTTCCATGCGCGATGCGGCCATTGCCATGGTGGTGAGACGTAGTCCGAATGATCGGGCAACCCCCACGGCCAACAGCATATTTTGCACGTTATGGGAACCCAGCAGCTGCATCGTAAATTGCTGCTCTTCCTGATCATCTACAACTACTGAAAATCTCATTCCTTCGGGTCCATACTGAATATCATTAGCACGGATATCACCGGATTCCAGCCCTACAAAAGTGAACTCCAGATCATCCCGAAGATCAGCCATAGCTATAACGCGTTCATCATCAGCGTTAAGAACGGCTTTCCCTTTTGGCTTGGTACGTTTTACCAATGTGGATTTCGTTCTGGCAATGGCATCCTGTGAGCCAAAAGTTTCGAGATGAGCAACTCCTACATTGGTTACAACCGAAATATCCGGCTCGGCAATATCGCAAAGATCATCGATATTACCCTCGTAGCGAGCTCCCATCTCAAGTATGAGAATCTGATGGCGAGCTTCCAGATCATTGTTAATGACTTTGCAAATGCCCATTGGCGTATTATAGCTACCCGGTGTTGAGCAAACAGCATATCGTTCGCTCAGCAGGTCGCGAATCATAAACTTCGTGCTCGTCTTTCCATAACTGCCGGTAATAGCAATAACTGTTAAATCGGGCATCTGGGAAAGCTTTTGCTTGGCCAACTTGATAAAATGTCGGTGGACGTATGCCTCTATAGGTTTAGTAATTAAGGCAGCCACAAAAATGAAAAAGGGAACCAGTGCATTACCCAGTACCCATCCGAAAGAAAGCAGATACATATCGGCGGCATACAATCCCGAACTTTTAATGGTCATTGCAGTGAATGGGATATATCCAGCATACGAAATAAAGGTCACTGTCACCGGTATTAAAAGTGATAGTATTGCGAAGGGAATCGTCAGGCGAATCATTCGCGGGGTAAATACAAGCGGTTTTTTGGATTCTTCTCCACCGTAATAATTGAAGGGGCCAAACCAGGAAATCCCAAAAACAGCCAGAATGATAATAGCCGCGCTACCTGTGACCGTATTAGAGAGAAAGATCAGCAAAACAAAAATGATAACATTGTACAAAACGTGCTCAACTGTTATGACACGCTGATTCCAGTGCTGGACAAGCCAGTGCCAAAACTCGTTGAGTTTATAGCCGTTCTGCTGAAAAATGTGCAGAAAATAACGTCCCCTGAGCAGGGTATGACGTGCCATAACCAGCACGAAAACCAAGATCAGGATATCAATAAAATTTAAATACCAGTTCAATATACAGCAGTTAGATTAAAAAGATAGTAAGTGATGAATGGTCGCTAAAGTTTGGAACATCCATTATATTAGTGTGCTAAACAAAATAGATAATCTTTCATCTAAAATTCGTTCAAATATATGAAATTAATAATCCCAATGGCAGGTCGAGGAACGAGAGTTCGACCCCATTCGCATACCGTTCCCAAACCGTTGCTGCCCGTCGCCGGAAAGATGATTGTGGAACGTATTGTAGAAACGTTTGCGCGCACACTTGACCGGAATATCGATGAAATTGTATTTATTCTCGGTCCCGATTTTGGTCAGGAGATTAAAGACGCACTACAAGCAATGAGCGATCGCCAGAATGCCGAGGCTACCTTTCGAGTTCAGGAGACAGCCGAGGGAACGGCCCACGCCGTGTATTGCGCCGAAGAAGATCTGAATGGCGAATGCATTATTGTTTTTGCTGATACTATTTTTGATATGGAAGATTCAGTATCTATCGAAGATGCCGACAGCGTTGTCTGGCTAAAAGAAGTGGACGATCCCTCCCGTTTTGGCGTAGCTGTAGAGAAGGATGGTAAAATTACTGATTTTGTGGAAAAGCCCGACGAGCCGATTTCAAACCTGGCAATTATCGGTGTTTACTACTTTAAGGATGGAGCCCAGCTTAAGAAAGAAATTGAGTATCTGCTGGATAATAATATCCGCGGAAAAGGAAATGAATTTCAGCTCACCGATGCCCTTGATCGTCTATTAAAGGATGATAAAGTGTTTAAAAAGGCAACGGTTGATCAATGGCTTGACTGCGGTACGCTACCTGCCTGGAGAGAGACATCCGGTATTATTACCGAGAAAGAATATGAAGAAGTAGATGAAGATCGTTTCCCAGATACTAAAATTATCCCCCCCGTTTATATTGGGGATGATGTCGAACTCGAGAACTGTATCATAGGCCCCAAAGCCAGCATTGCCGAGGGATCAAAGCTCAAAAAATGCACAGTTAAAAACAGTCTGATCCAAGAGCATGCACAACTCGAAGATTCTAACATCGAGAATTCAACAATTGGTCGACATGTGGAACTCAAAGATGTTGATCAGGAAGTGCATCTGGGTGATCATACAAAAATAGGGATTGAGGTATAGATCTATAAAAATAGTTAAAGATTAAATGCCGGCACTTCCAAAGTACCGGGCATTTTTATTGTTAAAAAAGTTGCGAAGGAGTTGAACTCCTGAGCCTTAGGGTAACGAGAGTACAACTCCCTCAAAACCATATAGGGGATTGAGACTTGAGTTATACTTATTACAAAAATATCATAACTCACTACTATTAGCCATCAAATAAAATCCTCAAGCGGGCGGTTTTGATCGGCATCTTTCAGGGTGTTGTGTACCTCTTCGTGACTACCCTCCGGTTCCAGGTGGATAGTAACAATAACATCCCCTTTGACGGCATTAATAAGTTGTTTTTCAAGCAGTGTTGCCTCGTCATGAGCCTGTTCCAGGTTTACATCTTCCTCAAAGATGGCGTGGAATTCAATCCACGTTGTGCTGCCAGTAGTACGGTGACGCAAATTATGTACATTGTTCATAGATCCCGGCAGCTCTTTGGATAATTCTTTACGAATGGCTTTATCAACCTCTGGATCGCGAGAATCCATAAGTCCATCCACTGAATATTTAAGCAGCTTAAATCCCTCGTACATGATATAAAAGGCCAGTGAAATGGCGACTACAGAATCAAGAATCAGAAAATCTGTATATTTAATAATCAGCAGAGTGGCAACTGCTCCGGCGCTGGTCCATACATCTGTAAGTGTATGTTTGGCATTACTTATAACGATCATATTTTCTTCGCGCCGTCCGACTTTTAACAGATAACTGCCTAAGGCAAGATTCATAATTCCCGCACCGCCAATGAGATACACACCGGTCATAAGCTCGCGGAGATTATATCCATACAGATAATTTTCGACAGATTGATAAATGATGGTGATACCTGCAAGAGTGATAACAGCCCCTTCAATTCCCACAGATAAAAACTCGACGCGTTCGTGTCCATAAAGATGTTTCTCATCAGCAGGTTTAGTACTCAGCAGTAATCCGTAATAGACAAATGCCACGGCAAGAACATGGATTACAGATTCCGCAGCATCAGACAAGGCTGTATTGGAACCAGTAATGCCAAAACCTGTAACTTTGAGTGAAAGAGACAGAACCGATACCAGCAAGCTGATGCGCAGAGCTGTTTTGGCAGGGGATGTTTTCACGAAATATTCCGATAAATGTTGATTATAACAGGGTTAAAAGATTACGCAAAGAATACCTGAAAGCAAGTATATTTGTTCTTATTTTTACGCTCGTTTTATGACAAGTAATTAATGAAAGACAGGCGAAGTGGAAGACATCCCTCCAAAGCATCAGAAAGTATTTAAAGAAATATCAGAGGCCGGAAAAACAATTGGCCAGGATGTATATGTGGTCGGCGGATACGTGCGCGATTTTTATCTCGACCGAACCAAAGATGCGGATGATCTGGATATTGATTTTGTGACTGTTGGATCGGGCATCGAAATTGCTAAAGAAACTGCTGATCGGCTGAATGCCGATAACCTTTCGGTGTATAAGCAGTTTGGCACTGCCCACATCAGGCACGACAACATGGACCTGGAATTTGTGGGTGCGCGCAAGGAGAGTTACCGAAGTGATTCCCGCAAGCCCACTGTAGAGGATGGTACGCTGGAGGACGACCAACTGCGGCGCGACTTTACAATAAATGCTCTTTCTTGGTCGCTAAACGAAGAAAGTTATGGTCAGCTTGTGGATCCCTTTGGCGGGATACAAGACCTTAAAAAGAAACTCATCCGCACACCGGTTGATCCGCTTAAAACCTTTGAGGATGATCCCTTGCGAATGATGCGCGCCATCCGTTTTGCTACGCAGCTACAGTTTGATATCGAGGAACAAACATATCTCGGTATCGAAGAAATGGCCGCGCGTATCGAAATTATCTCCAAAGAGCGCATTATTGAGGAGCTAAACAAAATTGTGCTGGCCAACAAACCTTCCATCGGATTTGACCATCTGTTTAAAACCGGCTTGCTGGAACATTTCTTCCCTGAGATGGTTAAGCTGCACGGCGTTGAAGAGGTGCGGGGGGTTCGTCATAAAGATAACTTCTGGCATACGCTCAAAGTACTCGACAATGTAGCTGAAATGGGCGGCGATCTTTGGCTTCGCTGGGCGGCGATAATGCACGATATTGCAAAACCTGCTACCCAGAAATTTGTAGAAGGAACGGGCTGGACGTTTCACGGCCACGATGCACTGGGTGCTAAATGGGTGAAGCCTATTTTCCGGCGATTGGGACTGCCCCTTGATGAACGGATGCGGTATGTCCGCAAGTTGGTGCGTCTGCACTTGCGTCCTATTGCGCTCGTTTCTGATGATGTAACCGACAGTGCCGTGCGTCGCCTGATCTACGAAGCTGGCGACGATATTGACGATTTGATGACCCTTTGCCGTGCGGATATCACCAGTAAAAATGATTACAAGGTGAAGCAGTACAACCGCAACTTCGATTATGTAGAGAATAAAATCGAAGAAGTTGAAAAGAAAGATCGCATCCGTAATTGGACCAACCCAATCAGCGGGGATGAAATTATGAAGGCCTTAGATTTGGATCCCGGACCGGTAATCGGCAATATCAAAGATGCGATCAAAGAAGCAATTTTGGATGGTGAAATCCCCAACGAACATGACGCCGCTTATGATCACATGATGAAAATTAAAGACCAGTTTGTCGAGAAATAATAATACTACTTTAAAACCCTGCAGGTTTTCGTTATTAGAGTTAATAGGTGGAAATAATATTCGCAGTTTTTTCAAAGAAACCCGCAGGGTTTCATTAGTTAATTAAATAGAAAATTTTATGGCCAACGACGTATGGATTGCCGATTCGTATGCAAAAATAAATTTAGGATTGCACGTTCTGGAACGCCTACCCACCGGTTACCATGCCATAGAAACCGGTATGTGTTTTCTGGAATGGCGTGACCATTTCGAGGTAAAGCAGGCTCGGGAAATGAAACTGGAGATGGACGATGAGAATATCCCCACTGATGACAGTAACCTCATTAACAAAGCCATTGAAACGCTTGATCGATACATCGGACTGCAGCATAATTATTTAATTCGTGTAGATAAGCGAATTCCTGCTGGGGCCGGACTTGGCGGTGGAAGCAGTAACGCTGCACTTACGCTACGGATGTTGAATAAAATTGAGGACCTGGGACTTACCGATGACGAACTCATCGATTTAAGCCGCGATCTGGGAGCCGATGTTCCTTTCTTCATCAAAGGGAAAACCGGCATTGCCAAAGGCATTGGCCATGAAATTGAACAGCTGGATCTGCAACCCAATTTTTGGATTGTTACCTGTTTTCCCAATGAGCAGAGTAGTACGGCCGAAGCCTATCAAAACTGTGTGCCCGATCCCGAGCCGGAATTCGACTTAAAAAAAATACTTACCGAAGAGCATATTGATGAGTGGCAATTTATTCTCAATAACGATCTCGAAAGGTCAGTCTTCCCACGTATTAACGTGTCCGGGAATATGAAGGATCAGATGTACGAATTTGGTGCTACCTATGCTTCAATGACGGGAAGCGGGTCGGCCGTGTATGGCATCTTTGAGCAGGATTTTGTAGCAACCAATGCCTATAAGGGATTATTAGAACTGGACTTCCCAACGAACCTAACACGTCCCGGCTTTGAACCTGATTACGGGATTTATCGCAAGGTGTAGGTTTGTGTATTCGATGTCAAGCGACCATCCTTACAATGTAGTGATATATACTTAGTGTACAGCTTTAATCGTTAACAAATATTTGCCCCATCTTTAGCTAAAATATTTCAACCAATTTCTTCTCCTTCATTTTCTACTTTTAATTCTTGTATTTTCCTCATTACTTGTTTCGTCACTAATCCAGCAACCTAATCGCCTCTATAGATGTCAACTGATACAACTCTCAATCCCCGAACCGGAATGGATGTAGATTCCTTTCGGGAAGATATTAAACAACACCTCCACTACACGCTGGCCAAAGATAAATACTCTTCCACCGATTGGGATCAATATCGCAGTGTTGTGTTGGCCGTGATGGATCGCCTGCATGATCGTTGGATCAATACCCAGCAGAGCTATTATCAGAATGAGTCGAAGCGAGTGTACTACCTTTCGATGGAGTATCTAATTGGCCGGTTGATGGACAACATGCTCATCAACTTGGGAATGCAGGATGTGGCCGCCGAAGCTATTGAAGAAGTCGGTTTTGATTATGATAAGGTTCGCGAAGCCGAAGTGGATGCCGGGCTGGGTAACGGCGGACTCGGACGTCTGGCTGCCTGCTTTTTGGATTCCATGGCTACGCTCGGTGTACCGGCACTTGGATACGGCATTCGGTACGATTATGGCATTTTTGATCAGGATATCGAAGACGGCTGGCAGGTGGAAAAACCCGATATGTGGCTGCAATACGGCTATCCGTGGAGCGTTGTGCGTCCTAAGAAAAAATATACCGTACAATTCTACGGAGAAACTACCGCCAGTGAGGACAGCAATGGCCGCCTGCATTACGACTGGGTGAATACTCATAATGTATCGGCCCTTGCTTATGATACACCCATCCCCGGATTTCAGAATGAAGTGGTCAATAACCTGAGACTCTGGAAGGCAACCTCTGATGAAGGCTTTGATCTTAAAAGCTTTAATCAAGGTGATTATATTGAGGCGGTGCGCAGTAACCTGCTGGAGGAAAATATTTCGCGCGTGCTCTATCCTAATGATAAAGTCTTCAAGGGACAAGAACTGCGACTGAAACAAGAATACTTCTTGGTATCGGCTTCGCTGCAGGATGCTATGAATCGCTTTAAAAAACAGTTTGACGACCTGCGCAAAATTCCCGACCAAATGGCCATCCAATGCAACGATACACATCCCAATCTGGCCATACCCGAGCTGATGCGCATGCTCATGGATTTAGAAGGATTGGAGTGGGAACCTGCCTGGGATATCGTCTCGAAGACTATCAACTATACCAATCACACCTTAATGCCGGAAGCGCTCGAAAAATGGCCGCTCTCGCTGATGTCAAACCTACTGCCGCGTCACGTACAGATTATCCGTGAAATCGACCGACGGTTTCTGAATTCCATTGATATTTCCGATGATCGAGACAAAAAGAATCGGATGCGGATCATCAGCAATGAGATGGATGCGCGCGTGCGGATGGGAAATCTGGGTATCATCGGCGCCAAAAAAATAAATGGTGTTTCAGAACTTCACAGTGATTTGATGAAGAAAACCATTTTTAAAGATTTTGCCGATCACTATCCCGAGAAGTTTACCAATGTAACAAACGGTATTACGCCCCGCCGCTGGCTACGTCAATGTAATCGCGAGCTGGCAGACCTAATTTCTGACCGGATTGGAGATAACTGGGTTACCCATTTGGATCAGCTGCAAGAAGTGGAACAATTTGCAAAGGATGAAGACTTCCAGTCGGAATTTAAGGAAATTAAATTGAGCAACAAGCAAAAGCTGGCCGATTATATTAAGGATACGATGGGCGTTACCGTCAATCCGGAATCTATATTTGATATTCAGATTAAACGGATCCACGAGTACAAACGCCAGTTGATGGCGTTGATGCATGTCATTACGCTGTATAACCGAATTAAGGACAATCCCAATGCGGACGTTGAGCCACGTACGCTGCTCTTTGCAGGGAAAGCTGCACCGGGCTATACCATGGCAAAATTGCATATTAAATTGATTAACAGTGTTGCGGAAGTGATCAATAATGATCCTGAAGTTGCACCCAAGCTAAAAGTGTTATTTTTGCCAGATTATAGCGTTTCTCTGGCTGAAAAAATGATTCCGGCAGCCAACCTATCCGAGCAAATTTCTACAGCGGGTATGGAGGCATCCGGAACAGGAAACATGAAATTTGCCCTGAATGGAGCCTTGACCATTGGTACCCTGGACGGCGCCAATATTGAAATTCGAGAGCAGGTTGGAAAAGATAATATCTTTATCTTTGGACACACCGTGGATGAAATCGAGAAAGTGCGAGCTCAGGGATATAATCCACAGGAAATTTATGAGTCGGATGAGGAACTCAAGAAAGTGATCGATCAGATCCACGACGGCTACTTTAGTCCCGATAACCCTAATCTATTCCACCCCATAACTAATGCCTTATTAAACCAAGGCGACTACTTTATGGTATTAGCGGACTACAGAAAGTACGTAGAAAAACAAGAGGAAGTAGAAGCCAATTACCAGGATGAGTTTGACTGGAATCGCAAGGCGATAATCAACGTAGCCAATATGGGTCACTTTTCATCCGATCGCTCTATTAGGGATTACTGTGAGAGAATTTGGGATGTTGAAGTCAATCAATAATTTAAAATTATCTTCACTCCTATACAGTGCCGGGAAATCTAACCTTCCATGGTACTGTATGTTAAGCTTGAAAAGAAATAATTTTTAGATATATTTATTTGCATGCGCAACTAAATTGAATACTATGGCTGATAAACTTACAGAAGGTAATATCTTTTTTCTCACCTCCGCATTTGCCCGGGAACTCAGTAATCAGGCTGATAAAATGTTGAAAACAATAGGTCTTTCGCCGTCACATACCTTATTATTGTATTTAGTTAACAAAAATCCTGAAATTCAGCCCAGCCAATTGGCAGAAATGCTCCATTTAAAACCATCTACGATAACCCGATTGGTTCAAAAAATAGAGCGTCGGGGATTGGTTGAAAAGCAATCAGAGGGACGCGCAACTAAAGTTGTATGTACAAGTTATGGAAAAATTACTGTTGAGAAAGTACAAGAAAAATGGGAGAAATTGATCCAGCACAAGAGAGAGGAGTTAGGTGAACGCTATGTTGACGTGCTATCAGAAATGATTTCAAATGCTTTGGATACAATGGAAGAAGGAAAAGAGGTGGATTAATCCAAGTCACAGACCAAGATTAATGTCAACTTTCTAACTTCCAAAGGTCTTTAAAACAGATAAGATTTTCATCTCGTTATCGATAAAACATAGCAGCCCAAAATTTCCTGGTACGGAACAAACTTTGGGAGAAAACAAAGATTTCTCGCTATCGCTCGAAATCACAACTAAGATAAATTATACCCTACTTGTGTCATCTCGACCAACGGGAGAGATCTCTGTTTTATGAGAATTACAGTAATCAAAATACAGAAACTTCATTTCGCTTCATTACAATCGAAATAATTACTGAATATGAATAAAAATAAGAAGTGTGATAATCCCTAAAAAAGATTAGCCTGTTCACTGTCTTCCTTAGGCGCACGTTCAATCTTGGGATTGGTAATTTCGCCCTGCTCAATCTTAAGCATATCGGCCTTGAACTTTTTCCCATAAATTTGTTTAGCGATACCTTGAAGTGCCTTTTCTCCACGGGGCGTAATCAACAGGCGATCATGATCATCCAACGATAAGAAACCAAACTCCTTTAAATCATTAACGATCATATAGGCAAGCTTGCTGACAGCTCCGCAATTTTGCTCTACATAATTACGCCGGGGGGCTTCTTCATCCGCAGCATAGACAAGCCCGAGAACATTCATTTCAACCTCGGTAAGCGGAAAACCCTCCGAACCTCGGCTCAGCGTATCATCCCAGGCCTGCTGGCTGTAATACCGGCCAAACCACCATTTCCCTTCTTTGATAAGCTCATTGGTTACCGTGCAGGCAAAATATTCTCCGGGTTTTGCTTTTTTGGGAATACCCCGGTCGCGATACATTGAAACCAACGTAGCCAAATCCAGTTCGTGAAGATTCGGCGGATAGCTGAAATATGTATCTGATTGTTTTTCCATGACGCCTCAAGTTAGAAAACTGGAACCTTATTGTCATGTTAAATTTTCGAAACAGCAGCCGTGAGATGGCAACCGTTTGAAGTCTGGCGTTTACCGTCTGTTATTCCCCCTTCTCAGTAATAAGCTGTACTGCAATATCCATGTTCACATCTTCAGGGTCAAAATCATCAGGCAGACTAATATTGGTTTTCCCATACTTTATATAGGGTCCATATCGGCCGGTCATTACCCGCACTTTCTTCCCGTTTTCAGGATGATCACCGAGATCCTTAATAACGTTACTTTTACGCGACTTTTTATTCTTTTTCTGCTCAAGGAGCTCAAGGGCACGATCCAATTCAACATCCAGCACATAATCACTTTTCCGAAGCGAAGCAAAGGTGCCATCATGCACTACAAAAGGACCATAACGACCTACACCGGCACGAACAACCTCACCGGTTTCCGGATGCTCACCAAGCGGACGCGGAAGTTCTAACAAGCGCAAGGCTAAATCCACATC
The DNA here is from genome assembly GCF_052712805.1 of Fodinibius sp. AD559. Lineage (NCBI taxonomy): Bacteria > Pseudomonadati > Balneolota > Balneolia > Balneolales > Balneolaceae > Fodinibius > Fodinibius sp. AD559. The sequence goes on from NZ_JBQPVW010000003.1 coordinate 470,542, forward strand.
TACATCTTCAGGCTTCATGTCTTTAAGCAACGAAGCGCGCTCGGGTTTCTTATTATCTTCCGTACGTTCGCCAACTTGCACATAGGGCCCGTATCGCCCATTCAGTACATAAATCGGTTCTCCGGTTTCGGGATGATTACCGATAGACTTTGGACCTTCTTCTTCAGCCTTAATCAACTCTTCCAATTTCTCCACCGTAATATCGCTCGGTTTCCAACTTTCCGGAATGGAAGTCGTCAACTCTTCTTCGTTCACCTGTTTTTTGATGTATGGGCCATAACGTCCCACAAAAATATGAATATCGTCAAGATCCTGAATAGGCAGGTCCAGCTGACGTGCTTCCTTAGGATCAATCTTATCTTCTTGTTCCTCAACTTTCGCCTTTAATCCTTTTTCACCATTGTAGTAGGTTTGCAGATACTCTTTGGTATCCAACTTACCCTTAGCAATCTCATCCAGCTTTGCTTCCATCTCGGATGTGAAATCGCTGTCTACTACGTCATGCAGATTTTCTTCCAGCAATTCGGTAACCGCAAAAGCCGTAAATGTAGGCACCAGCGTTTTACCATCTCCTTCACAATATCCACGATTCTGGATGGTACTGATAATAGATGCATACGTACTCGGACGTCCAACACCCCGCTTTTCAAGCTCTTTAACAAGCGTTGCTTCCGTAAATCGTGCCGGAGGTTTGGTTTCGTGGGATATTGGCTCAATACCTTCTTCGATTACTTCTTCCCCTTCATTCAATTCAGGCAAGAATTTCTCCTGATTTTCAAGCGCCGCATCGGGATCATCACTACCTTCTACATATGCTCTAAAGAAACCGGGAAATACAATCGTTTTTCCACTGGTTTTAAACTCAGCAACTTTTCCGTTGGCTTCCGCTTTGATTGTCACATTCGTAAATTCAAGCTCAGCCTGCTCCATCTGCGTGGCGATGGTTCGTTTCCAGATCAAATCATACAATCTAAACTGATCACCACTTAATCCAGCTTCCTCGGGCTTCCTAAAATAACTGCCCGCCGGGCGAATGGCCTCGTGCGCTTCTTGGGCATTGGATCCGCCTCCATAATTTCGGGGGCGGTCGAATAAATACTCTTCGCCGTATTCATCTTTTACCGCATTGCGTGCCGCATTGATCGCCTGTCCCGATAAACGCGCCGAATCCGTACGCATATAGGTAATATATCCATTCTCATACAGCTTCTGCGCCACTCCCATCGTACGCTTAGCCGAGAAATTTAGCTTTCGGTTGGCCTCCTGCTGCAAAGTAGAAGTAATAAAAGCTGCAGACGGATTTCGCTTCTTGCGATTTTTCTTGACTTCCGAAACCTCCCATTTCGTCTTATCAAGCTCATCACGCAGTTCACCGGCAGTCTTATCATCTAATAGAACAACCTTTTTAGGCTTTTTGAGCTTGCCGGTATGTTCATCAAAATCCTTACCCGAAGCCAGCCGCTTTCCATCAAGATGCGTCAGATCAGCCTCAAAAATATTGCTGTCATCCTGCTTGTGAAGTTGTGCTTTCAAATCCCAATAGCGCGCCGAGCGGAATTTCATACGTTCACGCTCACGCTCAACTAAAAACCGGACGGCCACGGACTGTACACGTCCCGCAGAAAGGCCGGGGGCAATCTTCTTCCACAGCAATGGAGAAATGGTATATCCCGCCAACCGATCAATAATTCTACGCGCCTCCTGGGCATTCACGAGATCCATATCGATATCACGGAAATGATTAAGTGCTTCCTTAATTGCTTCCTCGGTAATCTCACGGAATACCATACGCTTAACCGGCACATCGGGATTCAGTAGTTCTGTTAAGTGCCACGAAATAGCCTCTCCTTCGCGATCTTCATCCGTCGCCAAAATAAGTTCATCAGCATTCTTAAGTTCCTTTTTCAGGCGTTTAACCACTTTCTTTTTACCGTATGGGATTACATAAAGGGGTTCAAAACCTTCATCTGTATTTACGCCCAGATTGGCCCATTCTTCACCCTTAAATTTTTTCGGAACTTCTTTAGCGTTTGCAGGAAGATCACGAATATGGCCCATGGATGAATCAATCGTATAATCCTTGGGCAGATACTTCTTTAGCGTTTTAATTTTTGTGGGTGACTCTACAATTACAAGAGACTTCATATACCTCGTTTTCTACAAATTCTTGATCACTTCCTTTAACTCGGAGGCATGATCTTTAGTATTTACTTTTTCAATAATCGCTTTCACCGTACCATCTGTGTCAATCACATAAGCAGAACGTGTTGGCGCCTCATATTTATTGCCAAACATCTGTTTTTCGACAATAGAATCAGTGGCTTTGGCAAATTTATAATCAGGATCAGATGCTAGTATATAATTTATTCCCAACTTTTCGGCATAGTTCTTATGCGAACCGCAGCTATCTTTACTTATCGCAATCAAATTATAACCCTGCTCGTCAAACCAGTCGGCATGCTCAGCCAAACTTTTGTTTTGCTTGTCGCAACCAGATGTATTGTTTCGCATATACACTGATACAATGGTCGGCCTATCCAATAAGTCGTCAAACGTTACCGTTTTTTCTTCGCCATCTTCGACTACATCGAGCGTAAAATTAGTTTCAACTTGAGTTCCTCTATCAATCATATCGGTATCTCTATAGGCATTCTTTATGGTGAGTGACGCATATACCAACTGTTAATCCAGTCACTTCGTTCTATATCTAAGGATTATTGTATCTTTTATAATAAAGTGATCAGCAAGATACTGCAATAAATCTTTTGATTGCGGAAGGTATTGCTCTTAGTTGAAGATTAGATGAAGGGAAGCAAGAAGTAAAAAGTAAAAAAGCTATTCTTTTAACTTCTCGCTTCTTGCTTGCTTTTCAACAAAAACCGTGCTACTGCTGCTACCATAATGCTATGATGAATAGTGCCATCAGTAACAAAATCCAAAAACTTATCCATCGGCAACAGGTGCACATTAATACGTTCGTGCTCATCTCCTGCTGGTTGTTCGGATGCTATCAGCTCACATTCTTCAGCCAGATATAAATGAGTATAATTGGTCATAATAGCGGGATTTGAACTCACTTTTCCCAAGCTGCTCCAATTAGCAGATTCGTATCCCGTTTCCTCTACAAGCTCTCGCTTAATGGAGTCCAGTGGCTTTTCACCGGGATCAACCATACCACCCGGAATTTCCAGCGTTGGCTGTTCTATCCCGTATCGATACTGCTCAACCAACACTACTTCGTTATTTTTTGTTACCGGTATAACATTTACCCACTCCGGAGCCTCTAATACATAAAAATCACCCTCATTTTTTTCATCTTTTACCTCAAGTCGCATTTTTCGCTGCAAAAGATTAAAAATTGGTGTATGATATTTCTTATTTTCAAGGACTACCGACCACGGTTCAATAGTAAACTGGAATGATTTTTCACTCATAAGACTAACAGGTTACGATTTATGTCTGATCGATTTGAATTTGAAACAGAAGAAGTAAATTCCCAAGAAGAACTCCACGAGCGCATGGTCACAGCCTGCGATACAATGGAGAAAATTTACGAAAATGGCGAATATCCCAAAGTACTGGTCAAACGATCGTGGTCCAAACACAATCCCATAATTACGGGAGAGATGGCTAAACCGGGAGCCTTTCGATGGTATTTGCTTCGCGAGCTTAAAAAGCTGGGACAAAAAGGAGCCGTTATCAAAATCATTCCCTCGCGTGAGCGCCTACCGCTCAATGATCCCGACTTACTTGACAATACAGACGAAGACGATTGGGATATCACGCAAAAAAAGCTATTTCTATTTAGCCCCGAGCGCATAGAAATCTCACTCAATCGACTGCAGCATTATACCGGCACCAATCCCGAAGACTTTCAACGCTACATCCTGTTTACCAATTATGATATGCACGTCGAAGTTTTCCAGGAAATGTTTCCCGATTGCGTAACGCCCGCTCGGGAAGGCGTTCAAATGCCGGCCTACCATCACAAGCTCGAAAATAACAAAGGTATTACACTTGTTAATATTGGCGTAGGACCTTCCAATGCTAAAACTATTACTGATCACGTTGCAGTACTTCGTCCCGATGCCATGATTATGGTGGGCCATTGTGGTGGTCTGCGCAACCACCAAGATATCGGCGACTTTGTGCTGGCTACCGGATTTATGCGTAACGACGGCGTTTTAGATGACATCCTACCCCTTAACATTCCCATTACGCCCAATTATTTAATGAATGTCTTTCTAAAAGAGGTGCTTGACAAATTTAATCGCAATTATCGCATGGGCACTATCTTTACCACGGCCAACCGGAATTGGGAGTTTATTAAGCGTCGAACGGTCGAGAAAATTCACACGAGTCGCAGTATCGCAGTAGATATGGAATCGGCCACAGTGGCCACTAATGGCTATCGCTATCGCATTCCCAATGCTACTATGCTTTGTGTTAGTGACAAGCCCTTACACGGCAAGCCAAAGCTCAGCGACGATGCGCAAGAGTTCTATGAGAATTCTAAGCAGCTTCATATCGAAATGGCTGTTGAAGTCTTAAATATGTGTAAAGAAGCCTATCCTGAAGGTTTGCCAAATGCCAGTATCCGAGCCATGAACGAACCCCTTATGGGTGGGCCAGACGACGATTAACTACAAAACAAAAATTTTACACTAACCCGGCAGGTTTAAAATCTGTCGGGTTTTCTTTTTACCCTACCTATAGCTTTTAGTATTTACCATAAAACAACAATAGTTTATTGTTTATCAATAAAAATTTATTGTAATTCGGTAATATTTTTGCTTAACTTCTGTTGAACATCAAGAAACAGAGTACTTCATGAAGATATTAGGCAGGTGGTCAGTCACTTCATTTATTAATTTTATAGTTCAATTGGCATGGGCAGGAGTTTTGGTAATACTCTGCCTGCAAACACTTTTTATCGCTTTTCAATTTTGGGGATTTTCATTCAGCCCAATTGACCTACCCATCTACTTCTCGCCAGATTTGCTACCAAAGGACCTTTCTATTGGAGATAGTGAGAGCATGATTCTATTCACGCAACCGCTACAAACCTCCTATCACCCGGCGCTTTTTGCAGATGGATTTCAGTGGGATTTTATCGTCATACGGATAATTCAAGTAGGAGGATTGGGAGTTTTGCTCTATGGACTTTCTCAACTTAAGGGTATTATGCACAATTTAATGAGAGAAAATCCCTTTGTCGCGGAAAATGAAAACCGGCTTCGCATAATTGCTATCTTAGTAATGCTTGCTACCCCCTTTCTCTACGGATACCAATGGCTCAGCTACTACTTTTTTACTACTCACGTAGATACACAAAACCTACAGGCCGTAACCCCCACTTTTGATATTATTTATATCATCTTGGGATTAGTAATTCTTATTCTTGCCGAAATTTTTAGCCAGGCAACGAAAATTCATGAAGAACAAAAACTAACCGTTTAGCTATGAAAAAACTACAAACATACTCTATAGCACGAGTTAGCTTACAATTGTCGAGGCTATTCTGGTATTTCTTTTTGGTTATCGGATCATTCGTCCCCATTACGCTGCTCTTAGCCTATCTGGACAAATTACCTAAAACGATGAATATTAATATGTCGATTCCAGTTAGCACCGAAATGCTCCAGCCAGCTGCAGAGTTTGGCCATTCTGGAATTTCGATTGATAGTGCAAAAGCCAATATCGAAATCCTAACCCTAGCACAAGAATTCCCCTCTATGTTCTTGGAATTATCCCTGTTTATCATGGTGGGCTTGACCATTCTATTGACTATTCTTTACCAACTCAAAAACTTGCTTAATGCCACAGTAAATGAAGCCGTTTTTACTCAGCAAAATATTAAGCGCATCAAAATAATTGCCATACTTCTTTTTATCATAGATCCGCTGCGATGGATATTTTTTACTTTTCTGTCCAGACCGTTATTCAGTGAAGCTTCTGCAAATATCACTATTACAGTTTCCTCACCTGGCTACTGGTTTATCGGCCTGTTAATCTATACAATAGCAGCAGTTTTTGAGAAAGGATACGAAATGTATCAAGAACTTAAGCTCACGGTGTAAAAATGGCCATTAAAGTTAACTTAGATCTCATGCTGGTAAAGCGTGATAAAACTCTCACCGAACTGTCGGAAGAGGTGGGTATCACAATCTCCAACCTTTCCATCCTTAAAACCGGCAAAGCCAAGGCCATACGGTTTTCCACGCTCAATGCCATTTGCGAAGCATTAGACTGCCAACCGGGCGATATTCTGGAACATGAGGTAAATAACAACGATAATGATTAACTCAATATGCCGGCAACATATTTCATCCCAAATGAATAACGATATATGATTTTGCGAGCTGACAACATATCCAAAACCTTTAAAAAATCAGGAAGCAACGCTTTTCATCTCGATATTGATCATCTTGAAATTCACGATGGGAGTTTTGCCGCTGTACTGGGTCCAAATGGCTCGGGAAAATCAACTTTTTTAAAAATAATCCTTGACCTTCTTTTTGCTGATTCAGGAAATATTTCATTGACGGGCAGCGATCACAAAGACAAACAAGCACGGGCAAAAGTAAGCTATCTGCCTGAGAATTTTTCATTCCCCGAAAACTTTACGGTCAAAGAAATGCTCCATGCCTTTGCTGATCTTAAAGACTCCACTCCCGGACAGGTAGATCAGAAAATAAACGAATTGGCCGATGCTTTTAATGTAAATTACCTCAACAAAAAGGTAAAGAATCTCTCCAAGGGTATGAGTCAGACCGCAGCGTTGATGCACACCTTTTTAGCTGATGATCAGTTTTATATCCTCGACGAACCCTTTAACGGACTCGATGCCGTACAAAAGAAGGCGATCATGGATTACATCTTCAGCCTTAAACAAGAACGCAATATTTCAATCCTAATCACCACCCATATTCTCTCAGACATCGATAAAACCTGTGATACGCTCTATCTCATCAACGATGGACGTATCATCAATTCGGCCACCAAGGATGAGATTCAAGAACAATTTGGCTCAGTCGAAGACTACTATCTCAATCATTTTGAAACCAAAGATCCCGCCATATCATGATCCGCTTTACCGTACGAACACTTCTTAAAAATAGATTACTGTGGGCATGGCCCGGGATTTTTATCCTGTTTGTTGCAGCCGTTTTTATGTGGGGCGATATTACAGCCGATCCCTCGAGTACCTCGTATTTTATACAATTAGCCGACATAAATCTCCCTGCCAGTACCGTTATTAATCAACTGATTTCTGTGATTATCCTTATTTCAATTATTGGGATACCCACACATTTTTCGAAAAATCTAAAACCGGACCGGGCTTCCCTGCTCTTGTCGAAACCAATTTCTCGCACTGAACTCTTTTTTTCGGATTTTGCAGGTATGTTCATTTTTAGTCTTTTTTATACTGCTATAAGCGTAGTACTTATTAGTCTGCTAACCACAATTCAGGGCGCAATATTTCCATTTCAGCATTTTCTTGGCCTGCTTATTTTTCTGCCGCTCACGCTGTTAACCTATTACATCACTATTGTTCTGTTCCTGATACTCACCAACTCATATCTCGGAGGCGTTCTGCTGGGATATTTCGTAACGGGATTTTCCTCCATGTTATTAAACTTTGACCAGTTTATACAAATGTTTGGCTTAACAGATAGCTGGTTCGAAATCCTGCTGCAGATACTGACCTATCTTATACCCAGTGCCGAAGCCTTTCAACAAATTTTGCGTCAAATTTTTGACAGCGGATTTTCGAGTATTGATGTTAGTCTTCTTGGTTTTGCTTTTCTCAGCTGCCTACCTTTTACCTTACTCGGCTACTACCTATATCAAAAGAAGCAGTTTTAGATCAGCTACGAATTAAATACTGAAACTTCACAAAGAACTGACGATCAGTTTCTTTGAAACCCCTAAATCCATTGGGACCCGGCTGATCAAAATGATTCAGATAATCCGTCATCCCAATATAAAACTTAGTAAACGGATTGGCTTTATAATAGACAAGCGGATAAATCTGCAGCTGCTCGTTGAATGAGTTGTATTGCGTTATTACTCGCGCAAACAGCTTTTTCGAGAAGTTGTAGTTTCCATTTAGTCGATAGATGTCACCGCTAAAATACTCTTCCTCCCCATTTGCGGCCGAAAGGGTAGAATAACTATAACTAAGCGACATTTCCAGACGGGAAGTTGGCTTTACGGTTGCATCCGCAGAAATATTATATCCTTCACCCAGCGTAGGATTTTCCTGACGATTTACATACTTTCCAAAATCCACATGCCCACTCAATGACAACTCGTTCAACGGATTGGTACTCACATCAATCATGAGCCGGTTCATTTGGGTGAAGAGTCGACCTCGAAATCGCTCGTCATTAAGAGGTAAAAAGCTAAGTGACAAATTCGTTTGTCCGCCAAAGTTATTACTCCATCTGGTAAAAATATATCGCTCCTGAAACTGACCGCTAAAATCATATCGCCAGGTACCGCTTACACTTACACTCCCGTCGGATAACCAATCCCAACCGGGATAATAGGATAAACTTTGCGAGGCATCGAATCGACGCTGATTAACCTGGTTAATAAACCCACTTTGGGTATGAAAGGTTGGAGAATAAGAGGTGTATCCAAATGAAAAATTATAGTGCTTCGCTTGCCGTGAGAACTCGGAAGTTAATAATATACCCCCAAACTGTTCCCCGTTAAAGGCGGCGTCATAGGAACTTTCGCCGAGGGTTCTCGGATCATCAAAAAGTTCTGGCTCATCCAGTTCTTTGGTATTAGCATAAGCAGCCTGACCGCTAAAATAATAGTTATCGGTCAGTAAAAAATTCCAATCGATACTACCAACATAGTTATGCCCCTCTTGTTGATTTCGGGTCGTTAATAATCCACCAACATGTGATTCAGAACCAACATTATATTTACCACGCAACACATTATTATAGGCTCCAACATCCGATTGAACCAGCGAGCTGCCGTACCGTCCGGGAATAATAAAAGGTGCTTCACGGTCGTAGGCTGTCAAAAATGCGATGCTATAATCTTGTGACTGATGGGTTACCTTTCCAGCCGCCAGCGGACGATTGATCATCCGAGAATAAAATAGATCCTCCCTCGTACTAAAAAGATCACTGCCCTTCATAAAGAAAGGACGCTTTTCAGAATAATAAAGTGCAAAGGTCTCATTAGCAGAAATTTGAGCCTCATCGGTTTCTACCTGACTAAAATCCGGATTAACAACAGCATTTAGGGAGGTCGTCGAAGTAGGCTCATACATGATACTGCCGCCGATTCGACCATCTATCGGACCGTGATCCAAACCGGAGTTCGGATCACTTGCATCATTAATAGTACTGCTTTGAAAACCCATCCCATAAGGTAAAAACTCAATTGTATTGAAATTTTCGATGTTCTTCATCCCTGTCAACTGACCATTCTGACAAATCAAACATGAGTTATCCAAATCTACTTCACTCCACACAAACTGGTAGCGACTATTCCGGGGATAATTACGGATAAATTGAATAGACCAGTTGTGAATATCCCGATCGGGAAAACTGAGACTTTTAAACGGAATCTTCATCACGCCCTGATATCCACTATCCGTGATCTTTCCATCCGAATACCACAGCATATCAAAATTCATATCCTCGCTGTTGCCGGTGCGCATGCCATCCATCTGTATGCCCAGCGGATTTATAAACAGTTGGTACGCTTGCTGATTGTTGTTAAAGGGATCCAAGATGATACCCACATAATCATCTTGGAAACTGTCATCGCGGTCCGAAATATTAGCTCGGATATCTTTGGGGGACGGATCGCTACTGATAAAGCCAATATAGATATTTTGATCGCTATACAGCACCTTCACCTCGGTTTCGACAAGGGCCGGCATATTGTCGTTAGGTTGTACTTGGTGTTTGATATAAGCTGGTTTTGCCTTTTGCCATGCTGGGTGAGACAGATCAGCCGAAATATCAAAATCTTCTTCTATCGCATAGGGTGATACCTGTTCGAGAGTATCCGCTTTTTCCTGACCTTTTAAAGGCAGGAAATTGGTGCAAAACATAACTGCTGTTAGGAGAAAAATTCGCCAGAAATGTGCCTGGAGCATATATAGCGTATATTTAAAAATTAATGTCTTTACTTAAATATTGAGATTTTTTCTTACGAATAGCTCACAAAATGTTACGCTAAAAATCTTATAGAAATCTCAAAATTAATAGCCTCCATCTTTAAAAGGTTGTTAAAAATAAGCAACTGATCCCTCGTTCTCGTAAGGTTTTTTGTAAGGATTTATAACGCCAACGCTCTTACTAATAAACCTAAATCAAGAGTACAGAAATATGTCTGATCAAGAGCAGTTCGAACCCAATGATTTTTTAAAACGCACCGTCAAAGAGATGAATCCGGATGAGCAGCCGCGAGAGAAGCTGACTAACTACGGCAGTGAAAGCCTTTCGGATGCGGAGCTAATAGCAATTCTTTTGCGCACCGGCAGCCAAAAGATGAATGTGATCCAGATGTCGCAAGCCCTGCTCGACCATTTCGATGGGCTACGCTATCTGGCACGCAAGGGATGGCAGGATCTTAAAGTAATTCCCGGCATGGGAAAAGTTAAATCACTGACTTTGGAAGCAGTTTTTGAACTATCCCGGCGTATACAAATGGCCAGCTTGGGCGAACAGGTACAAATAACCTCACCCGAAGATGCTGTGGCCTATTTCGGCCCCAAGCTGCGCGACCTCACCAAAGAGATATTTATGGTGGCCTTCCTCAATAATGCTAAAATCGTAATGGGATATAAAAAAATAAGTTCAGGGGGCTCTACAGCAACAATAGTGGATCCGGCAGAGGTTATGCGTCAGGCCGTTATGAATGAAGCAAATAGCATTTTACTGCTTCACAATCATCCCAGCGGAAATAACAAAGAGTCTAAAGCGGATATCCAACTTACCAAGCGTATCACCAAGTCGGGCAAACTGCTTGGGATTCCAGTGGATGATCATATCATCATCGCCGGCGATGGTTATACCAGCTTCCGTGCCAAAGGACTTTTAAATTAGAAATTGGGAATTATGATATTCGAATTATTATGAAGAAAAGGAAATATCGTCCAACAAAAGAGCTATAATTTTGCTTTACGTATTATCCAACTAAATCAGATGATTATTGAGGATTCACGAGAATACGTAATAGCCAAACAAGTTTTAAAAAGTGGTATTTCAGTTGGGGCAAATATTGAAGAAGCAATAGGAGCACAAAGCAGAAGAGATTTTAAGGCTAAACTCTCAATTTCATATAAAGAAGCAAGGGAAACCCATTATTGGCTTCGGTTACTTCGGGATTCCCAAATCACAGAGACAGAACTCTCGAATTCCCTAATTGAAGATTGCAACGAATTGTTGAAAATTATTGGATCAATCATAAAAACCCTGAAAAATCCTAATTCTTAATTCTCAATTCCTAATTCAACTGCTTATATTTAGCGCTCATTTAATTTTCAGCAACTCATCATTTCATGAAGGATTACCTGCGCTCTATTATCAACCAATCGCTGCAGCAGTTTGATATCAGCGACGATGACATTTCAGAAATTCAGATCGAAAAACCCAATAAGCCCGAGCACGGCGATGCCGCTTCCAATATTGCCATGAACCTGGCCAGTGTACTCAAGATGAATCCGCGGAACATTGCTGAGCAGATTGTTGAGGGGCTGGAATATGATGAGAACAAGATTCAAGCTGTAGAAATTGCAGGTCCGGGATTTATTAATTTTCGATATTCCGAAAATTATCTATTTGATGAACTTCAAGAAATTCTGACACAGGGCAATAAATTCGGAAAGTCTGATTCTCTAAAAAATAAGCGAATCCTCGTCGAATTTGTCAGCGCCAACCCTACTGGCCCCTTAACAGTGGGCCATGGCCGCAATGCGGTACTCGGTGATACCATCGCGAATCTGCTGGAATGGACCGGCGCCGACGTCGATCGTGAGTACTACTTTAATAACGCCGGACGACAAATGCGGAAGCTGGGAGAAAGCGTCCGGGCCCGTTATCTACAGTTATTAGATCATGAAGCTAAATTACCTGAGGATGGCTACGAAGGGGAATACATCAAAAACATTGCGCAAGAACTTATTGATGAATATGGTGATAGTCTCATCAAGACTGAAGAAGTAGATCCCTTTAAGGACAAAGCCGAGCAGGTAATTTTCGATGATATTCAGGCTACCCTCAAACGGATGAATATTGAAATGGACTCCTTTTTTAACGAAAAAGAAGTCTATGAGGATGGCTCTATTGATCAAACAGTAGAAACGCTCCGAGAAGAAGATTTAGCCTATGATAAAGACGGTGCTACTTGGTTTCGAACGACTGAGTTTGGAAAAGATCAGGATACGGTATTAATCAAAAGCACGGGTGAACCGACCTATCGCCTACCCGACATCGCCTACCATGCCAATAAACTCGATCGCGGCTACGATCAATGCATTGACGTTTTTGGCGCTGACCATATCGACACCTACCCAGATGTGCTTTCCGGAATCGAGGCACTGGGCTATGACCGTTCAAAGGTTGATGTGGTCGTCTACCAGTTTGTAACGCTGGTAAAAGACGGAGAACCCTTTAAAATGAGTACCCGTAAAGCCAATTTTGTTACACTCGACGAGCTGATGGATGAAGTCGGTGCCGATGTTACGCGCTTTTTCTTTGAGATGCGCGATCCAAATACACATCTTGAATTCGATGTCGGACAAGCCAAGGAGGCCGGCGAAAAGAATCCCGTTTTCTATCTACAATATGCGCATGCTCGTATCCACAGTATCCTCCGAAAAGCGAATAAGGAATATACTTTTGATATAGAGGACCAACCTAATTTAGAGCTGCTCACTCACAAATCCGAAACGGCCCTTATTAAAAGTCTTCTTCGGTTCCCTGAGATGATTCAAAGCGCAGCTGAGAGTCGAGAGCCACATCGACTAATTAATTATCTCGAAGATCTTGCTTCCATATTCACCTCTTTTTATCACGATTGCCGCATTCTTGGCGAAGAAAAAGAGCTGATTCAAGCACGGTCGGCACTGGCGAAGGCAACGGCACAGGTTCTTGCAAATGGGTTGGGAATTCTGGGTATTTCAGCTCCGGAAAAGATGTGATAAATACCCAATATGTCATAATGAATTTATTGCAACATCTGAATAGATCCTGAAACAAGTTCAGGATGACACGTTTCCTAAAGCCGGAATCAGTTTCATTCTCCCTACTCATAATAATTCACATCTCGTTCCGTAGCTCTGCTGCGGAACGCATAAAACAATTTGTAAAAGGCACCGCAGCAGAGCTACGGTGCCAGATATAATATTTGTCAGGTAAAACTTAAGCCGGAACCAGCTTCGTAAAACAGACAATGCCCTTAGTAAACTGATCCGTAACAGAAAAACCGGCACGCTCAAACATTTGATTACTATCCTCTATCGTCCAGAATGTAAGTCCGCCAAGTCCGGCCGAATCCTGCATTAATCGAATATACCAGGTAGGAGACTTAACAAGATGCATCATAAAAAACGTCCCATCTTTTTTTATTACACGTCGAGCTTCATATAAAACTTTCAAAGGATCCGTCAGCTCATTAAGCGTACCTCCCATCATCAGGCCGTCAAAAGTTGCTCCAAAGAAAGGCATTTGTCGCGCATCAGATCGGAGCAAATACAAACTTATTTGTTCTGCCTCTGCTTTTAACCGTGCTTCCTCAAGCATCTGCCTTGAAAAATCGAGGGACACTATATCACATTGCTGCTGTTCCTTTTTGACTAATCGCCCATAAAGCGCCGTCGAACAACCAATATCCATGTATAGTTTATTGGCTTGGGGATTCAGCCAATTCTTTAAAAGCTCTTGCTCTTTCTGAATAGGAAACTCTTCTCCCGTTAAAATAGACAGCGATCGTTTACGCCAGATATCCTCATAAACCGCTGCCGTCACTTTCCAGTGATTCGAACTCTGGGCCCAGGTCATCTCTGATGACTCATCTCCCAATAAATCAATTATATTATCTGAAATTTCATATTCATCCCCTTTATTGGAACAAATAGTTCCGTTGAAACTTTTCTGTAGATCAGCAACTTCTGAAGGAATGGTTATGGACGCGCGCTCATATTTGGGTGACCGGATTTCGAGAGACATAGTATTTTATAGCCGTTGATATTCAAAATATGAAGATGATACTTTCGTATTCCATCTAACCCAAGATAATACGCAAATAATCAGGCGGGTGTTACAATTCGGACTGACTCTCTTTCTGAAGAATCAACGAAATTTGAGCTCCTTTTTGGACACTCAACATTTCCTCCGCATTTCCCTTGTTGATTCCAACTTCAAGCATCCCCGAGCTGCCGATATAGGCCACCGGCTCACCCTCTGCTACTTTGCCAAAAGTAGTTGCAATTTCATCCAAGATGGTATTCCCCACATAGATGCGCACATTTTTATCTCCGATAACCTCTTCCAGAAGTTCTTCCGTAATATTAGTTATCAAGTTGCCAAACTTGTCAATATGAATGACCATCCCCTCTAATCCATCTTTGTCAGCAATGGGCACTGTCCAGCGGTAACTAACCAGATCTTCTGCAGGATCTCCCAAATCTTCTAATGCTACATTCTGGCTCAGGTGAGCCGCAACAGGAGCAAATATATCACGTCCGTGAAAGGTGTTGGATGGATCCTCTCTCCAATACTCTTCGTTTGTCAACCGAACAGCTTTGTAATCAACATCCGTGGCAAGCAGCGAAAAAATTCCATTATCGGGACCAACAAAATATTGATCTCCCATTTTTAAAGCGATGGGATCACGATCTGTGCCCACTCCCGGATCAACGACAACGGTATGCACCGTCCCCGGCGGAAAAAGCATCGCCGAATTTTTCAGTATCCAGGATCCGGCCATAATATCCTGCGAAGGAATCTCATGGGATATATCAACCAGCCGAACATCGGGTGCGATATTCAGCATAACAGCTTTCATGGCACCCACATAGTAATCCTGCAGACCGAAATCCGTGGTAAGGGTAATCACATTACGCATAGGTATTGAGCATCACCGGCATAACAAGCATCAGAATACGCTCGTTTTCTTCTTCCTCTGATGGTTTCACTATTCCGGCCCTGTTGGGAGTAGAAAATTCAAAATAGACTTCTTCATCATCCACATTTCCTAATACATCAGCAAGATATTTGGCATTAAACCCGATTTCCATTTCGTCATCGCTATATTCACAGGCAATAGTTTCTTTGGCCTCGCTACTCATATCTATATCCTCTGCCCGAATCGTTAGCTGATCGGAATTGAGCTGTAGGCGAATTTGGCGGGTTGTAGAACTCGAGAAAATAGCTACACGCTTAACCGTAGCCAGCATCTGCTCTTTGTTAATGATCAGCGTCTTTTCATTGTCTTTGGGAATTACTGACTCATAATTGGGATATTGCTCATTTATAAGCCGAGTAATCACAATGGTATTGCCACTTTTAAAACGCGCATGATCTTCAGTAATAGTGAGGGCACACTCTTCATCGTGCAGCGCCTTTTTCACAAGATTCAACGCCTTTTCGGGCACAATAAAGTCAACCTCTTTATCGCTGGTGAGATCTTCTTTAATGTACTTTACCAAACGGTGACCGTCGGTAGCCACAAACTTGCTTTCCTCGGGACCGATATCAAAATAAACGCCCATCATAGCAGGACGCAGATCATCATTGGAAACAGCAAAAAGCGTTTTATCTATCGCTGTAGTGATCACACCTTTCTCAGTTTCAAGTGTATGTCCCTCATCAAGATTAGGAACTTCGGGAAACTCATCGGGATCTTCGCCCACAAGCTTATACGTTCCCTTATCGGTTCTAAATTTGATATTAAATTTTTCATCCACCTGAAAAGAAACGGGAATATCCGGCAACTGTCTCAGGGTTTCTATTAAACGATGAGCAGGAATTGCCACCGCCCCTCCTTCGTCGATATCAGCATCCATCGACTCAAGAATAGAAATTTCAAGATCCGTAGCGGTAAGGCGCAGTTTATCTCCATCACTTTCAAATAAAATAGTTTCAAGAATAGGAAGAGTTGCCTTATTCGGTACCGCCCCTGATACAGCGGATAATGCTTTTACCAGTTCACTGCTTGATACGTTGAATTTCATAGATAAATATTTTTGAGCTAAGCGTTCAACAGACCTCAATTATTAGTCTGTATAATAAGTACCATATACTAATAAATACTCGCTCTCTTAGCAACCATATAACCCATGCTTTCTACAACTATTTTCAGGCTGTTTAACCCCTATAAATTCTGCTTATTTGGATGTACATATGTTCCAAAAAGTAGATACAAATTTCTTTATATTTAGTATCATAAAAATTCCAGCTAAGTGATTCCGTATTAACGTGCAGATACTTTTATTGGGACCTACTGCCGTAGGTAAAACAGCTCTCTCAATAGAACTGGCCCAAGTACTCGATGCAGAAATTATCTCTACCGATTCCCGCCAATGTTATAAATACATGAACATTGGCACCGCCACACCTACCCAAAAAGAGCAATCTGGCGTACCACACTACAACTTATCTATTATCGATCCCGCCACAAAAGACAGTGTTGTCAATTTTTATGAGCGGGCTATGGAATGGAAAAAAGAGATTCTATCACGCAATAAAAATGTATTATATGTTGGCGGAAGTACCCTGCATGTGCAATCTGTTATTCAACCGCTGGATGATGTCCCAGAAGCAAATGAAGAAAATATTGCTAAACTTGAAAAAAGGATCGAGGACGAGGGAATCGAAAAACTGTATCAAAAACTACAAGAGATAGATCCCGATTACGCACAAAAAATGGACGGGATGAATACCCAGCGCATTGTTCGCGCTCTTGATGTGTGGATGCAAACCGGACGTCCGTTTAGCTCTTTTCATTCTGATGACAATACGATATCGGTTCCTGAGGATATGATGGTTTTCGGATTATACCGCGACCGGCAAAAACTTTATGACCGAATAAACCGTAGGGTAGATCAAATGTTTGAAGAAGGATTCCTCGACGAAGTACGCACAATTCTCGATATGGGATATACATTGGAAGATCCCGGATTGAATACGGTTGGATATAAAGAAGCTATTGCTTATTTGAATGATGAGATATCCCGTGAACAGATGATTAAAGACATGAAAACCCAAACCCGTCGCTATGCCAAGCGGCAGCTTTCGTGGTTTCGGCGCTGGGATTTTATTAACTGGATTGACCTGGATCAAACAAAGCTATTGGAAGCCCAGAATTATATCCAGTCACAGTTAGCAGCTAAGCCAAATAAAGATTAACTTTACCCTCATTAAAAACCGCACAACTTTCACAGCATGTATAAGGCTACCGTAAATATTACGCTCCGAAAATCAATTCTTGACCCACAAGGTAAAGCAGCACATAATGCGTTAAAAAACCTTGGCTTAAACGAAGTAAACCAAGTTCGTATTGGCAAACTAATTGAACTCGATATTGACGCTGATAATAAAGAAGAGGCACACAAAGTGGCCGAAACAGCGTGTTCGAAATTACTTGCCAATGAAGTTATGGAAGATTTTAAAATTGAGATCCATGAAAACTAATTAGCTATCGCTATGAACCATCTGCCTTTTAGCTTATTAGGATCTGGTTCGGGTGCCCAGGAAGAAGAAGCTCCCGATATTGATGTTGACGTTCTCGAAAAAGAAAAGGAGGACGAGGATGAGAAATCCCCATGGAGAGTAATTCTCTACGACGATGACATTCATACTTTTGATGAAGTTATTGGTCAACTTATTAAAGCTCTCGACTGTACCCAAGATCACGCCAAAGAATTAACATATAAAGTACATAACGAGGGCAAGGCCGAAGTCTACGAAGGCCCCTTCGAAGATTGTTTCGAAGTCAATGGCGTGCTCAAAGAAATTCAACTTGTCACCGAAATAAAAGGATAAACTGTGTCTGCTACATTTGGCGTAATTGTATTTCCCGGCTCTAACTGCGATCACGATGCGTATCATGCCATGGCTCATATCATGAACGCTGAAACGAAATTTCTATGGCATAAAGATACCGACCTGTCGGATATTGATTTTCTATTGATACCCGGTGGATTTTCATATGGAGATTATCTACGCTCTGGTGCCATTGCCCGTTTCTCTCCCATCATGCAATCGGTTATCGAATTTGCTGAAAAGGGCGGTCCCATATTAGGCATCTGCAACGGATTTCAAATTCTTCTGGAAGCAGGATTACTGCCCGGAGCGATGCTACACAATAAAGATTTACGTTTCGTCTGCAAGCAAACCCATTTGCGCTGCGAAACATCCAATACGCTCTTTACCCGAAATATTGAAGAGGGGAGAGTTCTGCAAATTCCTGTAGCACACGGTGAGGGAAATTACTTTACCGATGAAGATCAACTGAAAAAGCTCCAGGATAACGACCAGATTGTCTTTCGCTATTGTGATTCACAAGGTAATGTTACAGACGAAGCTAACTTTAACGGCTCCGTTGATAATATTGCCGGAATCTGTAATACCCAGCGTAATATTCTTGGAATGATGCCTCATCCCGAACGTGCTGTTGAAGAACTTATCGGCTCTGATGATGGTAAACTCATTTTTGAATCAGTTCTGAATGAACTCGCTGTTGCATAAATCAGCAACAATTATTTATGGAAAAACAATCATCCAACAAAACGCTTCACAGCCGCGGGCTTACCAAAAGCTATAAAAAGCGCACTGTTGTTTCGGATGTATCTATTGATGTAACACAGGGAGAAATTGTAGGACTGTTGGGACCCAATGGAGCGGGAAAAACCACTACCTTTTATATGTTTGTGGGATTGGTAACTCCCGACAGTGGTGAGATTTTCCTGGATGACAAAAATCTTACCGGTATGCCGATGTATAAACGAGCTCGTCTTGGAGTTGGCTACCTATCTCAGGAAGCGAGTGTATTCCGCAATTTAACCGTGCGAGAAAATCTCGAATCCATTCTCCAGTTCTTTAATTTTACTGAAAAAGAAATTGATCAACGTGTTAACCAGCTCATTGAAGAGTTTGGACTGGAACGCGTCGTAGACAGCAAAGGATACAGCTTGTCTGGTGGTGAGCGCCGCCGAACCGAAATTGCCCGGGCACTCGTTACCGATCCTAAATTCATCCTCTTAGACGAGCCTTTTGCCGGCGTTGATCCCATTGCCGTTGAAGATATCCAAGAAATTGTAGCTGATCTGAAATTCAGGAATATCGGTATTTTTATTACAGATCATAACGTGCACGAGACCCTTGCGATCACTGATCGAGCCTACTTAATGTTTGAAGGAAAAATTCTAAAAGAGGGATCAGCTGATGAATTGGCTGAAGATGAAGAAGCTAAACGCTTATATCTTGGAAGTCAATTTAAACTGGATCGCTATGGTTCGCAACAAGAAGAGTAGCACAAATTATTTTTTTTTAAATTCTAAAATATTACAAGAATTAAGAGAATGGACGAAATTTCTGTACAATCGTTAAAAGAAAAAATTGATGATAATCAAAACAACTTTCTTCTTTTGGATGTACGAGAACCCTTCGAACAATATCAGTCTAAAATTGATATTGAAAACTCAGTATTAATTCCTGTTGGAGAACTGGCAAACAGAATTGATGAACTTGAAGATCACAAAGGTAACGAGATCATCTGTCTTTGCCGAAGCGGCGGCCGCAGTGCCGAAGCATGCGAATTACTACAGGAGGAAGGGTACGAAAATGTAAAGAATCTCAAAGGCGGTATTAACAAATGGGCACGAGAAATTGATGATAGTCTTCCCGTTTACTAAAAAATGCTACTAATTTTTTTTGTTATATAGCCTACCGAATATCCAAAATTATACCATAAACTGTTTCCATATATTACGGTATAAATAACAATGCCAGTCATATAACTACCCAAAACTCCGCCTATAGCTAATACAATCTTAAACAATCCTCTCTCAAATTTTGTAGCCATTTTATTTTTATTAAATAATAAAGGTTTTTCAAGTCTCCAATAACTACAAAATGTTTATCTTTACTTCAACTAATTAGACCATTGCTGCAATCTGATTGAGCAGTTCTTCATTGCTATCGGTATTTTTAAGTACCTTTAGCAGGCTCTGCATAGATTCTTTCGGTGACTTTTTGAGCAGATAACGGCGCACCATATTCCGTTCTTCCATGGAATCATCGATGAACTTATCCTCATTACGAGTTCCCGAAGCACTAATATTTATAGCGGGATAAATCCGATCGTTTGCCAGCTCGCGGTCGAGCACAACCTCCATATTACCAGTTCCCTTGAACTCCTCAAAAATGAGGTCATCCATTCGGGAATTGGTCTCAATAAGGCACGTTGCAACAATTGTTAACGATCCGCCACCTTCAATTTTTCGGGCAGAGCCAAATATCTTTTTAGGAATTTCCAGCGCACGTATATCCAGTCCGCCTGAAAGGGTACGCCCACTACTTTCCTGAATATTATTATATGCTCTTCCCAGCCGAGTCAGAGAATCAATAAGCAATACTGCATCATCACCCATTTCCGCTTTTCGTTTCACATACCCCAAAGCAAGTTCCGTAATTCTTATATGGCTATCGGTAGGCTTATCATTTGAAGAAGCAAATACTTCTGCATCCGTAGATCTTATAAAATCAGTGACCTCTTCGGGACGTTCATCCACTAACAATATTCCCGTGCTAATATCCGGATGGTTTTTAGTTAGTGATTCAGCAATTTTTTTCAACAACACCGTCTTACCGGTCCGGGGTGGTGCTACAAGCAAGGCCCGCTGCCCTTTACCAATGGGAGCAATCAGATCCATTACTCTCATCTCAATATCCTCGGGATCTATCCCCAGCTCAATATGTTCATTCGGCATAATGGGAGTCTGCAGCTCAAAACGGGTGGCTCGCTGCCACTCCATAGGATCACGCCCGTTTATCTTCTCAATGGAATGAATATGGCGATGCCCTCTTTCATCCTCCTCGTACTCTCCTTCAATTTCCAGGCCGGGACGTAGATTATGTTTCTTAACTTCGTCGGGTCTTAGAAAGGGGTCGCTGGGCTCATAGCTAAATTCATGGTCTTTCTCCCGAGCAAAACCGTAGTTCTTTTCATTAATTTCAACTACCCCCTTATAACGACCGGCTACTTCCACATTTTTATTATCTTTAAATCGAGGTACAAATACATTCTTATTTTTATTGCGACCGCGATTTTTATTATTTCGTGAACGTCCCATTACATCCAATAATTTAACTTATTACCTACATATCTGCTGTTATAAAAATTAAAGCTACTAACACACAGAAGGTAGGATGTGATTGTGATTTAAGAATTGAGAGGTGAAAAGCAGTACAGCTCAAGAGCTGTACTGCCAAATCGAATAGATAAAGATAATAATCTTTACCGTTATTTAAAATTTACCGAACTGTTGTTGTTTCATTGATCCAGCCATAGCACTCCATCAAGGAAGAATCAATTTCAAAGCTTTCGCCTTCCTCCAATGGTGGTTTCCAGAAAAATTTCTCTGACTTTGTAGGAATTACCGGCTTATACGATTGATACTTTCGATCAACTTCATTCGCCGTATTGGGATCAACCTGCTTAGCTTTATCCAAATAATCTAATACTAACCAGTAAACAGTTTTGTCCTCAGGAGTCAGCTTTCGGTCGCTGGTGCATTGACTTACTGCCCGAGCATAAATATCAGCAATCTGAATATATGGGACACCCCAGCTGTCACTATAATCAAGTGCCTGCCGCGCAAACCGACGCGCATTACGCAACTGATCTTGGTTTAGATAAGCATCAGAGATATTTAGGGCAATATCAGCCTTTTCTCTATCCGTTGAGGCCTTATCCATTGCTTCCTTAAAGTACTTGATGGACGTATTGTAATTGGCATTATTTTTAGCAGCCTCAGCTACAGCCATGATATTTTCAAAGTTAGGATTTAGCTCATAAAGTTTTTGACTTACTTCTCGTGCCTTTGCAGCCATCTCTTGACTTTTATAAACATCCCGTAGTTTCGTTAAAACCTTTTCGTCTTTGGGATTACTTTCCAGCTCACTTTCTAAAAATTCAATTTGCTCCTCCGGTGAATCAAAAAGTTCCTCTCGTACACTACTGAATGAATTCAATAACTTTTGAGAGGCATGTGGCTCAGCTTTTTTCATCACAGCCAAGGCCTCATCCTTTTTTCCACCAGAAGAAAACTCATTCAGTATTCTTTGTATATAATATCCCTTAGATCTTTTGGTGAGCTCTTCCGGCTTCAGTTGAAAAGCCTTATAATAATCTTCTGCTGCACGCATTGATGCATTTTCAACATTATCGGAATGAGTCTGCAGCAGGCGACCTCTTTTTATATGCCAGTCATATTTTGCATCCGTATCGTCTGAGAATTTTTCAAACGCCCGGTCAAAGATTAAAAGCGCGGTATCAACATAGGCTTCTTTTAGTGAGGGATCTTGTTTTTTCTGCGCAACCTCACTATAAGCGGTTGTAAGGCGGTCAATTTGACGTTTTAATTCAAATCGAGAATATCCTTCAATGGTTTCTGGCATTCCCTGCCACATCCAGCGGCCAAACTTTATAGCTTCTTCAAAAGAATCATTCTTATAATTTTCATAAAATATTGAATAAGCCTGTATTTCACTCATCCCACTGGGTGGCTGCACAGAAGATTGCTCGGTTTGTGCCAACGACCAGCTGCTACCTAAGAAGATAAAAGCAGTTATTAGTATTAGCTTTTTCATAATGCTGAAATTTTACTGTATGGTTCAAGTTTAAAACTGTTTCTAAAGCAATTTATTGTTATTGAAGCTTTGGGCGGAAAAACATTACTTCAGCCAAATTAAGCGTCAGTCGTAGTCCCCAAATATTTTCTTGCACCAAACTTGATGTTTGCGTGCCCCTTATTCCGTATTCAAAACTTAAATCAATAGAGGAATTAGACCGTGGCGATCGAAGGCCAATTCCGAATGCAAATTTAAGTGTGTTAATTTGTTGCCCGTCAATATTTAGGTGTCCCGTGTCATAAGAAGCTCCTGCCCGGTACTTAAAATTAGACAAAAATTTAGTTGATCCAGTTACAAAAGGAAAATACTGTACTCCCAAACCCATTTTATACCGGTCTACAAACAGCTGGTCTTCAGAGGGTTTAAAATCATTTTCATAAGCCGACCAGCCCTCATAAAGTCCTTCAAGACCTACCATCCACAAGTTATTTGGACTATAACTTACACCGCCGGTAATTTTGGTGGGTATTCTAATAGGACCTTCGGCATTTTGCAAATCTTCAGTTAACGTAACTGCCCCATTATCTACAACCCCTGTTTGCTTTCTTTCTGAATTCAGCTCAACAGGTAAATTCACGGTTGCACCAATACCTAAATGATCATCTTCTTTGAAGAAGTTAGGTAATTGAATAAATGTTCCTACCCGATGCCCAAAGCTGTGTCCACTGGTTTCAATGGTAAAATTGGCATTACGATAGGGCGATTGTGGAAACTGAGCCACATACAAATCATCGATTGAAAGAAAATACAAGGATGTAGCATAGCCGACTGAAATATTAGAATTAATTCTCCAGCCAAGCCCTAACTCAGCTCTGTTTAATCCACCACTGCCACGATTTTCAATACTGTAATCAAGTGTTTCTCCGCCAATTATCTGGTTTTTTTGTTCAAACGTTTGAAATTTTGCCTCTGTAATAGGCGTGAAGGACCCCGAAAGCCCCAATTTGCCTCGAATAATAGGTAACTGAAGCTGAAATTGTCCAACTGAAAAGTTTGAGTTGGTAACACTTCCCGTAGCATTAGTAGCGGTATAGGAATCAACACCTATTTCTCCAACACCAAGACCATATACAGTATTCCCCCAGTGCGCCGGGTTTGTGATGGTGCCCACAAAGGTCTCATTAAATGAGACTCCTAAAAGTCCCATAGATTGGGCTGCAGTATTTCCTGTCTCCAATGGATATCCAATACCAATTTTGGAATATACAGATCCACTTTTAGCCTTAGCATCACCTGATTGAGCAAATGCTGTAGAAGTTCCAAAAACCAGTAGTGTTACTATAAGAGCTAACTTTTTCAACGCTAATTCTTAATATTTTTTAAAGAGGTAATTATTATTTTAGGCTTCAGTCCAGCAGGAACCTGATCATCATCCGTCATTATAAGAGTAGATTTTATAACACCATTATTAGGAAGTGTTATAAAGAACTCCCGGTCTTCCGGAAATCCATTTCTTATAATATTTTCGACCAGTCTTGTAACATCAAATCGAAAAGTACCATTTTCAACGGAATAACTGCCTTGCAATCGGGTTGGACTATTTAACGGTGCACCCGGGTCAATATTTTCGGGTAACCCCTCAGGATCAGCCAAGTGCAAATATGCTACCTGTTCTTTTGCCCTTTTAATAGTTGAAGGTTCTCCACTCAAACTTTGTTCCAAGGCATCAGTATTTTCATTCAGTACCAATATGGCCCGCGACAATCCGGAAACTTGTATATCCAGCTGATCAATTCCCAGTCTTTTAAAATTAAGCACATTTTCGTACGTACTGTGCAATGGTATTGACCCTTGTGGGATGGTAGTATTACTACCCCTGTTTAAATAATATCCCCATCTATTAAGTGACACATCAAACGTATCTGCCTCGGGATGCTCTATAACAAAACGAGTTGAATCCCGATAAAGTGGTAAAATCTTAGTACTGTTTTGGGGGACTAACGCCAAGCCATGCGCATCGTATTTATAGGTCGAATCAACTGAACCTGTCTCATCTGCCTTTGAATCTTCGGCATACGTACGATATTTATCCACCCATTCTGATGCTAAATCAGAGAGATTGATCATCAGAGAATCTTCGGATCCAACCGAAAACTCACCGAGCTTTTGTCCTAATGACAACTTATCATTTACCTTTAGCACACGATCCCGCCAATATTGATCAATTTGATACAAGCCAAATTGTTGGGTGCCAACGCTATCTCCGGAAACTTGCCCCAAATTATACATGATCCGCAACAGCAATTCTCCATCTGCTTTCATGGTATCAGATGATGCCGGCAGGTTAGGTTTCAAATAACCCGTAACATCCATGCTGCCAAATAACGGATCATCAAAACTCCCGGCCGAAAAGAAATTCTGTTCACCGGAATAAGATGTGGCATCTACAGAAGTTAGCCCATCAATAATTAATGTGTCTTGCACTACTTCTGAAGTAGGACCTGTAATATCACTACCTACAGAGCCCGGATTTTCGCAGGCGCTGAAGCCCACCAAGACACCCAAAATTAAAATTAAGTGAAATGACCTTGCTTGTTGAAAGGAGGTTTGTATAAAATTTTGCAACGAGATACTGCTCTAAATTTATGATTCTTCCGTTTCTTCTTCGTTTCCGGCAATCTCATCGTAGTAGTCAGCAAATTTATCTGAAACATCTTCAGGTGATCCCTGGATTTTTCTTGCTGAAATTCCCAGCTTGTCAAAAAGATCGTCTAATTCATCCGTTATATGATTGCCGGTTACAACATGATCGCTGTATTTTAAACCGAGGGTGCGTAAGTCAACGTTCTCCCCCTCTATAAGATTGTCCTTATCTACAGAATCAGGCAAACCAACCAGATCTAACAACTTTTTATTAAATATTCCGTTGTTTTCAGGATGATGGATATTGTAAATCACCTCTGTATCCTTAAAAAGATCCAGATCATTATATTTCTCTTTGGCAAGTAATGGAATTAAACCTGCTGCCCAATCGTGGCAGTGTATAATATCAGGTTCCCAGCCCAACTTTGCTACCGTCTCTAAAACACCCTTACTATAAAAGACGATTCGCTCGTCATTATCATCATAGTGTTCATCTGTTTCCGGATTCATGAACATAGCCTTACGCTTAAAGTAGGTGTCATTATCCAAAAAATATACCTGTAGCTTCGCATTGGGAATGCTGGCTACCTTTATACGCATGTTTTCTATTTTTTCGCCTACTTCAATCTCAATACCAGACAGGCGAATTACCTCATGTAATCGATTTCTGCGATCATTAATCGTACCATATTTGGGTAACAAAATGCGGATCTCGTATCCCTTATCCTGTAAGGACGCCGGCAAAAACCGGAGCAAATCAGCTGTATGGGTCATTCTGGCAAAGGGAGATATTTCTGCGGCAGCATATAATACTTTCATAGATAAATACTAATGAATTCGTTGTTAATTTATTGTTTATTCGTCGGACTCTTTTTTCTCCTGATCCGCATAAAGCTGACTCATCTCTTCGTCATCAAGTGAATAAAAATCAAAAAGTGTATCGCCTCGAAGCCCCAAACGCAGAGTTTCGACAGGAATTACTTCTGAAGGCTGTATATTCCCAAGATTTACATTGCTTCCAAACTTACGAATAAACCAAACCTGCTGTTCTTTCTGAGGCGCTTCAAAAATTAAATCCTCAACAGGTACTGAGTCTGCAATTTCATCAATAAGTCCGGATCGCACTTCACCGTTGGGACGAAACACGCCCACAGTTCCACTTTCTCGAGCTTCACAGATAACTTTCCATGCACCGGCATCAAGCTCTCGCTCAATCATTTTAACCCACTTATATGGAGGTATTATATCATTGGGATTTTTACTGCCTATTTCCGATAAAATGGTAAAGTGCTTACTCATTTTCTGAATAATCTCTACCTTTCGTTTATCGGAAAGCCATATTGTTCCATTTGACACTTCGGCATGCTCGATATTGAACCGATCTAACAACTCCATATACGCATCAAGCTGATCGCGCAGTACATAAGCCTCAAAAAGTGTACCCCCAAAATAAACCGGTATATCTGCATTGGAATATACAGCCAGCTTATCCTCCAGATTCTGTGTTACATAACTGGTTCCCCAGCCAAGCTTTACGATGTCAATATAATTGGAACAAGATTTGCAAAAATCCTCGACTTGGCGAACACTTAGACCCTTGTCTAAAACAAGCGTCATTCCTTTTTCTCGAGGTTTTTCGGTACGATTTGGGAGATGATTGAGCTTAAAAGCCATTGGAAATTATAAATTTGACAAATTAAACGGACAAATATACTAAAATGGAGCCTGTTAATAAAATCTTTTACGACCTTTATTCTTATAAACTTGTTTCCAACATTACATTGTATGAACGAAAACGAACATACTACGCAAGTTCTCGTTCTGGCTTTAGCGCCAATGCCGAATAAGGTTCCATCCAAATGTGCTGTTCTTCTCCCAACCCATAGTGACCACCTTTATTTGTCCCCCCGTAATATTCCGATTCACTATTAAAAATTATGCGGTACTGTTCTCCTTTAAAAGGTCCGGCCGTATAATCGGATATCTGTCGATCAGAAAAATTCAAAATAAACAAAAGGTGATTGACAGGATTCTTTGCCTTTCTCAAAAATGAAAACACCGAAGGCTGCTCTTTACCCAAGGCTATCCACTCAAAACCATTGGGGTCTTTATCCAGTTGGTGTAGTGATTCTTCCCGTTTGTACAAAGTATTCAAATCTTCTACCAGCTTTTTAATCCCCTGATGTCGCTTATAATCCAGTAAATGCCAATGGAGCGATCGATCCTCAGCCCACTCACTTGTCTCGGCAAATTCACCGCCCATAAACATCAACTTTTTACCAGGATGGCCAAAAAGGTATGTGAATAACAAACGCAAGTTAGAAAACTGTTCATCTTCATTGCCTGTACTTTTCCAAACCAGGGGTTTTTTGAGGTGTACCACCTCATCATGCGAAAAGGGGAGAATAAAATTTTCCGAATAGTTATACATCATCGGAAACGTAATCTTATTGGGATCACTCTCACGTTCTTCCGGACTTTTTTGAATATACTCCAGTGTATCATTCATCCATCCCATATTCCACTTATAGTCAAAACCGAGGCCATCGTTATGTACAGGAGTCGTCACTCCGGGCCAAGAGGTTGATTCTTCAGCAAACGTTAGAATTCCCGGAAATTCGCGATGGATCATTGTATTAAAATCCTTCAAAAATCGAATGGCTTCCAAATGTTCATTACCCCCGTACTCGTTTGGCGTCCATTCGTCCGGTCCTTTAGAATAATCCAGATACAACATAGAAGCTACCGCATCTACGCGCAGTCCATCAATATGATATTTATTGCACCAGTAGTGGGCATTTGATAATAAAAAGTTACGCACTCCTTCTTTTCCATAATCAAAAATGTACGTACCCCAATCTTTCTGTTCCCTTTTTTTAGGATCCTCGTACTCATATAAGGGAGTACTATCAAACATTTGTAACCCTTGCTCATCCTTTGGGAAATGGCCGGGGACCCAGTCCATTATTACACCTATATCGTTTTTATGACATTCATTTACGAAGTACATTAAATCCTGGGGATCTCCCAGACGACTGGTAGGAGCAAAATAACCCGTTACCTGATAACCCCAAGAGGGGTCATAAGGATGTTCGGCAATAGGCATTAACTCGATATGAGTAAACCCACAATTCTTTACATAGGGAACCAACTCATGCGCTAACTCCCGGTAGCTCAAATACTCATCATTATCTTCTCCCTTTCTCTTCCATGATGCAAGATGCACTTCGTATATAGATATGGGCTGCTGAAATGACTGCCGCTGCTCTCGGCTCGTCATCCAATCTCCATCCTCCCATTCATAACCCGACAAATCGTACACCAGCGAAGCTGTTTTGGGGCGAACTTCCATGGCATGGGCATAAGGATCTGACTTTAAAAAGGGAGGGGCGTCCTCAGCCGTTTTCAATTCGTACTTATACAAAGTCCAATGCTCAATATCGGGAATGAAGGTCGTCCAAATACCGGTATCTTCATCCTTCTCCATAGGATGTTTTCTGCCATCCCAATTATTAAACTCACCTACAACACTTACCCTGTAGGCATGTGGCGCCCAAACAGCGAAGTACACCCCTTCATCGGTGAAGTGGGACCCCATAAAATTATAAGCTTCATGTTGATGACCCTCTTGCCAATACTGCTTGTCTTTATCTGTTAAAATAGTTTTCAATAGTTTGGAATTAGGGCATTATCAAATTCAGAAGATATAGTTAATGCAAAATAGGCCAAATAACAACACCAACAACTTCCCGCTCATCTCTATTCCGATACTACAGAGTAGCGATTTTTATTAAGATCTCTATATTCTATGTGTTCACCTTTCAGGGGATAATATAAGCATCAATGAGTTCTTCTCTTACCTAATATTTAACCACAAGGTTACGAGGTTATTCTTTAGTTTAATGCATTTACTTGCGGATTATCGTACCTGACCATTATTTTTCCTGCCTATTTTTACACCAGAAAATAGACAGGGCATTCAAAATAGAGTTAAGACAGTATCAAGTGCTAAATAGTGAGTTTTTAAGCGGAGATAGGAAAATAATTCAAGGAGTTGGCATTGCCGACTGTTCATGATTTAATCCTAAAATAGTGAATAGATCTTTTGATGCTGAAAAGCTTTAGGGCAGAGCTGGCTATAGATCTCACTGAAATTAAAATGATGATAGAAGAGTAAAAGCTATAGCCTTCCGTTTTGAAACAAATTTATCCTACTCTTCTTTTACCTGCCGTTTCCACTGACTGTATCTATCACGTTGGGTCGTTACCTTCTTAAGATAGTTTCTGGCCTCAGCATATTCCAGATTTTTACGCAAATGTTTATAGTTCTCTTCCGGTGACATGCTATTAATTTTTGAAAACGCCTTCGATAAATTGGTATTACCCGTATAAGCTACCGATACATTTCCCGCGCCCGTATTGTATGCACAAATCATTAGATACTCCCGGGTTGTCTCATCCTCAGCGCGATTAAAATAATTGGACGCCATGATATCTATAAAAGTCGTTCCCATTTGAATATTATTGCTCGGCTGAAACAAGAATTCTTTGGTAGGAATCCCATCTTCATTAAAAATTCTTCGATAAGCATCACGTCCCCCTGTTGTCGGCACCAACTGCATTAGCCCATACGCATTTGCATGAGAGGCGGCAGTGGGATTAAAGTGAGACTCAACATGAATTATTGCAAATACAAGAGCCGGATCGATATCATATTCTCTTGAGAATTTATATACGAAATCCTCAACCTTTTTTGCTCTTTTTTGCAAATGATCATCTGAAAGCTGAAAATCCACATATACTACATAACGCGTCTCTCCATCATCACCCTGCACCTCTTTTGTCTTCGTATTTTTTCTACGACTTCTTTGGCATACTCATCTACGGTTTGGTCTTCAGGCTTATTCAGCTGACCTTCTAAAACTGCCTCGTCAGTAATCTCTTTGTTAGGCACATTTTCTGTTTCAAATCCTTCTCTGGTTCCCTTAGCTTTCAAAGCCTCAGAAACCTTTTCGGGCATTTCCTCCTTAACCTTTTCAGCTTCCTCTTTGCTCTCAGCAATTACCTCAATCTGACCACTCCCTTTCTCAAAATCCGTTGATATACGCAGATTACCATTTTCTTTATATTCCACCCATTGCTTTTTGGAGCGCTCTTTAAAATCACCCCATTTTTTCTGCATTTCTTCCTTAAATGCTTTGTACTCCTTTTCAAATGCCTCTTGGAATTGCTACAAAAAAATGGACAGTGAATTAAGCCAGATCATGCAGCCAGTTCTTGTTGTTGGGTTAAATAATCTTGCATTTCCGCCGGTGTGCGGTAGTCCAGCGTAGAATGCAGGCGCTGGCGGTTATACCAGATCTCAATAAATTGGAAGATTACTCCTCGAAGTTTATCATAACTGTAGTTCTTAGGTTCTATTGGTAGTTCTGCTTTAACGGTTTTAAAGAAGCTCTCGGCTGGTGCGTTATCCCAGCAGTTGCCTTTGCGGCTCATGCTTTGGCAAACCAGCGGTCGAGCGTCTAGTAGTCTGCTAAACTCTTGGCAGGCATACTGGATGCCCCGGTCAGAATGGAAGGTTAATTCCTCTTGGAGCGGGCGCCGCTGAATAGCCTCTTTCCATGCTGGGATAATCGTTTCACCGGCGCTCATACCTTCTGAGAACGACCATCCCAAAATCTGGCGATCAGCCAGGTCCATAATCGTCGTTAAATACAACCAACCCTGATTGCTGGGGATATAGGTAATGTCGCTTACCCACACCTGACCTAATTGGCCAGCAGAAAAATCTTGATCCAGCAGATTCGGGGCCACCGGTAGAGAATGTTTCGAATCGGTCGTAGCTACCCATTTGGGGCGAATCTGGCTCTGGATGCCTTCTTTTCTCATCAGCCGCGCGACCCTCCGGCGACTCAACTGCTCACCCCCTCGAAGCAATTGTTGGTGAATCCGAGGGCTGCCGTAGGTCTTCCCCGACTTCAGCCAAATTTTCTTGATGAGCTCCAGAAGGCGCTGGTTTTCTTTGGCGCGATCGGAGGGCCCGCGGCCCATCCAGCTGTAATATCCGCTTCTGCTTACATCGAATACCTCGGACATCTTCACAATGGGGTATAAATGTTTATGTTCAGCCATAAATTGGAAAATTACCCGTTTTTCTTGGTGAAGATGCCCATGGCCTTTTTTAAGATATCGCGCTCCATCCGCACGTCAGCCAGTTCTTTTTTCAACTCGGCCAGCTCCTTCTCTTCGGGCGTCTGGCTGGGAATGCCTTTGCCCGGAAAGGCCTGCTGGGGCTCTTTTTTATATTTCGATCGCCAAGTGTAGATAAGGCCCGGGTCAATCCCTAACTCATCGGCCAACTCGCGGATATTGTCTCGTTGGTAACTTTGCTGGATCACGTCCAGTTTAAACTGTTTGCTGTAGGTTTGTCTTTTACTCATAATTATTATTTCTCATAAATTGCGACGACAATCTATGGCTTAACTGGGTGTCCACCAAAATGTAGCAAGTTCATCTCTATATTTTTCATAGTCCTCTTCAGAACTTGCTATACCATTCTCAATATTTTTTAAATATTGCTGATAGCCCTCTTGATACTGCTCTTTATAATCTTCAAAGCTATCCTGTGCACAAACAGATGAAATACCTATACAGAGTACTGTAAATGAAATTCCTATAAAATATCTTCCTAAACGGTACAACCTTTTTTGCCTAAACATATATTTCCCTCTCCCTAACATTGAAATTAACACAGCTAATACGGTTGGCAATATTTTCGCATTATTATCTCCCTTTTTAAAAAAGAAATATCTCGACCCGGAATAAACGGATCGAGATATTTTAAACCTTACTGGTTATTCCTCTCCAAACTATTGCTCAGAGGGCATGCTACCATTTTTCATCTCTTCAATAGACTTTTTCATTTCTTCAAAGCCTTTTGATGCCTTGAACTTTGTATAAAGTTCTTCCTCTTTAGAAAGCGTATTTTCAAGTGCTTGGTTCAAAGCATTTGCTGCTTCACCAACGGGTAAACGTACCAACATAAGTACCTCATGTTTGGTATTATTATCGCGCTGATAAAACTTACTTCTATCGACATCCACGCCACGCAACGTTTGTTGTCCAACTGATTTAGATACATCAGTAAACACTTCACTGTAATTGCTGTTTGTTCCTGATGTTGTCTCTTCAGCAAAGTTTTTCTGCATGGCACTTACTTCAGACTCAAGCTTAAGCGTGAGTGCTGCTCGTCCGTTCTGCAACGCCTGTTTTCTGGCCATACTTCTGCGAGAAGAGGTTCCCTCTCCAATGGCATAGATATATTCGCTATCGCTACTGGGTGGATTAGTGTACCAGCTTGGCAAATCGCTTCCTGAGTTATCTGTTGCCGACTCTGAACTGCTACAACCTATAACTAAAAATCCAGCTAATAAAAAAGTGAGTAGTATTCGTATTTTCATAATGATCCCTGTTTATATTTGATGATTAAAGTAGTCCATATTGATGAACTTATTAATAGTATATTCCTACTAAATAGGATAATAGTTTAAAAAATTTATCAGTAAATCACATTTATTTGATATAATAACCTGACTAATTTTGTTTATTCTACCGATAGTAGCTCTTCGTTGATAAAACTCGAAAACTCTGAAGACAACTTCTTTTGTACTGCCTGAACTGCTCTCTGGCGTGCATACTTTTCATTCATACTTCCTTCACGCCCCTCGGCCGTATACGTACTGAACCATTGTCCATTTTCCTTGTTTTGAGCCTCAATTTGTAATGCCCACTGGATAAATTCATACTTGGGACGATTTAAATCGACCGGATCCATCGTTAAATTAACAGTCATTTCAATCACCGGCTCATCAGTATTACTGGCCACCTCAAACCCTTCATTTTGTAGCTTTCTGGTAATATCAGACTGGACTTCCCCGGGTACTTCTCCATCTTTTATTAACTTTACAGTACAGGCTTTTTTTGCCTCTCTATACTCTTGTATAAGTTCTGCCAAGGCTGATCCCCCCTGTACCCCTTGTCCGGAAAGGATGGCCCGCTGGTTAATTAACATGTCGTTAACCCTTGCTGCTGCCAATGCCTGCTTCAAATATATTAACCGATCTATTCGGCTATTGGTCTGAGATGCATTTCCTCGAAGCATATTAATCTTATTTCTGTTGTTCTCTATTTCCCGACTGTACAACTGTGAAGTTTCCAAACGGTCCATTACTGCAAGAGCATAAAATGTTCCATTCGGAGCCTGGTGCATCTCTTTGATTTCAACATTTCTCATCTGTTGGTCCGAGTTAACCTCTGACCGGGTAATTAAATTGGTATTCTCGCGGGTAGTTGTCCCCTCCTCAGAGTCTGTAATTTCTTGAAACTCATTGACGTAGGATTCGTCAACCTCAACTTCCGACACAAATATTTGGGCCAAATTGGATTGTGCCTGAATGCGTGCTCCCTCTCTCGTGGGAGAAGAACCAACTGCCATTAAAAACTGATTCTCACTATATTGATCTGAAGGATTATTAATCCAGGCCGGCAATTCCTGACTTTGGGCTTCAGCTGTTACAGAACAACCATAAGTAAATGCAAGCAAAACAACACCCGCTAATAGAAATAACTGATGGCTTATGCTGTCTATTCTCATAAATTAAGACTCTACTTTTTAGTTGGAGTAAATTGACGCTATCGGTTCTAAACGTTCTTGTTCGCCTATTTTTATATTACGGGCCTCTGAATACAGCAATTTACCTACAGGCGAATAATAGTTAAATGTCACATCATGTTCCCCGGAGGGAAGCTTAACTACATTTGTATAAACCTTACCCGGCATTGTCTGCCAGCCTCGCAAGTCAGCCTGCTCCGTAGCCTCCCGAGCCCTGCCCCCCAGAAAGCCCGCAATATCGGCGGCTGTGGAACCATACTCATCTTCAATTGCATCCGTAACTCCTTTTTGGGCAACAGATTTTAGAATACCCCTAATCGTTGCCCGGGCAATAATGATGGGCTTTTTGATTTCAAATGTTTCCCGGGCTACCTTATCCATTTCTTCAATAATTTTTAGGTCAATCCTCATAGTATCATTTATTACTGCTTCAATATCACCAACCCTTGACGGTCTCATTTTCAGCTTAGGGATAGCAATTTTTATGCCTTTCCCATCAAGGTTTAGATCAGTATTGATACTATTATCTACCTTTTCGGGAGCATTTCCGCAAAAAGCCATTAACATTGCATTATATTGGTTGGGATACTGTACCTTGGTAAAAGTAGAATCAAACTTCAGCTTTGAATCAGGCATTGCCTGATGATTGTTTATGGCCTTTTTCAGTTTATCCATCTCGATCCGTGCCCCATCTTCTTCTCCGGCCTTGGCATAAAGAGCACTTGCTAAATAATGGCTCAGTGGGCTATCATGAATACTGGAAGTGCCAGCCTCCCATTTTATGTCTTTCTCTGTGGTATCAGACTCAGCCATCGCACTTGCATATTCACCATATTTCTGCTCTGCTTCAGAGAGCTTTTGTGCGATACGACGAGCTTCAACCAAGGCACTCTCAAACTCATCCATTTTCAAATATCCCAAACTCTTAAATCCATTGAGATACACGTCCTCATAGATCTCCCCATTATAATTAAGTTGGGTATCATTACTTAAAAAAGCACCAATCCCTGTTTTAATACTTTTTGTAAAAAACTGATCTATATATTCTTCTGCATTTGTAAAAGACTTAACGCTTTGTTCGTAATCGCCCTTAAAATAATTAATTGTCCCCTTCTCCAGGGCATAAAGTACACGATCTTTAGCTTCATAGACCTTATTTTCTTTTAAGCTATCAGCAATCTGATCAGCTCGATCAAAATCACCAGACTGAAAGGAGGCACGCATCTGATTTTGACCATCCACCAGCTTTTGCGAACCACATCCCGATACAAGTCCCGCATAAACCAATAGTACCAATATCCCCACTATCTTTCTATCAAACATCAAGCTGATTCTCATAAATTTGACCGACCTTTGATCCCGAGCAGGTTAATATTGGCACCCCTAAGCTGTTTTCTTTTAAAACTAAACAAAAAACCTTTGCTCTCTTGTTGTCACATACTTCATCAGGCCTCTAATATGTTGAAAATCAAAATTCTAAGTAATCTAAAGGCAATTACAAATTAAGAACTCACCACTTTGCTTTACTTCGCTCAATCATCTTCTTGATTTTTTTATTGCCAATCCAAGCCTTTCGGTTAGATTCAACATTGATAAGTTCAAGATTAACGGTATAAAACTTAGCGACCCGTGTCCCATCCAAATTCTTGTCTACATTGGCTTCAATACCACCAACCAACATATAGTCAGCACCAAGCTCTTGCGCAACAGCAGAAGCGGATTCATAGGAAGCATGTTGCTGCTGATCATCGCGTTCGGCCCTGATCTGATTTCTTTGGTCAGGGTCTGCCACAATTTCAATCTTTTGACTATTAACAATTGCTCTCTCCATTTCTTTAATGAAAATATCCGTCCGGATATGTTCTGTAGTATTATTTCTAATATCACCAACAATTAGAACCGGTGACTCTACATTTTGTAACCATGCAGCCGAAAGAATATCGGAAGTCATATCCTCTGCCACCATGCGGGCATCAGTGGCATTCCAATTCCCTGATAAATCTGACTGAGAACCCGGATCTACTCTTTGAACACTTTGTGAAGGACCACATCCCCAAAAAAGAAATGCTGCAATGAATGTACTTAATATGATTCTTGTAAAGGTCATAGGTTGACTCTCTTAAGTTTTTATAATTTGTCCCCGTTTAAATTTTTAACACATTCGAACTTGCTATTTTTCAAATAAGATTTCAAATCTTAATCTTATTTTTTATAAAATTCCACTTAATATTATTATCAATAAGCTTAATTCCTTTTGTAAAAAGAACTAATAATTTAATTATTTAGCGGATCAAGTTATCCAACTATAACCTGAATATTTGTAACTCTGATAGTTTGAGGTTACCATTTATCAAAACAATTCATCTAAACTGAGGGATTAAAGCCATGGTTAAGGGTAAAATTAAGGGCAATTTCTATTGTATTTTAACTGTCTTACTTATGATTTTGGGCATGTCATTTAATACTGCACAAGCCCAGGATTTTGAAGAGTGGAAAGAAAACTACCTTCAAGAGTTCCAAGAGTTTCAAAATGAGTATGACAAGGAGTTCTATGAGATGCTCCAAAAAGAATGGGAGAATTTCAAGTCGGAGCACAGTCCTGATTTCTATGAAAAACCTAAGCCTAAGCAGCTCCCTGTTGTAGATAATCCTATTTCTCCTGATCCTAATCCAAAAGAACAACAGCGTGGGAACAACTCAAAAACAGACAAACAACAGCCACAAAATAACCAGCCATCACCAGAAGCTGACCAGCCTCAGGAGGAAGAGCAAAGAACATTCCCTAAATCGCAGAAAGAGGAACCAATAAAAACGGATATCACGCAAGAAGTTAAAGCCAAATCTTTTAATCCCTCTAAAGGTATCACAGCCAACTTTAATCCGAAGATTAAAAAAGCTGAGGTTCGCTCCAGGCAGTTACAATACTATGGTATACCAATCAATTATAAATATTACACTGCCTACGAAAAACAATTAGAAAAACCGGTTAATCGCAAAGCCATTGCAGAATTCTGGAAACATCTCAGTACAAAAGATTATCCTTCTTTCCTTGAACAAATCCAGGAACTACAAACGAAACTGTCGCTAAACGATTTTGGATATGCCCAGCTACTGCATAATATTGGTACACAGATTTATGGGCAAAAAACCAATGAGGCTACTCTATTTACATGGTTTATGCTAACACAATCCGGTTTTGGCACCAAGGTAGCCTATAAAAATCATCAGGTTCATTTACTTGTAAAAGCCACTCCGCATGTTTTCCGAAAGTCCCTAACCTTAAATGGGTCAACGTATTATTACCTTCAGTTAAGTGATGATTATCCAAGCCTTCCACAAAAATTTTACACGTACAAAGGCAACCACGCTCAAAAGGAGGAAAGAGCTATCAATCTACTTTTTGAAGAACTTCCCACACTAAAGCAAAAACAGGAACAACGAAACTTAGCATTCACCTTTCGGGATTCCACTTATTCGATCAGCGTACCAGTAGATGTCCAAACCGTTAACTACTTTAAGAACTATCCACAGGCTGACTTGCCCCTGTATTTTAACAGCCAAATAGAAAATAATGAGACACATTCACAGTTAGTCGAAGCCTTAAAACCTCTACTGGATGGCAAATCTACCCTCGAGCAGGTAAACCTGTTGCTTCGTTTTACACAGCGCTCTTTTAAGTATCAAACCGATACGGAACAGTTCAATGCCGAAAAAAAGATGTTCCCCGTTGAAACGCTCTATTATCCGGCATCGGATTGTGATGACCGCGCAATTATGCTCGGATATTTACTTGATCAATTTACCAATCTCGACTATATCGTAGTACGATATCCAGGACATTTAACCCTGGCTATTCACTTTCCTGATGAAGAGCCAAGTGGCGAACGTATTAACAATCCTATAACATATAATGGAAAACGTTATTACGTTTCAGATCCCACGTACTTTGGGGCCGATGCAGGGATGATTATGCCGGATTACCGGGGCATGCAACCTTCTGAAATATTTGACCTATAGGGCAAAAACTCACTTTTCAAATTCCACAAAAGCCTCTTCAATATTATCCGGCGCTTGGGTAAACCTACTTACGATCCATGTTGCCAGAAAACTAAGTACAAAAGCTGGAATCAATTCATACAGATTATCTTTCAAAACCGGAATGTAGTACCAGCCTATAGTTACTACCGTTCCGGTAATTAATCCGGCAAAAACACCCTTTTGGGTGGTTCCTTTCCAATAAAGAGCCAAGATAGAAGTAGGACCAATGGCTGCTCCCAATCCTGCCCACGCAAACAGAACCAGCCAAAACACCAGCTCCTGAGCAACCAAACTAAAGACCAATGCTATAGCTACAAGAACTACTACAATAATTCGACTGTAGAGGACCAGATTTCGCTGCGTAATCTCCTGACCTTTTTTGATAAGCTTGTCATACAAATCACGAACAACCGATGATGCCGCCACCAGAAGTTGGGAATCTGCCGTAGACATAATAGCGGCAAATATAGATGCAACCACAACCCCAAATATTATAGGATGCAAGTGCTCTTGTGCCAAGGCAGGGTAAAGATTTTCGGTATCACCGGCCGGCAACAGTTCCACCTCTGGGAAATAAACCCTGCCTGCCAGACCAATAAATATAGCGCCCCATCCCATTAACACATTCCAGATTGTACCCACAACCGCCGACCATCGTAGCTGCTTGGGATCGTCAATAGACATATAACGAGAAAGAATATGTGGATTCCCCGGTGATCCAAGCCCAATACCCAAGAAGCCAAGGAGTCCTCCGAAACCAATGGCCAGGGGATCAGCAAAACCTGCTTCCATACTATTTAATTGCGATAAAACCTGGGGCAAACCACCCGCCTCCCAGATTGCAATAAACGGAAGCACCACCAAGGCAAAAAGCATAAATATGGCTTGAAACATATCAGTAAGGCTAACAGCCAAAAATCCACCCAGCACTGTATATCCCATGATGATAATAGCAGTTATAATAATGCCGTTGGTCTGCGTAAGTCCAAAACTGGAGGCAAAAGCTTTACCGCCCGCCACAAATTGCGCTGAAACATAACTGACCATAAAAATCAGAAATACAACAACCAGCGCAATACGCAGATAGCCATTTTTATCATTGAATCGTTCCGCAAAAAAGTCTGGGACGGTTATGCAGTTATAGGTCTCCGAAAAATTACGGAGCCTACGGGCGTAATACAGAAAAAGAAATAACTCAACAATCACATATCCCATCACAGCCCAAATCGCCGACGCACCCTGAGCATAGGCCATGCCGGTTACGCCAACAAGAAGCCACGCACTGCGACCTGACACCACTGCTGATAAAGCCACCACAAATCTATTTATCTGACGTCCGCCAATAAAAAACTCGCTGATACCTTCCGATGAAAAACGGGAAGAATATATTCCTATACCAACGAGAAGCAAAAGGTAGGCGATAAATGCTCCAACAGCATATTCATCTACCGCAATCGAGATAACCTGCGTCTCATCCATTGTCACGGAATTTTACACGATAAGAAAGGGCCACTGCCAATCCAACGATTAGCAATGGCACAACAAACATTATCAGATAAAATGAAGTCATAATTAGACAGCAGTTACAAATCGCTGAGTCACTTATAAATTATGGGAAAATACCCATCTGATTATACATGATACCAACTTTATTAATTGCACTTAGAAAAGCCGCTGTGCGGAGATCGATATCATGTGTTTTCCGTAATTCATTTAGCTCATTATAAGAATTAATCATTGTTTCCTCGAGTCCGGAATCAACCAAATCCCTCTCATCTGCTCCTTGTGCCAACACACCCATTTCTGCTTCCGAAAATTTACGGTCAGAAATATTTTCAATAACATTTAGAATTTTGCGATAACTACTTTCTTCAAACCGCTTTTCCATGCGCCCAAATCGAACGTGAGAAAGATTTTTCAACCACTCAAAATATGATACCGTTACTCCACCGGCATTCAGATAATTATCAGGTATTATAAGTGCCCCTTTTTCCTTTAGAATATCGTGGGCTTTGGCCGTTGTTGGCCCATTAGCCGCTTCGCCAATAATTTTTGCTTTAACATTAGCTGCATTCTCTTCATTAATTTGATTTTCAAGCGCAGCCGGTATCAAAATATCGCACTCGGCTTCTAAAACTGCAGTATTACTTTCAAGCTCTTTGGTATCACCAAATCCTAATATGGAACCGGTATCTTGACGATACTCCATCAATCGTTCAAGATCTATTCCTTCAGAATCATAAATGGATCCTTCAATTTCTGCGACACCAACCATGATGGCACCGCCCTTGATCAAATTCTGGGCCGTATGGTAGCCTACATTGCCAAGCCCCTGAATAACAAAGGTTTTACCTTCCAATCCAAGCTCCAACCCAAGATCTTCCATATCTTCTTTGTTTTTACAAGCCTCCCGCACACCAAAATATACACCTCGTCCGGTTGCTTCTGTACGTCCGCGTACTCCGCCTTGGGGAATAGGTTTTCCTGTAACACATGCTTCAGCATTAATATCCGACTTTAACTGTCGGTAGGTATCTAAAATCCATCCCATTTCGCGAGCACCGGTACCGTAATCAGGTGCCGGAACATCAGATCCCGGTCCTAAAAAGTCCTTTTTAATCAGCTCATAGGCATAGCGCCGCGTAATGCGTTCAATTTCACTATCCGAAAATCGGGATTTATCAATTTTTATACCCCCTTTAGCCCCTCCAAAAGGTACATCTACAACAGCACATTTATAGGTCATAAGTGCCGCCAGAGCCATCGTTTCATCTTCATTAACGGTAGTGCTAAAACGGATTCCTCCCTTGGTTGGCAGCTTGTGATGGCTGTGTTCTACCCGCCACCCGTGAATTACTTCGATAGAACCATCATCACGTTCAAGCGGAAAGGTAACATGATAAATATTATTACAGATTTTAATTTGATCAAGCAGCCCCTGGTCATATTCAGAATATTTGGCTGCAATATCGAAGGCCTTATTTACCTGGGCAAAAAATTTATAATCGGACATAAAATAGGTTTTTAGCTAATGTAATATTTCAAAAAAATCTTAGCATCTAATTAGATCGACAATCGCAATATTATTACAGAGTGTCAACATTTTTTATCCCTGTTTGAACATCGCCGTATGTATCTTCTTCCACTGCCCAGGTTTTCCATCGGTATCCATTAACACGACTTTTTTTGCCGTAAATCGGATATAAAATTTACGGCCAATATTGTTGAGAATTTTCTCTTTTTGCTGCTGGCTCAAATCTCCATATAGCAAACTAAGATGCGGCATATATTCTTTTTCGTACTCTTCGGGGCAATCAAATAGGCGACACGCATTGTTATGTAGATAGGTGAGTCCTTCATTCTGTTCTATATGAATAAACAGTGATTGAAAAAATGTATTCAGATATCCGGCTTTAGTAAGTTTTAAATCAAATGGGGCTACCGATGAGGCCAGCGTATCTGTTAACGGAACAAGCTCGGTTTTCGATGCCGTTAGTCCCCCAAGGAGCGTTACGTGAGGAGAAAATACCGGCGTATCGTACTTCTTGCTGAGCTCTTTAATACGCTGTTGTAATTTGTAGGCTGTATCACCCATGGGTTCCAACCAAAGCGAATATGTTGCTGTCTTTTCCATAACTATGACTAATTATCCCTCTTAAACCTTTAATTTTTGTCTGCCTATTAAATATACAGGAAACCAATCATTTTAAAACAGTGCCCTTTTACTTATTTAACGGCAGATAAACATGTAAATGGTCAGCGGTACCTATATGGCGAATAGTTGATAATCCAAAAAGTTTAAACGAATACTCAAACATCCAGTTCTTCCACCTTGCCCTCCCTTTGGTGCGTACATCAACCGCATGCACATACCCGCTGGTCTGCACATAGTGCAGTGATTGTTCGTTCTCTGAGAGCCCCATTCGGTGATAGTCTTCGGGCCGGCGCTGTATATCCGTTACAACTACATCGCTATCAGCAAGTGTAACGGTCGTTAACGCTACTCGTACTATGGGATGTAGCGATCGATAATAGGAACGTATTTCTTCCGTCTTTGTATTCAAGCTTGAATAATATAACATCCCATAAAAAGTATATGCTGCCACTAACACTAAAATCCCTCGGAAGATGTATTTAAGGGCCTTCTTGCCCATACCAAACTTATAGACAAAAACACCTCCATAAAGCAACAATAATAATACCGTAGCCACGCATCCGATCGAGAGTGCCAACCAACCACTTGTTTGATAGGTGTTGTACATAAACACCGAAGTTCTGACAAGTAGCAAAAAGGGCATAACTAAAGCTAAAACACCTAAGAAAACACTCAGCAACATCCTCTTCCATAAAAAAGAAAAATCGCGGGACTGATTTCCGTCAAGCTCCTGTAACTTTCGATCGAACTGATCATTCAATTCCTTGAGCTGATCAATAGATTGGGTCTGGCCTGTAT
This sequence comes from Fodinibius sp. AD559, assembly GCF_052712805.1. Lineage (NCBI taxonomy): Bacteria > Pseudomonadati > Balneolota > Balneolia > Balneolales > Balneolaceae > Fodinibius > Fodinibius sp. AD559. The sequence continues at coordinate 513,185 of NZ_JBQPVW010000003.1, forward strand.
CCATACATACTATGATATAACTGAAGATCGCTTTTTGCACGATCCTTCAAAAGAGAAGTTACACCATCCGAAAATAAAAAAGGGTCCTGGTCGAAACCAGAACCCCAGTACAACTCATCACAATCCCTGTCGCTAATTAAATAAATTTTGGACAAGAATCCAATGTGTCTCAAAAATTAACCTTCTGAAACAAATATTCTTTAATAAATACAGTAACAAACTTTAAGCATGTTCTTCTTCAGATTGTAAATAAAAAACATTCATAATAAAAAGAACCGCCAGGCTCCCTAAAAAGCCAAATGCTAAACTTCCCGGCATATTAATCATTATAGCTGAGCTCCCAACTACTACAGCCCCAACTACACCGCCAATAAGGTTGGGAACAAGATCAACACCTTGTTTCCAGATACTTACCTTGGTAAGTGCTCCGGCTACCATCCCCGCAGAAATTAGCCAGAATATCATGGTTCCATTTAATTCTTCCATTCCGTCCTATTATTTTATTTTAAATATGATTTGTACAAAAAATATACTTTTTTAATCGATTTTGGAACCTGTTTTTTACCATATATCGATCCTGATTCCGTATATTACTTAGCATTCTCTCAATTGTTGTTCAATGGCTAAGCCAGATATCCGAAAAATTATCCATATTGATATGGATGCCTTTTATGCATCCGTTGAACAGCGCGACTTCCCAGAATATCGGGGCAAGCCCGTAATTGTAGGAGGATCACCTGAAGGCCGCGGGGTTGTTGCAGCAGCCAGCTACGAAGTTCGAAAATATGGCGTCCATTCGGCTATGCCCGCGGCCAAAGCCGTGCGTTTATGTCCGCATGCTATTTTTGTTAAGCCCCGCTTTGAAGTTTATCGAAAAATATCAGAACAAATCAGGGAGATATTCTTCGAATTTACGGATCTCGTCGAGCCGCTCTCACTGGACGAAGCCTATCTTGATGTCACCGAAAACCATATTAACCTGCCCTCGGCTACACTAATTGCAAAAAAGATTCGCAAGCGTATTAAAGAAAAGACCCGGCTTACCGCATCGGCCGGTGTGGCGCATAATAAGTTCCTGGCCAAAATAGCTTCCGATTTAGATAAGCCAGATGGACTTTCGGTAATTCTACCCGAAGATGCCCGGGATTTTTTAGAGAAGCTCGAAATTGGCGAATTCTATGGGATAGGAGAGGCGACCGAATCCAAAATGAAATCGCTGGGGATCTATACCGGCAAAGATTTAAAACAATGGTCGGAAATTGATCTGGTTAATGAGTTTGGCAAAACCGGTCGGTATTACTATCGCATTGTTCGAGGTATCGACAACAGGCAGGTAAAAACTCACCGGATCCGAAAATCAATAGGGAAGGAACGCACATTTTCTGAGGATGTTGATGATCTGGGATGGATCAATAACTTTTTGCGCGAATTGTCCGAGAAAATATCCCAAAGCATGAAAGACAAAAATGCGGCCGGAAAAACAGTAACGCTTAAGGTACGATATGACGATTTTGAAACTATCACCCGAAGCACCTCATTCAGTCATTATATTAATGATGCTGAAGACATCGCCAATACTGCCATTTCGCTACTCGAAGAAACCGAAGTAGGAGAGCGAAAGGTGCGTCTGCTCGGTATCACCCTTTCTAATTTAAACCTCAATGAAAAAGGCCATTTCAAACAGCTTGAAATTCCTTTTGAATAATTCGTCCACAAGGCCACACAAATTTCTACTGTTATTTAACCACTCTACAACTCTTGATACCCATTAATTTTCCTTATCTTTAGCAGCTAAAAATAATCCGTTTCAATCCGTGTTAATCTACGGCTAAAATTACTTTCTGATGAGTTACACCCTTTCCGACTTTGATTATGATCTGCCTGATGAATTTATCGCCCAGCAACCGGCCGAGCCGCGCGACCATTCGCGTCTGCTTGTGTATGATCGCGAATCTAACACCATAACTGACGATCGTTTTTACAACATACATAAGTATCTACCCAAAAATACCACGCTGGTTGTTAATAACAGCAAAGTGGAAAAATGTCGGCTGCTTTTTGACGACGGTAGCAAAGAAATATTTATTCTTGATACGGCTAATAATACCACCGTACAGGCGATGGTACGTCCCGGCAAAAAGTTTAAAAAGGGCCGAACGGTAGAACTAACCGATACCATCTCTGCTGAAGTGTTGAATATTGATGACGAAGGATTGCGGACACTAAAAATGAGCCCTTCACTCGGTCACCAAGTATATGAGCAATATAAGCATACCCCTTTTCCTCCCTATATCGAGCAAAACGAGTCGCTATCAGAAAAGTACCAAACGGTTTATGCGGATGATTTAGGCAGCAAAGCCGCACCTACTGCGGGACTTCATTTTACGGATGATCTTCTTGCCAAAATTCAAGAGGAGGGAATTGACCAAGCTGAGGTAACCCTGCATGTAGGACTTGGAACCTTTGCGCCGATTAAAGCCGATAGTATTGAGGAACACACGATGCATTCCGAATGGTTTAAAATCACAAAAGAAACAGCAGCCCAATTAAATAATGCTGAGCATATTACAGCGGTGGGAACTACAAGCGTTCGGGTGTTAGAATCGGCGCTTCGAGAACACGATAAGTTTACTTCAACAAAGATGGATACAGATATTTTTATCCGTCCCGGCTTTGAATTCAAGGCAACCGATGCGCTGATTACCAATTTTCACCTACCTAAAAGCACTTTGCTGATGCTGGTAGCAGCATTTACCGGTTACGAAGAAATGAAAAAAATATATCAGCACGCCATCGATGAGGAGTATCGTTTCTACTCCTTTGGCGACGCCATGCTGATATTATAAATAGTTATCCGTCAATGGTTATTTGGATATGCATACCTAATAACCATTATCGAATCAACAAATAACGGGTCTTAACTATCCGGATTCTGTTGCTGTTTTTGCATCTCTTCCATCTTCTGCTTCATTTGCTGCTGGGCATTTTGCGCTTCATCGCCATCAACCATTTTAACCTGGTTTTTAAGTGATGTTGAAAGTTCTTCTACATCATCTTCGGAGAGCACTTCGTCCAGATCTTCAATACCTACCTTTTGAAGCAGGTTATAAATCATACGATTGTGCAGCATCTGCTGGGCAGCGGAGCTTAATTGCATCAGTTGCTCCTGTGGCACCTGCGCGCCGGATAGTTTAATCTTGTTCATTACCGGTTCAAGCAGGGTCTCAATCTTCTTGGACATCTGCTTTTCCAGCTCTTTAGCATCAACATTTTCTTTACTTGTTATTTCATTACCGTCAGCATCGACTAACTTCATAATTTACAAATACTTTGGTTTAGAATTACTACATGTTTTAAACACAGACTTACAGGATATCGTTTATCTTTGCAGAAGTCAAAAAGTTCCGGAAGATCATTTAGTCTTCAAAGACCAGTGCATCGGGTTGAGCACCGAGCTCTTTGAGATATTTAATCATCGCATCATTAAAAGCCGGAGGTCCACACACGTAAAAAGGCTGATCAAAATCATTAATCTGGTCGGACAAAAACTCTTTATCAATAAATCCATCCAGATAGATATGCTCATCAGTGGGCTCATCTGTAATCACATTGATAAACTGTTCTCCCAATATCTTATCAAATTCATCCTTCAGAATAATATCATCCTCCGTCTTATTCGAAAAGATAAGCGTATTTGAACCAATCTCATTTTTTGCATACAAATCACGTAAAATGGCAATAAACGGCGTTACCCCTGCACCACCTGCCAGAAAAACACCTTCTCCCTTGTATTCAATCGTTCCCCATGCATCATCAATAATAAAATGATCACCTTCTTTAAGCTGCCCAATTTGTTCCGTTACGCCATTGTGATCCGGATAGCTCTTAATCACAAACTCCAGGTGATCATCTTCCTGCAGATTCGTAAATGTAAATGGCCGCTTTTTGTCACGCCAACCCTCCTTGTTGATAGCTACCTCCGTAGCCTGTCCCGGAGTAAAGGAATAGCCATCGGGCTTTTCAAAAGTGTACGCTCTCACATCGTGGGTAATGTCTTTAATATCCAAAATCTCAACCTTATGACTCATAGCTCTTATTTTCTTCTGATTAATATTCACTAAAAAAATGCTTTTGGGGCTCTAACCATTCAAAAAAATCCTCGGAATTATCCCAAGAGCTACTTTGTTATTTAGTTCAACATTAAACTAAATGAAATAATAAATCAACCATATGCAAGCTACAGACGAACAACCCATAAAATTGGCCGATACAGAATACCCTATTCACGAACTCCTACAGAAGAGATGGAGTCCCCGAGCTTTTTCCGAAAAATCGATTGATACCAAACTATTAAATCAACTTTTTGAAGCCGCACGCTGGGCTCCCTCATCATACAATGAACAGCCATGGCGTTTTATCATAGCCCGCAAACAGGATCAGGAGGCGTATGAACAACTCGCTTCCGTAATGAATGACTTCAACCAAAGCTGGGCCGCAGACGCACCCGTACTGGTACTGGCCCTTACCAAAACAACCTTTGATTTAGATGGCAGAGACAATCCCCATGCCGGACATGACCTGGGACAAGCCATTGCTCACCTAACTTTTGAGGCTACGAAACACGATTTATACGTACACCAGATGGCTGGCATATTACCCAAAAAGGCACGTGAGCTGTACGAGATACCCGACGATTATAAACCGATGACCATGTTTGCTATCGGGTATAAAGGAAATCCCGAATCACTAAATGACAAATTGCAAAAACAGGAAACTTCTCCGCGCATTCGCAAAGATCTGGACGAAATTGTCTTTGACGGGGAATGGGAAGGGTAAGAACAATTAATTTTATATATAGCTGCTGACCAATCTCCGGTCAGCAGCTATTCTTTTTTTTACTCCCCTTTCAAATTTTGCTCGAGAAAACGAACGGTCTTTTGCCAGGCATCCTCAGCAGCTTTTTCAACATATCGCGTGCCGGATGGGTTCGCAAAAGCATGTCCCGCCCCTTCATAAATATGGATGGAATTCTCGACACCCACTTCATTGAGAGCCGACTCAAAACCCTTCACCTTTTGAGGTGGAATACCCTCATCTTCTTCACCAAAAATACCAAGCACGGGCATCTCTAAAGTTTTAAGCTTCTCTGTCTCGGTCACCAGTCGGCCGTAATAAATAACAGTGGCGTCAATCTTTTGCGGATGGGCCAGGGCCGTTTGCAGCGACCACGCTCCGCCAAAACACCAGCCGATTACACCGATATTATCCGCTCCCTGACTTTTATTGAGATAGCCGTACGCCTGGGTCAAGTTAGCCAAGGCTTCTTTGTCATCAACAGAACGGGCATAGGTCCCTGCGCTATCGGGTGATTCCGCCACCTTCCCATTATACAAATCAACAGCCAACGCCGTATATCCTTCGCCGGCCAGTTTATCCGTCATCATCCGAATATTGTCATTTAAGCCCCACCATTCGTGGATCACAATAATACCGGGAGCATTATCTTTTCCTTCGGGTTTAGATAAGTACCCTGTAATATCTTTTCCATTTACCGTAGCGTAGGTAACCTCCTGTCCCGATACTTCTCCCGATTGGTTTAACTGCTGTGAAGTATTTTCGACCGGCGAATCTCCCTTGTGCTCTTGCGTCATCCGATCAATAAAATCTTCTTCCGGGCTATCACTGCACGCTGTTAAAAGCAGCGCCAATCCCAATACTAAATATACACGTCCAAGTTGATGCATAATCACCTTGTTTTTATTGCGGTTATACTCTTTTAATTAAAATTTGAGCCGAAAAGTTGCATGACTTCGTATTTACTGCCTATAAAGAGTGAACAGGTTCCCAGTATAGATCATTGAAAGCACTGAATTTGAGGATTAGTCTTATGATCTGTACAATGAAAAAAATTTGATGGGAGTTTAATGGTGATGCTATTTCCGTCCCGTCGGTATATCAAGAGATCTGAATAAAAAATTAATAAAATATCGGGTTATATATGAGTTTTGATTTTAGCAAAGCAAGCCAATCGTTTGATTCGCTTCCTTACAAAGAGCGTATTAAATCGGTACTGCATTTGGTTAAAAGTACGTTCACTATCATTGGCAAAGACAAGGATATCATCAAGCCGTGGATACGGATGGCCATTTACCATTCCATAATGGTTACCTTCGGTTTCGCGGTATTCTTTTTGTGGCAGTTTGATCAAATAGGATACGGCCTCCTGTCCCTTTTCTTTGCCTTCATCTTATTTCTCTACAAGCACTTTTATGATAACAAACAGGAAATGCGGATGAGCTGGACAGTATACGAGACCATCATCGGTAATGATCCTTCGTATGTGGGAGCCACGAATGCCAGTAAAAAACTAAGCTCGCAAATCCTAAAAATTGCCTGGCTCGACATCCTGATGCGCTTCGTCAATAAGAGTAAGTTTGTTGGCGGCGGTATTATAAAGATGATCATCAGGCTCTTTATCGCTGGATTAGAAGAGGTTTGGGACCTGGCCAATCACTATCTGCTGCCATCGGTGGCCGTGGACGAGATGGATATCACACCGGCCGTTAAAGAGATGAAAAAACTTAAAGATCGTGTTCCCGAATCCTTAGTTGGTATTTTTGGGATTGACTTTCTGGGCAGGGTTGTCCGCCATGTAACCCTCCCGGCTTATGTCTTATTATTTATCATTTCTGCCGCAATCGGTTACTTCGGTAGCTCAGTTTTTCCGACCTCTACAATAACCATCGGAGGAGATCCTGTCAGCTTTAGTTGGGTACCCGTAATTGTAGCGCTATGGATAGGGAAGCTGTTCAGTAATCTTTTTGAGCGTACCGTTACGTCTGTCAAAGTAGTTTACTTCACTGTTTTTTACACGAAGATTACGCATCCCGAACGCATTAGAGAAGATATGCAGGACGAGTTAGTTGACTACCTGAAACTAAAACAGGTAGACGAAGTTGATAACCTTGACCAACAGGATGTAGAGTCTAATTAGAGAAGAAAAAACTGTTAAAATAAGTCTGGCGCAAGCTCAACACTTGCGCCAGATATACTTTTAAATTCAATGATTACAGGAAGTTTTTATTCATCCTTGGGAGATACACGTACAATGCCGCTATCAGCTTCAGTCGCTACATAAATATTACCGTCAGGACCTTGCTTAACATCTCTTACGCGGCCAATATCTTCGAAAATCTTTTCCTCACCAACAACTTTCCCGTTCTCTACATCAACATGCATTACGTATCCAAACTTAAGTGATCCTACAAGGATATCGCCCTGCCATTCGGGAAATTTTTCACTTGTTACAAATGTCATTCCGGATGGGGCAATGGAAGGATCCCAATACCACTCGGGCTGCTCCATACCGGCCTTAGCCGTATCTTCGGTAAGCGTTGTGCCGTCATAATTGATGCCAAAGCTAATTTCAGGCCAGCCGTAATTATTTCCGGCCTCAATAATGTTAATTTCATCACCGCCTCGGGGACCGTGCTCGTGCTCCCAGAGTTGCCCGGTTTCGGGATGCAGATCCATGCCTTGTGGATTACGAATACCATAAGCAAAAATGGCATCCAATCCTTCTTTGCCCACAAATGGATTATCTTCGGGAATACTCCCATCTTCGTTCAAACGATAAATTTTTCCCATATCGCGCGTAACATCCTGGGGATTTACATCACGATTACCGCGATCTCCAATACCGAAGAAAACATGTCCATTATTATCAAATACGATCCGGCTGCCAAAATGCTGACCTCGCTCGGTATTAGGCTCAGCTTTATACAAAACTTCTTTATCTATGAGTTCCGATCGGTCATCATTCAGTTTGGCTCGCATTAACGCTGTATTTGCTCCAGCGCCACTGCCTTCAGGACTGGAGTAAGTCATATAGATCCAGCCGTTTTCTTCATGATCGGGATGCACTTTCACATCAAGCAAACCACCTTGCCCACGTGCCCATACTTCCGGGACACCTGCGATAGGTTCATCAGCCAAATTTCCTTCACTGTATAACCATAGATCACCACTCCGGGCGGTAATTAGCATATCTCCATTGGGCAGCCAGTCCATCCCCCACGGAACATCAATTTCAGTAACTATTGTCTCTAATGTTAACTCCGGGTTTTCAACTTCCTGACCCTGAATTGTGTCAGCCTCCGGTTCATTTTCGGTGGTAGCATTACAAGCTGTTAAAAATACTACCGCTATAAATATTGACAGATATTTATACATTTTTGTCCTCATAATAATAACTGTTATTCCCATTTATGGTGATACAATTACGAATAAATAATTAACGCCATTCGTTCGATAATTGCCAATTACGCACGTAAAAAGTTATGAATATTACATTCATGCAATGACTAACACATAAATCCATACTTTGGGGATATACCATATTTATTGTAAACCTACTTACTCCCAAAAGGTCGTAATTCCGGGTTGTAATTTGTCCGCCAAAGCGGGATATTTAGACTCCTTTCGAAATGCGCCCGTAGCTCAACTGGATAGAGCGTCTGACTTCGGATCAGAAGGCTGAGGGTTCGAATCCTTCCGGGCGTACTCTCTATAAGCCCATGACTCACAATGATTTATGGGCTTTAATTTTTATTCTACTCTCTTAACCGATCTATTTTATTTTTGATATCAGAAAATAAACGCCCCCTCTAAGTTATACTCATTTGATTAGCGGGTTTTGTCCGTTTATTGTTTAGGATGGTTATATATAAAAAGGTCTAACCTGCTTTTTTGCAGACTTTCTGCCAACTCTCTAAATAATTTGGATTATCTCGTCCAATCCCATCAAGCAATCGAGAGTATGCCCACCCACCATAGCCAACACCATTGTAAATCTCTTTAAAGGTTATCTTATTTAAATATTCCTCAGTATTGCTGATGTAAATGTGTCAGCGGAATCCTTATTTTTTGATGGAAGTGTTCATTACATTTTTCCAGCTTTTTTGCCACATTATTTATCGATCTGAATACTTATCGCTGTATTACCCTCAACGTGTAGCCTCAGCTTCTGTTTTTAGTAAAAATGAGTAATCACTTTTATTCAGAATAATCCCCATGACCATTTTCTTATTTCTTTGTGGATTAGCTTTTCTAATTGTTGGTGCCGAAGTGTTGGTTAGGGGAGCATCCCGCATTGCCAGGGGATTCGGTATATCTCCTTTGATTATCGGCCTGACAATCGTAGCCTTTGGCACCAGCTCACCGGAACTTGCGGTAAGTGTAAAATCTGCCCTTTCAGATCAGGCTAATATCGCGCTAGGCAATGTGGTGGGGAGTAATATTTTTAATGTGTTGTTCATTCTCGGCATTTCGGCATTGATTGTTCCCTTGCGCGTCTCACAACAATTAATTCGGCTTGATGTTCCCCTGATGATAGGCCTTTCTGTTATCGTCCTGCTATTTGCCATGGATCAGAATATCAGCCAGTATGATGGTTATATCCTGCTTGCGGGCCTTGCCGGATATATTGGATTTTTGATTTACGAAGGACGCAAAAATACCGGTTTTGGCGACAGCCCATCCGATCAAAACGTAAACCCCGGTAAAAAAGATACCGGCAAGAACAATTGGCTTTTAAATATAGGCTTTATTGCTGGGGGGCTTGTATTATTAGTTATCGGCTCGCGCTGGCTCGTCGACGGAGCAGTTTCTTTTGCACAGTATCTGGGGGTCAGCGAGCTGATTATTGGCTTGACCATCATTGCAGCCGGTACGTCTTTGCCCGAAGTAGTTACATCCATAATTGCGGCCATTAGGGGTGAGCGGGATATAGCCGTAGGCAATGTCGTCGGGAGCAATATTTTCAATATTATGGGAGTGCTTGGAATTGCGGGGGTTGTTGCCCCTGCAGGTATCGAGGTCTCTAAAGCCATTTATCATTTCGATATTCCCATTATGATTGCCGTAGCATTTGCCTGTCTGCCCATATTTTTTACCGGCGGTACCATTAACAGGTGGGAAGGTGGTTTGTTAGTCTGTTACTATGGGGCGTATACGCTGTATCTTGTATTAGCCGCAACTGAACATGGAGCTTTGCCGTTATTCAGTACGGTGATGCTCTATTTCGTAATACCAATCACTGCAATCACTATCATTATAATTGCGGTACAGGAATGGCGAAACAAAGGCAAAAGTCATGTAGAATGACATTCACTTCATTTAGCAATATTTTCTGATCTACCACCTACCGGTTAGTCTGTTCGGTGGATTCTTCAGGAGCTTTCTTCGCGGCAAAATCATTGTTGCTTAACACTTCCGACAAGATAGATTGTTCAATAAAGCTGCGTTGCCCCGACTTTACGGGAATTCGTATAATTAGATGGATCTCACCGGCGGCCGGAACCTGGATGGTAACCCGCGGTTCTACCTTTGGCACGTCGAGCCCGCGTTCTTCGCTGATCTCTTTCATGTGTTTTCGGACGTCGTTAAGATAAGGCTGGCAATGGCGATTCGCACATTCAAGAAACTCTTTTTGTGCCTCGCGCCAGTCATCTTCGCGCTTAAATGGAACGGTAAAAACATGCAGTATATAGTCGTGAGTATAGCTCTCGTTAATAACCGGCTCTGAAACAAACAAGGCGTTGGGGATAACGGTCATACGTCCGGTTCGCTGATGAGTGATCTTTCCCGGCCCTACCTCCAGAATCGTTGTGGCAAGCAGGTTTTGATCAATCACGTCGCCCCGAAAATCCTTGATCTGTATCCGGTCGCCAATATTAAATGAGCCCGCACCGGTCTTGAGTATAGATCCGGTGACACAGAGAATCAGTTCCTTAGTAGCTACAACAAAAGCAACCGCAATTGCAACGATAGACAATGCGAGGGTTCGAAGCTCTTCACCCCAGATAAAGAGGAGTCCCAGCAGAAGCAGCAGAAGTAAGCCGTTGCGCGACTGAACCAGCCACCGGCGCCGAAGCTCGGTTGAGGAAACGCTTCGACGGATATATCTCGATAAAAGCCACCGCAAAATTATGGTTATAAGAATGAGAATAGCCGTACTGATAAACATATTCGGCAGCGAACCTAATACGGCGATACTTTCCAGCCACTTGCTGATATTTTCGATCATGAGTCTTTAATTCTTTTACAAAATGATATTCGTGCATATAATATACTCTTGCAGTGCTCACTGCAAATTCATTTACATGCGGTTGGTGACCTGTTCCCGTCTGCCAATATTCGTCTGATCGTAATATTTCTCAAGCTGAGGGTACCAATCACCCGGATTTTCCAGGTCTCACTCTATTCTCGGGATAATATGAAGATGAAAATGCGGAACGGTTTGTCCGGCGGGAGGGCGATCTTGTATAGTCCAGTTAAATGAATCAGCATCGAATAAATCAATAACGAGTTCAGCTGTATGGGTACCAAGCTGCATTAATTCGTTACGCTGAGCATCATTAAAATCAAACAGGCTTTGCCGAAATCACCATTGAGTGACCGGGCAGTATGGGCGACTTGTTATAAATACATCGGAAATGCTGAGATTCCAGAAAAGCTCATTCAGTTACCTCCGGATCATAAAACACACAATCCATAAAAGAGGAATGAAATTAGAATTACTCTTTACGGACAAATGAAACCCACTCATCCATGCGCCTTAAAAATTATAAATAGCATTTGGATCAAGATCATCTTTGCTAAGCACCAACTCATTCTAAAGAAATAAAACGCGACTCTCTATATCATTTGAAGCTTTAGCACTCCCTGCCTGCGAACAGTTTACAAATAAATCCAGCTTAATATTATGTAGTCAGTAATTCCATTTCCCGGATTAAAAATAAAAAGACTATGAAAATATTGGTTTCCTGTTTATGGTACGTTACCTTCTCAAGCTGTTGTCACAAAAGTCAAAAATATGTAACAAAAGCTAAGAATTATGTAAGATTTTCTTGACGAAATTTCGTCAATTTTAATGTTAAAATGTACTAAAAGAGTTCAAAAACATGTCCGACGTTGAAAAAGTAACATTTAACAACAGCACCAGCCGGGAATTCAGTAAAACCGTAAAAAAGCGGGTTGACCAATATTTTGAGGAGAATGACATCTCCAAGCATGCCAACGCGCAGATGGTTATAAAAACCATCATTATGCTCTCCCTGTATTTAGGACCTTACGCCTTGATTATCTCCGGGCAATTTTCGCTTGGAACCATGTGGTTTTTAACTTTCTTGATGGGTATTGGAATGGCCGGTGTAGGCTTTTCAGTCTCTCACGACGCCTTGCACGGAGCCTACTCCTCTAACAAATATGTCAACCGTGCCCTGGGATTTACCTTCGATCTGCTGGGGGCCAACGGGTATATCTGGAAAATAACCCATAACATCATCCACCACACCTACACGAATATTCATGGGCACGACGAAGATCTTGAGGTAGCTGGCTTTATACGTCTCTCTCCGCATTCCGAGCACAAGCCCATCCATCGCGTGCAACATATTCTGGCCTTTTTTGCCTACAGCCTGGCCATGGTTTTCTGGGTATTTATAAAGGATTACAAGCATTTCCTCAAAACAAATATCGGGCCGTATAAGGATAAGTCTCATCCCATAAGCGAATGGATTATTCTATTTGTGACTAAGGCCATCTACTATACCTACATACTGGTACTGCCCATGCTCCTGCTCGATATTACCTGGGTTCATCTTTTGATTGGCTTTTTAACCCTTCAACTGACGGCGGGGGTTATTATTGGGGTCATCTTTCAGCTTGCCCATGTTGTCGAGGGAACCGACCATCCGGTGCCGGACGAAGAGAATATGATTGACGAGCACTGGATGATTCACGAAATGGTGACTACCAACAATTTTGCACGTGATAATAAAGCCTTATGCTGGTTTGTAGGTGGACTAAATTTTCAGATTGAACATCATCTATTTCCCAGAATATGCAGCGTGCACTACCCGGCTATTAGTCCCATTGTTGAAAAAACAGCTGAGGAGTTTGATATCCCCTATAACCACCACGAAACCTTTTTCGAGGCAGTAGCCTCCCATTACCGTACGCTTAAGAAGTTCGGGGATCCGGAGTTTACCTATTCTGAACCTGAATATAAGTTTGACTTCCAATAAATCTGTTCACACGCTGCGATAGTGTTACCAAAGCGATCAGGTCAGCTAATTCCTGTTGAATGTTGCCATCCAAGCCTACGCGAATAATTGTAGGATTCACTAAAAGTTAACCGATTGAAAGTAGATAAAATTTACTACTGAGCACCTCCCTATAATTGACCCAGTCATAAGTAGAGAATCGGGCGTTATGTGATGTTTCTGAATGTACTCATTCGGAGTTAAATCTCCGAGTGAGCTGTGAGGTCGGAAAGAGTTATATTCGGTCCTCCAGGCTTCAATCTTTTGGCGGGCATCTTCCAGCGAGCGATCAGAACCAGTGCAGCTTCAAACACTCATCAAGGAAGCTCCCATTGAAAGGCTAAATTCGGGTTGTCGGTGGATTTCCCGGCGAAGCAGAACATAAATACGCCAGAATGCGTATCGTACCCGCGTCAGAGTAATCCCACGAAGCGGCCGCGAAGACAAGATACAAAGTCGATTACAATTATTTTTAGTAATTTTAGAATCGATAGTGTACTCCTGCTAAAAAGTAGCGAGACACTATTTTGTGGAATGTAGATTCCGTACCAACATCCGTAAGCTCATATTGTTCAAACTGGTGATTATTAAGCAGATTTCTCATCTCAAATTTGATCTTCCACTTATTTTTGGAAAGCTCATAATGTGCGATACCGTCTAAGAAATAGTGATTATTTCCCTTTTCACGACCACCCAACCTATACCTTTCAGCCAACAGCTGTAGTTCTATAGTATCACTGAGATCAAAATAGAGATCTAGGAATTGGGTAAGATCTATATTGGAATGCCGGACTACCGATGAGTTGCGATGATATTTCCAGGAACCTCCTACGATATAATTGAACACTCCATCAAATACCGATCGCAGTTCAAACCCTGGCTTCAGAAAATGAGAATAAAATAAATAGTTTTCCCCGTTAATTTCGTTCGTCTTAGAATGGGTTGACGAATAACCCAACTTCCCTTTCAAATTATTTCTTAAGGCCTTCAGATATAAATCCGTTGACAAACTAAAGTGCAACAAATCTTCAAAACCTCCCTGCTGTTTTCTCAACAAGCGGTATTCAGGAGTAATAATACTATTAACTGATAAAGATTCTTTCTTTTGATTATAGAGTACCGTTGCATTAACAAAAAAATGGTCTATCCAATCTCCAAGGGTATAGTTGAATAGGTAATTGTGTCCCCTGAAAACACCGAAAATACCCACCCCGCGACTAAAAGTTCGATCACCCAAAAACAGATAATTGCTCGACAGCTCAAAAAAAGAAGTTGCCGTAGCATTGTACAGATAGGTTATCTGCATTGTATTCTTCTTATTTATCTCCCATTTAAGACCCAACCTCGGCTCAATATATTTGAGTATTGTATCATCATTATCAACATCCAGATAATCTGTTGTATTATAAGCTAATCGATTTATATCCGCTGCTCCAAAAATTGAACCGGACCCAAAGTTATATCGGCTCTTTAATCCTATATATATATTTTCGTATCCCAAATCGTTATTATTTGTATATCCTTCATCGAGTATATTATGAGAAGAAATATGAGGAGGCATTAGTAGGTCTGTTTTCAGTGCAGCGTCCAAAAACTCGGTTCCCGCTTTAACTTCCACGGTAAAATTGGACGCCATCCTTGTTATTGTTTTCGCCTGCAGGTTAAATAACCATAGGTCAGTTTCGTTTCTCTGGTCTGCATCAAAAGAAGGGCTGCCATTCCCAAAAACCTCCTTCGGCAGAAAGGGGCGCGCCGACAGTTTCTCCGATTGTTGTTTGTATTGGTATCTGCCTGAAAGTAGTAGCGCATTTTTTTCATTAATTCGGGAGGTAAAATCCAGATAGTGTTCCATTTCTCTGCGACTATTATCCAACAGTTCCGAAGACTCTCTATCGTTGAATGTTAGAGTTGAACGACTATCTCCTTTTTTGCCAAATAGTAACCCATCATACTTAAGGTGCGAATTATCAGTAGGTTTATATGAAACCTGTATACGGCTAAAGCCGTTTTTTATCCTCTCTGTCAGTGATTTCTCTTCCCTGTTTACGACCGGTTCTTCATTAGTATCATAGGTGTAAATTCCCTCCCTGTTAAAACGATCTTTTTCGAAGGTTGCAAAGCTTAATAATTTAAATTCCAATAAATCTGAGGGATTGAAGATGATATTGTAGGAAGCCAAACTTGAGTTATTAAACCGTACCCTGCTGTCTCGCAGTCCCGGTGATGACTGATTCAAATTCAATATTGGGTGCAGATCGAGATCAAAAGTGGAAAGTGGTTCTGTTCCCGGGCGTTCTGAGTATAGATAATGATCGATTTTACCAAGCGGGTCATATCCCAGGCTATTCGTATTCAAAAAGGAATACTGTTGGACTTTTTTTCCCATTGCTATTAATGCAAGACGGGCCTCATAATCATTAGAAGAATTATAACCAACTGTGGCATTACCCAACAGCGATGTCTTTACTTCCTCTTTGAGTTCAAGATTTAATGCAACCTTGTCACTGTGCTCTAACCCCTTTAGTTCAGGATTGTCGGAATAGTGTTGAAGAGCTTGAATCTCATCAATTAAACCGGCCCCCAGGTTTTTAGTGATCATGCTATATCCTTTTCCAAACAGATCTGCATTTTCCACCATCACTTTCTCAACCTCTTTACCACCAAATTTAATCGTACCATCATCTTCAACTTCAATGCCAGGCAATCGCTGCAAGAGATCCTCTACAGCCATTTCATCTCCGTAAGTAAAATCATCAGCTTTATAAGCAACTGTATCACCATTAACGCGGATCGGACCTTGACTCCGAACAACAATTTCATCAAAAACAATGGGGTTACTTCTTAATGTAGCATCTCGTCTTATCAATGTATCTCTCGAAATGGTAAGCGGTAAATGCTTGGTTTCATAAGAAAGGGCTTTAAAGAACAACATAAACTGCCCGGTATCACGCACTTTCAAAACATAACTGCCGAGACTATCGCTCTGGGTAAAAGCAACAATCCCAGAATCTTTTGTTTGGCGAAGCAGAATTTGGGCATGAGGGATCGGCTGCTGTAATGAATCGATTATTTCTCCCTTAATAAGAGTCTGTCCGTAGAGTAATGAGGGACAGATACACGCAATAGAAATAAAGAAAATGAAAATACGACCAATTGTAGTCACCATTTTTTCTCACATACAGTTTCTTTCTAAGCCTTAATATTCCCGTTCGATTCCTTTATTAACCTGGGTAGTACTAACATTTGATATCTTAGCGTCCCGAGGCAGTTTGGCCCGAATCAGTTCAACAAGTTCATCCACAAAATTTTCCTGGTAGGTCGCATATTCCTTAATAGTAAGTCGTTTACCTTTATCAGGAGCTTCTATATCCTGAGGGTTAACCTGATAAGGAATTTCAATTTTTGACATCAGGAATTGTACGCCCTTTTCCTCATCATACACTTCCAATATCAGCCCGGGCAAACCATGAAATTTCCACGGTCCTTCATCTACCGGTATTTCGGTTGTAAACCAAGCTGTATAGTTTCTTCCCCGGAAAGATGCGGTTGCTTTAGTAGCCGTAAAGGAACTGATTTCTTTTTGTTCATTTTTAAGCTCCCAGTCAATCAATCCGGTTGGCTCAATTGTTATACACGGATGAAGTTCTCCGTTTTTAAAATAACGTTCGCTGGCAACAACTTTTTGGGCACTCCTATCAATAAAAACTTGGTGATACGAGGCTAAAGGCTCCCCTATTGAAATTTCAAACTCCGCATTCGAAGCATTGTTTAGATTCATTGAATGCACATTTTCAGCTTTTGCTGTTGTATCCGGCAAAAAAGAAAAGAGAGAGAGATTATCCTTAAATATTAACTCGGCTTTAAGCTCTCTGAAATCCTGGCTCTCAAGTATTGCCGTATAAGTAACTTTCCCTTGGGCAAATACTTTTGATGAAGAAAGAAGTATGAACAGTGAAATAAGGAATGATAAATATACTTTTTTCATAACAGTTGATTTGAAATAAGAGTAGTCTGGAATAGGTTAAATCCCAGACTACTCTTAAATAATATTCATGTTTTTTTCGACATCATTATTTAAAAATTTCGATGCCACCAAGCTCCCACTTTCAACTTGGCACAAGTCCACCAACTTACCTCATAGAAGGTAACTTCAACTTCCATATTGTCAGTTGCAACCCGCACGGTACAATCTCGCTCAATGATCTTCCCCCCACATTCCAAACTCGGGATAGGAGAAACAACCAATTGCTTTCCAGGATAGTCCTCTATTGCCTTATTCCTAAGATCAACTGTAGTAGCACCCTCTATATTCGTAGCAGTTAATAGTAAAAGTGCCAACGTACAGATAAATGCTGGGTTTTGTACAATATTCATCGCAACTGTTGTTTAATATTAATATTACATTAGCTCTTTCATTAGTTCAGCACACGATTTCCCATCAATCGTTATTGTTATATCCACCTTTTTCCCATCAATGGTCCCCCTTATTCGAATGGTACAACTATCCTTTACTTCTTGCTCAACTACTTCCATCTGATCCACCTCAATCCCCATCTTCTCTACAACGGGGCGAAGTAGTTCCACCAAGTCGGGATTTGCCTTGATACTGCACTCCTCAATGAACTGCGGTGATTCGGCTGCCGCAGGCATGCTCGTTGCAAAAGCTGGCTGTTGGCTAATACCTACAAAAAGTAAAATCACTAAAAAAATTAGTTTTCGCATAACATCTCCTGTTTTAAGTTAGATTTAAGAGAGAAAAACTTTTCCCTCTATTCACTCTTAACAGGATATTTTTGAATAATAAATGTAGCAATACGCACAACCTGCGTAAAATAGTAAGCAAGTTGTAATTAGTTCTTCGCTTATTCCTCCCGATCTTTCATATGTTTTAAGCACCATTTAAAAAGCGCTCTATAGCCTTTAATTCCCAGTTTTTCGCAGATATTCTGCCGGTATTTTTGGACTGTTCTATAGCTTAAGTTTAATATTTCTCCGATTTCTTTACTTGTGCGCCCTTTGGCGACTTCTTCAAGGATTTCAACCTCTCTGGGTGTAAGCTTCTTTAGCAGATTAATATATTCTGATGAGTTGCCTGTTGACCTATCCACTTTTTATCTCCCCGATAAATTTGAGCTAATTAAACCTATTTCTATTTAACAAGAGCCTCTGGAATAGAGATAGTTGCAAAATAAAAGATTAAAAATCATTAATATATAAGTCTTTATACTATTTTTATAAAAACATTTAAGGGAGAATATGTCTAAAAGGAAATTAAACAACCTAAAAGAACAAAGATAACCTTGGTACATATTATCTAATCCAGGGAGCTTAATTTGTAAAAATAGTCTGTAGCTCATTTTCCTCAAGTGACACTTTTCTCGAATATCCGACTTATAGTGGGCAGGCGCCCACTATAAGTCGGTACCAAATAGTATTCGATCCATTCCTATTTTTCGAAAGTACATAACCAAACGCGTAAACTGTTACTGAGGATACCAATCTGATTTTGCCCCATCATGAGCTATGGTTGAGTAACTTTTCAAAAAACTTGCCCAAGCGTAATCGAGTTTAAGCAAACAAATTATTATCATGCCTATAGTGATCAAACATACTCTGTATATGTAGGAAGTGCCATGGAAAAAAGTACCACCCATAACAGCCATGAAGAGAAGCGTGTCAGAGAACTGCTGCGGTATAACATCCTTGATACACCTAATGAAAAAGAGTTCGACGATCTCACGAAAGTAGCTGCCTACCTCTGCGATGTAGAATATGCTCACATTCACTTTTTGGATCACAACCGGCAATGGACTAAATCATGTCACGGATGGAAATTTAAAGAAATGCCCCGCAAAAAAAGTATTTGCCATCATACTATTCAGCGCGATAAATACCTGGTTATTAATGACCTCAACAAAGATCCTCGGTTTAAGAATCTTGATTATGTAAAAGACAAAACCATACAGTCTTATGCCGGGATTATATTAAAAAGCAACGGCTATAATCTTGGCACCCTCTGCGTTTTCGGCAAAGAACCCAAACAGTTCACTGAGCGGCAACTGGAATCACTGCAAATTCTGGGTAACGAAGTAGAAGCCCGGCTGGAGCTTCGACTTAAACGGGAAGAGCTTATCAGCCAACATAAAAAACTAACCAAGAGAGCGATATTTCTTAAAAATTCAACCGATATCAGGCTGATTGTCAATCCTGACACCCTGAATATTGAAGAGGTCAATGAAGAAGTTGAAGAACTACTCGACTACAAACCCGAAGATGTTCAGGGGACTCCTTTACCTAATTACCTTCGGCAGGATGGATTTGAAACCGAACTAAAAAAATGGGCAAAAAAGAAAACAGAGCAGCAGTTTTCCACAGAAACAGTTATTAAAACCCGGGAAGATGATCCATTATGGTTCCGAATAACCATTACCGAAGAATCGGGCAAATATTATGTGACCGGTCGAAATATCAGCCGGAGAAAACGATCTGAACAGCGTTTCCTCAGGCAGGCAAAGCTCACTGAAAATATTATTCAGCACCTTCCGGGTATTTTCTTTCTCATTGACAAAAAAGGGCGAATCAAGAAATGGAATAATAATTTAATTAATGTCGCAAATCGAACACCCGAAGAAACCAAAAATCGGTCATATACAAACTTTATCGCCCCAAAAGACCACGACAGAGCCCAAAAAGCGTTACAAAAAGTTTTTCAGGATGGATATGCGCGCACTGAACTCGATTTTGTTTCCAAAAACGAAAAAGTTACTCCCATCCTTTTAGTTGCATTCCGTTACCAGGTTGATAACGATACATACGCCACAGGCATAGGTATAGATATCAGCGATGAAAAACAGGCTATAGAGGAACTCGAACGCAAGGAACAAAAACTGAAAGAAGCCCAGCGTATTGGGAAAATGGGCAGCTGGACTTGGCATATACCCACTAACGAGCTTCACTGGTCGGACGAAGTATACGAGATTTATGGCCTTGATAAAGACAAGTTTGAACCATCTATCGAAAACTACCGGAAATTTCTGCCCGAAAGTGAGCTGGAAAAGGTTAATAATATTATAGAACGTATAAGAGAGGGCAAGGAATGGGAGGATGCCGAAATTAAGATTAAGAAACCAGACGGATCGATCATCTATATTCATGAACGGGCTGAAATGCATTACGATGATGAGGGAAATCCTATTGAAATTTCCGGAACCATGCAGGATGTGACGGATCGCAGAGAAAATGAAGAAAAATTAAAAAGCGCTCTCAAGGAAAAGGAAGTTTTGCTGGGCGAAGTACATCACCGGGTTAAAAACAACTTGGCTATTATCAACAGCCTGTTACAGCTCGAAATATTTAATACCGACAACGATCAGCTTAAAAACATACTCTCCGAAAGCCAGATGCGTATTCACTCAATGGCTCTTATCCACGAAACACTCTACTCTCTGGGAGATTTCGCAAATATCTCTTTTGGAAAGTATATTCAAAAACTTACCACCTCACTACTCGAAACCTTCCCCGAAAAGTCAAACAATATTGACATTGACCTGCATACAGAAGATGTAACCCTCAATATCAATCAGGCAATACCCTGTGCACTGCTGATAAATGAGCTTATCACCAATTCATTTAAACACGCCTTTCCAAATTTCGAAACCGGAACTATTACCATTGAACTACAGGAAAAACAGAGTACCGTCCATCTGAAAATATCTGATAATGGGATCGGATTCGATGCCAACAAGGGCCTTAAAAACTCCAATACACTGGGATTAACCCTCATTAAAAAACTAATCGATCAGATCGACGGAAAGGTTGATATCAATACCCAGAATGGCACCTCCTTTCATATCGCCTTTTCTAAAAAAGAAGCCAGTGGGTCCAGCGCCAGTTATTTCCCCGGAAAAACTTAACTATATATTATATATCCTTATAATAATACAATGTAGAGCTCAATTTCACTTGATACCATAATTATGGCCTATAACGTTGTTGAAAGAAATAATGTTACCATTACAGGAGACGGAGAAATACCCATTATGTTTGCCCATGGCTTTGGTTGTGATCAGAACATGTGGCGTTTTATTACTCCGGCATTTAAAGACCATTTTAAAATTATTCTTTTTGATTATGTGGGATCCGGCAACTCTGATATTAGCGCTTACAAATCTGAGCGTTACCGAACTCTCGATGGGTATGCACAGGATATTTTAGAGGTTATCGATGCTTTGGAACTTGATGACGTTATATTTGTGGGACACTCGGTAAGTTCAATAATCGGTGCATTGGCATCTATTAAAGAGCCTAAAAAGTTTAAGCACTTGGTTATGATCGGTCCCTCTCCATGTTATTTGAATGATCCTCCTGAATATTATGGCGGATATGATCGTAGTACTATCGAGGAGCTGCTAAATCTGATGGAAAAAAATTATATCGGATGGGCGGAATTTTTCGCTCCTGAAATAATGAAAAATGAAGATGAGCCTGAATTAACCGAAGAACTCGAGGAAAGCTTTTGCTCTACCGATCCTGTTATAGCTCATGAATTTGCCAAAGCCACTTTCCTTGCTGATAACCGAGAAGATCTCCCTGAGGTAGATGTGCCTGTACTAATTATTCAGTGCGAAAATGATTCTATAGCACCACTACGAATTGGCAAATATGTACATTCCCAAATTAAAAATAGCACTTTAGAAGTACTTCCGGCGAATGGCCACTGTCCGCATATGTCTGATCCAGAATTGACAATTGAAGCTATCGACAATTATTTTAATCAAAACTTGGCAAGATCATGAGCTCCGCTATAAATCAAATACCCTGCGGTTATCTGGAATTTAATGATGAAGGAATACTAACACAGGTAAATAACCGGCTTTGTAATCTGACCGACTATTCCCAAGAGCACTTAATTAATAATCATATAGAGCATATCTTAACACCGGGTGCCAAAATTTTTTATCAGACCCACCTGTTTCCCATGTTAAAAATGGAGAAACAGTTGAATGAGATTTATTTAACCTTTCAATCAAAGAAGGGTGAAAACATACCTGTACTGATTAATGCCGAGCGAACAATTGAAAATAATGAACCAATAAATCGCTGTATTGTTGTTCAGATGGAGCGCCGATCCGAATATGAAGACCGAATTCTGTATGACAAAAAGAAAGCAGAAAAAAAGAGCGACAAAAAGGAAAAACTTCTTTCAATGATGTCTCATGAACTGCGTAGCCCATTAAATGTAATTCTCGGAATGGTGGACCTATTATCCAATGAGTTAAATGGCGACGCAAAAAGTGAAGAGCGCAAGTATCTGGGTCTTATCAAAAATGCCAGTAAAGATCTGGCACGATTGGCTGATGACATTCTGAACTTTGCCAAACTTGAATCGGGTTATTTTGAAGTCAACAACGAGAAACTACTACTTGAGGAGGTACTCATGAACTCGTTTATGATGACTATGCACGATGCTGAAGACAAAGGAATCGAACTAACAAGAAGTGAAAAAACTGAGCTTAAAGTCTTTGCCGACAAAGACCGTCTTAAGCAGGTCATCATGAACTTATTGACAAATGCCGTCAAATACACTGAACCGGGCGGCGAAGTTATCCTCTCTACCGAAAAAGAGGGTCGATTTGCTAACATTCATGTTAAAGATACCGGCATTGGAATCCCCTCCAAAAAAATCGACCAAATCTTCCAGCCTTTTAACCAAATGGATAACAATAACTCAGGCTCAAGTGAAAGTGGATTTGGGTTGGGACTTCCGATCAGCAAAAAACTTGTCGACCTAATGGGAGGACATTTAACGGTAAGCAGCAAAGAAGGTGAGGGATCCATTTTCTCTGTCAGCATTCCACTGGCAGAAAATTAAAGTATCTGACCAATCCCCAGAAAATCATTCGTTTACTGAATATACTGTTACTCGTCCTCTTCAACATTATCATCTGCCGGAATTACAAGCAGCGGAACTTTTGAGTATGGTGTCTGCTGCAGATGGCTCTTTCTAATAAGAGATTGAAAGAACGGCTTCTTATAACGGGACATCACCAACAGCTCGTCTTCATATCCATGTAAATACGCCGATATTCCGGTATAAAAATCCTTTTCAAACAGGAGCTTAAAATCTATCTGTGGATACTCAACATGCTCAAGAGCCAACTCTTTGAATCCCCTGAACGTGGCTCTCGATCTCAAACTATC
Organism: Fodinibius sp. AD559; assembly: GCF_052712805.1. Lineage (NCBI taxonomy): Bacteria > Pseudomonadati > Balneolota > Balneolia > Balneolales > Balneolaceae > Fodinibius > Fodinibius sp. AD559. Next base: position 536,491 of record NZ_JBQPVW010000003.1, read on the forward strand.
GTTAGCTGTTACATGCAACACCGTAATTTCAGCCTCAAACAGTTGCGCCCAAGCTGTCAGCTGATCCAACACTTCCAGATCTCTGTCGTTATAATCAGTAGCAAACACCAATCGAGTAAATCCTGAGTAGGTTTTGCCATCTGGAACCAACAATACCGGCACGCCAGATTGAAGCATTATGTCGGATGAAATACTGCCAAATAGCGTCTTTTTTAGGTTTGTTTTTCCCTTTGTGCCCATGACAATAAGATCCCCGGGAGTACTTAAAATACCAGATACAGTATCTCCCAATTCGATACTTGTATCAACACGAAGGTCGGCATAGGGAATATCATTTAAAATCTCACCTATCATCTGTTCCGATCCATAGTTATAGGATGATTTGCTGGCATGTAATACCGTTAGATTAGCATCACTTGTATGAGCTATTTCTATGGCATAGTTAAAAGCATTTTGTGCCGGTTCAGAAAAATCAGTGGGATGTATAATATTGGTTATGTAATCCATCGTATTACTGCTTTTCTTCGGAATTTGTAAGTTCTTGACCGGGTAATACCAGAAGTGGCACCTCCGTATAATAGCTCATCTGCTTTGTTTGTCTCCTGTTTAGCAGGGAAAAGGAATCTTTATATCGAGTCATCACCAGTAGCGAAAAATTTCCTTTTTCAAGCTGATCAGCAACAGCATCAAAAAATGTCGGATTAGTTTCCTGGACAAAAGTCATATCTCTGTAGGAAACAGATTCTTTAGTCAGCTCCTTAAATCCACGGACCATAATTTTTGTCTTCAGGTCATCCTCGGGTGAAGAGTGAAACACCGTAATATTTGAATTAAAAAGATTGGCAAAGTTCGTAATGTATTGTAATGCCCGCAGGTCTCCATCCTGAAAGTCGGTAGTAAACATTAGTTGGTCAAAACCATTAAATGAAACCTTAGGCGGCACTGCCAATACCGGAACTTTAGATCGCTCCACTACTTCGGCCGTAGTACTGCCATAGATAATTTTTTCTAATCCACTGCGACCCTTTGTACTCATAATCACCAAATCGATATCACGATTATTCGTTTCTTCCAAAATGGTGTACAGAGCACGGCCAGTCTGCATGCAGGTTTCTATGTTAACATCTTTATACTTCTCATCATCTGTTATCTCCTGCCTTAAGTTATTAAAGAGTTTGTCTACTCTCTGGCTTAAGCCTTTCTTTACTTCCTCATCTGCTATTATCGGTGCCTCTCTTAATGATGCAAAATCATAGGGCTCCTCAATAGAATGCATAAGATGAATCGTTGCGCCGGTACTTCGTGCCAATTCCAAAGCAAACGTTAGGGCTTCGCGCGTGTTATCAGAAAAATCAGTTGGAAACAAAATATTATTGATACTGGAAAGCATAATAACCTCAGACCTATAATTTTAAATTAGATAGATTAATATCGCGCTACTAATTTTGAACTTAATCCATCATTGTACTGTCTTCCATTATATGGAAGCAAATATTATACCAGTATACGCTCCAGTATTTATTCCTCTTAGCTTGCCTTAAAAGCATTAAAAATAGCCCTAATATATTTTATTTGCAGTTTTGCAATACGGCTATATATACTCTTTGTGAAAATGCAAAAGAGAAAGGTATCATCAGAATAATTTCGAGTTTAACAAAATAGTCCACGTAATACTGATTCCTACAAAAGGCGACATTTGAAGTCACAAAGGATCACAGAAAATTTGGGACAATATGCTAACGAACATTCCAAAGATACCGGTATTGGAATCCCCTCCGAATATGTTGATCAAATCCCCAAGCCTTTTAATCAAATAGATAAACGATACCTCAGGCTCAAGCAAAAAGTGAATTTGGGCTGCGACTTCCAATCAGCAACATCTTGTCAACCCGATGGGAGGTAATTTAACGGTGAGCAGCAAAGAAGTTGAAGAAGCCATTTTTCTTTCAGGATTCCACTGGCATAAAATTAAAATATCCCCCAGTACTTATAAGTTTATCCACTCATTATTGGTTTATGAGTTTTTATACCGGCAGACAAATTTTAAACGTAGTCCCTTCCCCAAGCTCCGAATCAATCTCCATCTCTCCGTCAGCTTTATTTACCAGATAATGCACCAGTGACAATCCAAAGCCATATCCCTTTTCACCGCCTGTTCCACTCTCCGATTTGGCCGATCCTTCCAAAATTTCCTCAACCTTTTCTTGTTCCATCCCAACGCCCGTATCTTCTATTTTTATTTTGAGTTCATTGTTTTTGATCTCTTCATCCGTCTCTGTGATACTTATTTCCACCTCTATTTCTCCTCCTTCCTCTGTAAATTTGATGGAATTAGTTATGAGATTCCCGACGATTTGCAGTAGCTTGCTTTTAGAAAACAATACATCATCAGATTCTTCCAGAGTCCGAATATTGAGTTCAACCCCCTTTGACTTCGCCTGAGGCTGGTAAAGTTCATTTAATTTTTGGCAAAACCCACTACAGCTAAACTGGTTTTTATTGGACTTTTCTTTCCCTTGCGAACCTTCATCATCCATGATTTCTTCCACGAGCTCCAACAAGGTTTTCCCACCTTGTTCAATCATCTCAACGTATTCCAGCACTTCATTAATTTGCTCATTCTTGATGTCATCTTTCATCAGCTGAGCAATACCTATAATACCGGAAATAGGGTTTCGAATATCGTGACTGACCTTTCGATGGGTTTGGTTGAGTTCCTTTACCTTATTTTGCAACTCATTTATACTTTTCAGGGCTTCAAGTCGCCGTACCACCTGCCGGGCAATTAGTTGAAGAAGCTCTTTATCTTCGGGCGAAATATCCTTTTGCTCAGAGTCCAGCACACACAATGCCCCAATATTAACTCCATTAGAAGTTTTCAGGGGTATTCCATAATAATACTTTAATTTGGGATCATTTTTTACATACTCTTTTGCTTTAAATCGCTGATCTTTGGAGAGGTCTTTAACTTCAAAATTATCATCCGCCAAAATAGTATACTGGCATACCGAATCTTCGCGCGGCATTTGCTGTAAATCTAATCCATAATCTGCAACCGACCACTGGGTGTAGTTATCAATAAGGTTTACCAGTGACACTTCGGTACCCACAATACGGACGGCTAATTTTGTTAAATCCTCGAGATGTTCTTCGAGATTACTGTAATCTAAATCGAGTTCTGACAGATCGATTAGTCGTTCAAATTCATTTTCGGGTAGGGGAGCATCCATAGAAGACCTCTAAAACTAATGGGTTAGTTACTAAACTAAATAAATTAAAAGGTTCTCGAACTCGAAATATAATTTATCACCTAAAAACATATAGATACGATTTACCCTGAAAATCGTTCTACCATTAAAAAACAGTATACGTTTCAAGTCGTAAACAAAAAAGAATATATATTGTAAGAGTGAAAATTACTCTCCTCATATTACCCTTTGACTTGGTTTAAGCTAATAATATTCTTTCTGAGGTAATTTTAACGGGATGACTACTCCAGAGAAAACTTTTCAATCCTCCAACAACGGCTTACATCCCCAGCCCGAATGCGTGGCTGATTGATCGGCGCGTCTTCCAAACTTAGCCGGCTTATACCACATCTCAATTCCTTGTGTATATTTTTCCTTATCAAAAAATGAAAATTGCCCACAGTCTGTATTCTGGTGGTAAGGATTTATACGAGCCGTATCTTCAAAGACAGTGATGAGATTATCGAGCTCATTAACATACTTCCGGATAGATTCAAAATCATACTCTGCAAGTGTTATGGGAGTTTGGACTTGCTCTTTAAGTCGTCGGAAAGTGTCACCCGCCAATGAATGTGCTATTTGCCGGGGCGAAATTCCAGGATTGCTTTCCAATAATCCTAATTGCTCTGTATCGATATGTGATAAGTGCAGATTTTGAGGAGATGCCAGCAGGTGATCAGCAAAAGGTATGAGGCGGGATGCCATTGCAGGCGTTCCATTATTGCAGGTAGAAAGCACCACCAAATCAAATACCTGCTCATCAGTCAAAAAATGCTGTATCCCGCCTGCAAAAGAAGCAGTGTTCACTTCAATATTCGGCAGGGACCGATGATAGCTTTTCCCATTATCGTTTGGAATCTCATGTCCAAAGTAAAGAAAGTAATGCTGCTGATTTTTCTCTGCCGTATAATTCCGATATTTCTTATAAAGCTGAACTTCGGTAGTGAGGAAGGGCTCCTTTTTGTCGGAATGCCGATAATTAACCTGCGTAGTTTTCTGCCCGTTTGTGTAATGATAGAACTGACTGCTCTTTCGAGGAAACAGCCCCAAAAACTTCTTCTCTGGACGTTGATAAAAAATAAAAACTTCGCCAGAATCTGCCCTTTCTGCAACCTCAATAGCAGTTTCAAGCACCTGGGAATTAGCCCGAACCGGCTGTCCATCGGAATCATGATAAAGATACCCGGCATCAGCGTGGATATAATAAATCACGGAATATTCAATAGCAGCCGCCTGACCGGTAACATCATTGTTAACCAGTTCATTGGTAGTACTACATCCCGCAAGGGATACACCTATAATAATTGAGAAAAAGATTAGATTTCTAATCACAACAAACGTTCAGAGTAATAATAAATAGATATAATAATCTCCGTCCCACTGAAGAACGGAGATTATTTATAAATTAAATAGTCCTCACAGTACTACAGAAGTATCAGAATGAGAATAATTAAAAGAACTGCTGTCAGGCCAATAGTAATCGTTTTATCAGCTTGCTGAAAATACTGTTGTGAGTAATCAGAGAAGTCGTTGAGGTTTTTATCCAGTACTTTGTCAAAACCATCCGTTCCATTTAACTCACTCTTTTTATCTTGTATTTCGCTCTTAAAAGATTCAAGCTGGGCGCTTTCCTCTTTAGAAAGGTTCGCTTTTGATTCAATACGCTCGATTGCCACGATCATTTTGCTGAATGATTCGTTTAGCAGCACTCGTTTTTCGTCTGCATCCTCAGTGCTTTGGACTTTCTGAACAGTTTCGTTAAAGCTCTTCTTAAATGTTTCAGTAACATCCACTGACTGCGCAAAAGCAACAGACTGAATGGCAAATACGACCAAGATAGTGGTGATAAGTTTTCTCATCATAAAATGGATTTCATTATAAGATTACAGCTATTTATCTGTGGTTAAAACCAGATGATCATGCTATTGCCATATCATAGACATGAAAGAAATTGCATTGGCTTCTCTGCCTATTAATGGTTGTTAAGTAGCACAATTTGAAAAAATATGTCTATATTACAGCAGACAACCATTACATATTTTTTGAATGGATGTTATATATATTACAGATCCTCGAGATTCTTTTCCCTTTTCTCTTTCATCTCTTTGAAATAGGTAGGCGTCAGGCCGGTTATACTCTTAAACTGGTTAGATAGATGGGCAACACTGCTATAGTGCAATTTGTGGGCGATTTCGGTCAGGGTTAACTCATCATACAACAGTAGTTCTTTAACCCTTTCAATCTTGTGCTTGATGATATACTGCTGAATGGTAATCCCCTTCACTTCCGAGAACGTATTGGAAAGGTAGGTATAATCGTATCCCAGCTTTTCGCTGATATAATCGGAATCATTTACGTTCGGAACTTCATCCTCGTAGTGGATCATTTCCACAATGATACTTTTAATTTTTTCGACAAGGATGTTCTTTTTGTCGTCGAGTAATTCCAGCCCGGCTTTCTCTAAATTCTTCCCGAGGGTTTCCAACTGTTCTTCGGTAATGTCTTCCTCAATTTCGACCATCCCAAGATCTACTGATACACAGTCTATGCCGAGCTTATTCAACTCCTCCTTAACCAGCATCTTGCAACGCAGGCTAACCATATATTTAATATATAGTTTCATAATCTGCCCTTATTAGGCTTTGATCGGAAATTAACGAAAGAAACTATATAAACATAATTACCACAACGTAATGCCTGGCGGTTTATCCCAAATTAGGCCCAACCGATCGGATGCTTCGTCGAATTTGTCCTGTCTCCAAATAATATTATATAGTAAAATATTAAAATAAAATAGACCCGCACTTAATCAAAAGTGCGAGCCTTTAGTTCAGGGAAGTATGGTATCAGAGATACATCATGTTGGTTATTTCATTATATGAAGTTGACATGAATAAATCGTTACATGTTTATGGGTAAATCGTTACATATTTATTTGGTTAGAAAATATGCTAAAGGAACATTATCTCATCCTTACCGATGACGATAAAATAGTTAACTTTTGTTAAGTCTCATGCCAAAATAGAATAGGCCCGCACTTAATCAAAAGTGCGAGCCTATAGGGCTATAGAAAATGGATAAGGTGAGTTTCTTCAGTATATAAATATGTAAGAATATATCGTTACATATTTATAGGCAAATCGTTACATATTTATAGGCAAATCGTTATATATTTATAGGCAAATCGTTATATATTTATTTGGTTAGCTAATATACTAAAGGGATGTATTTTATGATGATTTGCGGTAGTATCTGCTAAGCTTAGACCATGTATCTTTAATAGATAGAATCTTAAAACGGATGTTTAAAGGGGAGGTATATTGGATGTAATGGTAATTAAGAAGTGCTATAAACTGTTATTAATCTGTAAGGAATTGCTCTCTGAGTTCACCATTGAGCAACATTTGTAGCTCTTTCCTTAAGAAAAAACCGACAGTTTCACATCCTAATCGATATACTGGGGAGCTGAGGACATAAATTAAAGATAATACGTGGACTGCAAGAAAAAGGACATCCAATAGCAGCGCTTCAACACGTGCACCCAATACATTCTTCCTCTCCCAGCAAGATAAACAACTGCGCTCAGTAATTTGGTTACATTTTAATACGATGCTCCCAGAAGTACTCAAGTAGTTCTTTATAGCTCCGGCCCGTCTTTAGCTACTGAGAGGCTACGCAGTTCTACACGCGCGCCGTTCGCAGCGCGGATGCTTCTCGTCATGTAATCCTCTCTCAAATATTCAATTGTTATGGCCTATCTGTGTAGTTTCCGTAGTATAAGCTTTTCCATTTTCCGGACCACTAAAGTAGAGGGTTTTCAATTAATTACATCGGCCAAAAGATGGGAACCAGGATAATGACCAGCGTCCACAGCATCAATTCAAGAAGAAAACCTACCTTAAAAAAATCGGTAAACTTATAGTTACCGGGGCCATAGACCATAAGATTTGTCTGATAGCCGATAGGGGTGATCACCGACATCGATGCCACAAGAGTAATAGCAATAAACAGGCCGCGAGCTTCAATCCCCTGGGTTTCGGCAACGGATAAGGCGATCGGAAACATCAGTGCTACCGCACCGTTATTGGTAATAATTTCAGTAAGCAGACCTGTAACAATAACAACCCCGGCCAACACCGCTCGATGGCCATAAGCGCTGGTAAGATCCACCATCCACCTTCCAATGAGTTCGGCCGTTCCGCTCACCTCTACAGCTTTGCCCAGACCAATGGCGGCACCAATAACGATTAAGACAGTCCAGTCTACTGATTTTCGAGCTTCGCCGGCTTTAATAACATTAAAACTCAACAATGCCGCGACCCCCAAAATACCGGCCAACGCTATATGTACAACTCCTGCCACGACCAGTGATATGATGCCCACTAACACTGCTACCGAAATGTACAAGTCTTTCCCTCCTGACCGACGTTTTTCATTGTTTTCTGCGGCCCCGGCTGCTTCACCACCGGCCGCACTCGTGAGGAAAAAATCCGTCGTATCCTCATAGGCCTCGTGAAATCCAGACCCTGTATCAAGAAGTAATACATCTCCGGAATGCAGCACAAATGGTCCAAGGGGCTGGTCAACACGTTTTCCGCTTCTTCGCACGCCTGTTACGGCAGCTCCGAATTGTTCGAGGAGCTTAGCTTCTTCTACCGTGGCCCCCACCAACGGCGATCCTTCTTTTACAACAACATGGTGAAGCTCCCGTTCTGGCTTATCTTCCCGTTCAATATCTCTCGGTGGCTGTTGCACAATCTGAACCCCGGTATAATCGGACAAATCGGGTGCTTTGGCGGCAATACCGCCTTTAGCAGCATACAAAAGATGATCGCCTTGGTGAAGCTGCTCGTCTTTTGGTACGGGAGCTATTCCACGATCGTCGCGATTAATACGGGAAAGATAAAAAGCCTGAAACTCATCCAGCCCTGCTTCTTTTATGGTTTTCCCAATCACGTCTGCTGCTTCTATTATTTCAATCTCTAATAACAGGTTCCGTCTTTTTTCCTCTTCATACCGGATATCCCGGCGGGCCGGAGTTAGTAGGGGAGAGATAAAAACGATGTACGCCAGTCCTACCACGGCACAGGGAACGCCGACCCAGGCCAGCTCAAAAAACGAAAGTCCCTCAAATCCGTGACTTTGCAACAGTCCGTGGGTAATCAAGTTGGTACTGGTCCCAATTAACGTACAGAGCCCTCCCAAAATAGCGGCGTAAGAAAGGGGCATAAGCAACTTTGATACGATAATATTTTTTTTCAAGGCCCATTGCCTGATAGCAGGAATCCCCATAGCAACAACGGGCGTATTATTTAAAAATGCTGAATACAGGGATACACTGGGACATAAGCGCAGCAAAATTCGCTGAATACTGCGTGTTTCCTCTCCCAGAATAAAGGCACTGGCCCGGTCCAGCGCTCCGCTTTCCCGCATTGCGGCTGACACTACATATAGAGTGGCCAGCGCTATTAAGGTCGTATTGGCAAATCCCTGGAAAGCCTGCTCAAGGCTGAGCACCCCGCTGATTGTGAGAATAGCCAGGGCCGTCAACAAGATACCATCCGGGCTCCACAGATCAATCACCAAGCCGATAAAGGCACATAATAACACGACAAAAATTAACAACTGTTCAAATCCCATGTATAACAACCAATATTATATATGTTGGATATCTATAAATATGACTTGTGAACGTAACCCAAGCCTATCTTTATGCAAAAAACGTAAGGCTTGATGAATAAGCACTTTTGCAACGTCATCAAAACTAATACTTGCTTTAATTCTTTTGTTGCTCTTTGGTAGACTGCCCGCCCCTGCTTTTTAACAGAAACCCAAGTACTAATCCTGAGACAAAACCTAATGCCCCGGTTAAAAAAAGCAGCACGACTAACGACATTTCTGTGGAAAACCCAAGAAAGTGTGCCTGAACAGACGTAGTATTTTGGACCACAAGTAACACCAAAACCAGAGTCAAAACCAAAACAGTTGCCAACTTTAACTTTTTCATAGTTTACGTCCTGTTTTTAGAACCTATATTATATAACTACCCGCTAATTACCATAAATTAGGTGGTATATTCAAAACTGCAAAGAAAACTATAATCCACAAAAGTGTGTGACCTGAAAACCTCTATCCCTACCCTGCTGGGTTGCAGGAGTTCTAACCCAATAGCTGCAACCCAGCCGTTTCCTTTTTTATCTATTTGTCAAAGAAGAAACTATAACCGTTTTTGCTCTTCTTCATCAACACAGAAGCCCAAATTCGGGGAAATCACGAACTTATATTTGCGAATAACCTAACCCCTTCAAAAAGAAAAGGCCCGAAAGAATTTTCGGACCTTTTCTGCTCTATTGCACCATTCAATAACTATTGACCGTTCTCATTATCATCGGCCTCATCATCTTCATTCTCAGTTTTCTCTTCTTCGTTTTCGCTTTCCTCTTCTGTATTTTCAGCATCAGACTTATCACCTTTTAGCTCCTCAACTTTTTCTCGAGCATTTTGCAAATTTGCTCTTTCATTTTCGAGCATCTTTTCCAGCTCAGAGAGTTGCTGCTTAGCTTTTTCTAACTGTTGCCTTTTCTCGCGCTTTTCTGCTTCATCCAAGTTCTCTTCTTCCAGCTTTTCTTCGGCCCGTTCTATATCTTCCTCAGCCTTCTCAGCTACCACTTCTGCAGAATCAACTTTTTGCTCTAAACTGTCGATTTGACTCTT